>CALWRQ010000047.1 GCA_944383965.1 uncultured Lachnospiraceae bacterium
CGCTGGATAACAAGCTGCTCAACCTGAGCGCCGGCATCCTGAAGTGCCTTTACGGAATTCTCAGTTCTGTACTGAGCGTCTACGTTCTCCGGGTCACCCTGGATCATTACATATTTTACAACGCCGTCGCCGTTGGCATCGCCCATGTTCTCCTGAGCAGCGATGATCTCGCCCTGATAAGTACCGGACTGTCTTGCGTCAGCGCCTACGTAGGTTGCCTTGATGCCTTCGTCAACCCATCTCTGCTCCTCTTCTGCATCCGGCTCACGGTTGATGTATACTACGGGGATTCCTGCTTCGTTGCACAGGTTGGTTACATCCGGAGCGGAGGAAGCCTGTACCAGGTTCAGGATCATTACATCAACACCTGCGGTGATGAAGTTTCTGATCTGGTTCATCTGCTCAGCCTGGTCGTTCTTTCCATCCTGCATCATGATGTTGCTTGCGGAAAGTCCCAGCTCGTCTACCAGATAGCTCTGCAGCTCGTTGCGGTAAAGGGTCATGAAGTTATCCGCATACTGATAAATGGAGATACCAACCTTGATCTCGGACGGATCCTTGCCGGTCACTTCTGCTGCCGCCTCAGCTGCCTCTGCTGCTGTGGTGGTCTCAGCTGCTGCCTCTGTAGCTGCCGTGGTCTCCGGAGCTGCGGTGGTCTCTGTCGTTCCGCCGCCGCATGCTGTTAAGGAAACTGCCATAGAGGATGCAAGTACCAGTGCTGCCGCTTTCTTTGTTAATCTCATTTTTAAATTCCTCCCTTATTCTTTTTGATTAGGCACTTTGTCCTATCGATGGCTTGAGTATATCATCCGTTTGTGCAGTTTTCTATATGTTTTTTTTTGATTTAGATACGATTTTATTCGTTGTTTTCAATTTTTTTCGATATTTTTTTCCAAACCGGCATTTTCTGTCTATTTTCTACAATTTAGTCAATCATGTCATCTGCGGTCACTCCGACCTGGGCGCTTCGGTAATATTTTCCATCTTCCAGTTCCACATGGTCCTCCACCGGCTCGTCCATGGCCAAACAGCGGGCGATCTCAAAGATCGTTCCCGCATAGGCCTGAAGATCCTGGTTTACCGTACCCATCAGAGATCCGTCGCGCAGAGCCTCCAGGGCAGCCGGAGTGGCGTCGATTCCCACCAGCTTGATGTCTCTCACCACGCCTTCCCGCTCTATGGCGTCAATGGCTCCCAGGGCCATTTCGTCATTATTGCTGATCACCAGCTCGATCTCATCCGGATATTCTGCCAGCCACTGCTCCATAAGTGCGGAAGCCTGGCTTCTGTCCCAGTTGGCAATGCCTCCTGTGACTTTTTCAATGGGTACTCCCCGGTCTTTCAGGGTCTGGATGGACCACTCCGTGCGGATCAGAGAATCCTGATGACTGGTCTCCCCCTCCAGAAGCACATATTTCACCACTCCGTCTCCGTTTAAATCCAGGCTTCTCTGATCTTCTTCATATGCGTCCGCCAGGATGGTACCCTGGATCACCGCCGACTCCTTGGCATCTGCCCCCACATAATACAGCTTATCCCACCGGTTCATATCCTCTTCCACCGGCTCCCGGTTGAAGAATACCACCGGAACATCCGCATCCATGGCCCGGTCAATGATATTGCTGGCTGCAGAACGGTCCACGATGTTGATGCACAGAGCGTCGCAGCCCAGGGAAATAAACCGTTCCACCTGGCTGTTCTGAACGCTCTGATTTTCCTTTGCATCCACAATATCCAGAACCACCTTCACTCCCGTTCTCTGTTCGTATTCCTTGACCTGTGTTTCCAGTTCCGTCCGCAGAGTACCTACAAACGCATCCTCCCACCGGTATATGGACACTCCCAGCCGGATGGAATCCTTCTTTTCCTGCTCCTTCTCTCCATCGCAGGCTGTGAGAAAAAGCAGGCAGCACGCTCCTGTCAGACACAGCCATCTGTAACGCCCCATTTTTCCCATTGTATTTCCTCCCCTGTCATCATTCCATGGGATAAAGCATTTTTTCGTATCTTCTATCCCTCATGTTTTCCCTGGTTATATAGTAAAGTTCCATAGGAATGGTTTCCTTCCGTCCCGGAAGGGAAATGGCCTCCACCGCCTTCTGTACGCTCAGATATCCTGCCAGATACTGATTGTACGTCACCAGACCGTCGATCAGGCCCGCATCCATACTGTTCAGCAGAGAAGTGGTGCAGCCCACTCCGTAAACCCCCCACAGGTAGTTCCGGTATGTCCCGTTGGTCTTCAGGATATCCGCTGTTTCCGTCAGGCTCTTCCGATCCAGGGCGATCACCGCCGCATGCTCTGTGGTAGCCGGATAGACTGCAGACTCCACCGTAGCCCGGAACAGGCCTTCCTCATCCTTTTTCTCCTTAAGCACATATTCGATTCCCGCTTCTTCCAGCACACTCTTCACGCCTTCATATACCAGGCGGCTGTCTCCCAGACTCAGATCCTGTGCAAACAGATAGCAGACCACGTCTTCCGGCAGCTCCTTGGCCGCCTGCTCCGCCAGAAGCCTTCCCGCCTGCATGCTGTCCAGCTCAATGTGGACATTCACCTCATCCCCAACGACCTGACTGCCGAATATCACAAACGGAACTCCGTATTTTTTTTCATCCAGAGCCTGCTCCAGTTCGCTTCCGTCTACAGGTACGGCGATCAGCGCCTCCGCTCCGTCCTCGATCTCCCGGTTGACCAGCTCGATCTGCTCCCCGGCAGCCCCCTGACGGTACATGGTGGTATAGCTGATATCTCCGTGATATTCCCTGGCGGCCTGATCTGCTCCCTTTTTGAAGTTCTGATAGTAATCGTCGTTGATATCGTCCAGGATAATGGACACGGGATGGATTCTGACCACCTTCTCCTTGATGATCAGATCCGTAGAAGAAGCAAGATAGAGGAATACCAGGATCACCGCAGCCAGGAGCCAGAGCCCCTTTTCTTTTACTGACATGCTTTCCCCTCCTTTTCCAGAATCTCGCAATAAGGCACTGCAGGCAGACAGATGATCACGTCCGTTCCCTCATCCGGTTCGGATTCGATCCTTACTCCATAGCTTTCGCCGAAATACAGCTGTACTCTCTGATTCACGTTGCGGACCCCGATGCCGGACCCCCTTTTGGACGGAACATGAGTATTGTCCTTGAACAGATTTTCCACCTGTTCCTCCGTCATCCCCAGTCCGTTGTCCCGTACCCTCAGATACAGATCGTCCTCTTCTCTCCAGACGCGGATGCTGATCTCTCCGTCTCCGTCCATAAATTCCATTCCATGGTAGATAGCATTTTCCACCATGGGCTGAAGCATGAGTTTTAAGCTGGCCAGTTCCAGCGTATCCTCGTCGGCGTCGATCTCATAAGTAAATTTGTTTTTGAACCGCATCTGCTGGATCATCAGATAGTTTCTCACATGCTCCAGCTCGTCTTTTACGGTGATGATGCTCTTTCCCCTGCTCAGACTGATCCGGAAAAACCGGGCCAGCGCCGTCACTATCCGGACAGCATCCGTCTTTTTTTCATTTTCGATCATCCAGACAATGATATCCAGCGTATTGTAGAGGAAATGAGGATTGATCTGGGACTGCAGGGTATCAAACTCGCTTTTCCGCTTGGACTCATGCTCCACCACGATGTCATTCATCAGCTGCTTGATCCGGAGCGCCATTCCCTGAATGGATTTTCCCAGATTCCGGATCTCATAGGATCCGCCCACATAAACCGGAGTATCCAGATCTCCGCTCTCCAGCCTGCTCACGGATTTTCCCAGTTCCTTGATGGGATCGGTGATTCTGGAAGAAATATATGCGTTGATCAGCGCCAGCACAAACAGGAACAGCAGCACGATGAACACGGCAAACAGTCTGGTCTTCAGGGTATTGAGGGTCAGACTTCCCGTAGGGATCACGCCCACTGCCTTCCATCCCGTATAACCGATGGATTTTACAGTCGTGATCCGTTCCTCCCCTTCAAAGTTTCCCCGGTAGCTTCCCTCTTTCCAGTCTACCACGCGGAAATTGTCCTCCTTCACCAGGCCGGAATCAATCAGCTGGGCTTTCGGATGACAGATGATCTCTCCGCCCCCGTCCATCAGATACAGGTAGCCCTCGTCTCCGATGGAAATATCGCCCAGAATCTGCTCCAGACTGTCATATCTCAAATCGATGAGCAGAAGTCCCTGGGTGGTAAAAGGGCCTTCCGTCAGCTCCACAGCCCGGGAAACGGAGATCACCCATTTATACTGTCCTTCGCTGTTGTCGAAGAGGTACTGGACATGAGGCGTGGTAAAATGAAGATTTTCCGGCTGCGCCAGCGTCTCCGTAAACCAGCTCTCCTTTTCAATATCCGTATGGGAATTCATCCTTGCCGCAGGAACAGCTTCCAGCATCCGGCCGTCCTTGTCAAACAGAGTGATGTTCTCCACACTTTCCTTATTGTTGTCATAAAGCAGCTGCAGTTCCCGATTGACCGAATCCAGAGACAGATCCGCATTCTTGATCACTCCGTAATAGATCGTATCGGACAGCTTCATCACCGACCGCAGATAGACTTCCACGGCCCGGCTCACCTGCCCTACCATGTTCTGGCTCTCCGTCTCCATGGAAGAGTTCATCTGGGTGGAAAATCTGGTGTTCAGAGACAGGGCAATCAGTATGCCCACGACCAGAGCCGAAATGGTAAAATATCCGAATATGGAATATCGGATGCTTTTTCCTTCCAATCCATGCTTCATAGGGACTCTCCTTTATTTGGCTCCCCGGTATTTGGTGGGAGAAACGCCGAATCGCTTTTTAAACACGTAGCTGAAGTAGTTCTGCTCCTGATAACCGACCTTTCCGGCAATGATATAGGTCTTGTCATCGGTCTTGTTTAACAGCTCCACTGCCTTGTTCAGCCGGACCTCCGTAAGATAGGCGATATAGGTCTGTCCGGTCTCTTTTTTGAACATGGTGGAAAAATAAGCCGGGCTCATATGAAGATAACGGCAGATCTTTTCCACGGAAAGCTCCGGATCGCTGTAATTTTCTTCTATGTACTGTTTGGCCTCCCGGACCATGTTCTTTGCCGTGTTGTCTCTCTCCTGCCCCAGGGCGTCGCCGATGCGGCAGGATACGGCCAGCAGCCACTGATGGAAATCTTCCTGCTGCTTCATCTGACCCAGGACCTCAAAATAGTCCCGGTCTGTTCCCAGGATCTCGGAAAGATTCAGATCATACTGCTGGACCAGCTGGGTGATGGTGCTGGCCACGCTGAGGATATAGGCCTGGTACTGACGGATATGGACTTTGGCGTCCATGCGGCCGGAGATCTTCTTCACCGCCGTCTCGATCTTTTCCCTGGGACCGAACTTGATAGCCGCCACCAGATCGGACTCTTCTCTCTGATCCAGCTGAAGCTTTCCCCTGCTCACCGGCTCCACGTCATTGATATAGATCACTCCGCCCCGGCCTACGATTGCCCGGTATCCCAGGGCATTCACCGCTGACTGGAAGGACTGTCCCATACGCTCCAGCGCCGGACAGCTCACGCCCACTCCTATAGTCACGGAAACCTCCAGTACCTTGTGGCATTCCCTGCAGATATCGTTCAGCAGCTCGATCAGGCCGGTCTGCGTGTTGGTGCTGTCTATGGCAGCGATGACCACCATCTCACTGGAGGAATTGAACATTACAAAGCGGTAGTATTCCTTCAGCTTTTCCTCCATCAGCTGCTTGACGGAAATGGGGATCAGCTCTCTCTCCCGGTGGAAGGAGCTGGCTCCGTTTCCATTATCCTCTTCCGCCTCCACGGCAGCCACTGCTATGACCCATTTGGATGCTCCCAGAATATCCACTTCATATTCCTTCAGCTTCTCCTCCACCTGGGGACCTGCCAGCTTTCCTTCCACCAGGTCGTTCAGAAAGTGCTCCCGGATCACCGGCAGGCTGGCCACGTAGCGCTCTCTCAGAAGATCCACGTCCCGCCTCATTTCGATCTCTTCATCCAGATTTTTCCGGATCTTTTTCAGGATCGCCGTCATCTCTTCCACATTCACCGGCTTCAGGATATACTCCGTCACATTCAGCTTGATGGCGCGCTGGGCGTATTCAAAATCGTCAAATCCGGAAAAGATCACCACCTTGGTGGACGGAAACCGCTGGCGGATCTTTTCCGTCAGGCTCAGTCCGTCCATATAGGGCATCCGGATATCCGTAAGGACCACATCCGGCTCCAGGATCTCCAGCTTTTCCAGCGCCTCCTGTCCGTTTTCCGCGTCGCCCACCACCTGAAAACCGGCGTCTGCCCAGTCTATTTTTTTGATAATGCTCTTGCGGACTTCCTCTTCGTCGTCCACCAGCATGATTTTATAGAAACTCATAGTACCTCCTCCAATTCCCTCAGCAGTCTCTGATTGTTTTTCTCCGTCCCCACGCAGATCCGGTAATAGCTCCCGTCCAGTCCCGGATAGTTGGCGCAGGACCGGATCAGGATCTTTCTGTCCAGAAGCCGTTCCTTTAACCCCTCCGGCCCCCGGAAAAAAATATAGTTTGCCTGAGAATCCCAGACTTCAAGCCCCAGTCCGGCCAGCCCTTCCTTCAGCGCTTTCCGCTGAATTTTCACCAGTGTTTTCGACCTTTTCACATATTCTTCCTCCCGGAGAGCAGCCAGCCCGGCCGCCTGAGCCAGGGAGGATACGCTCCAGGGCTGGCGGACCGCCTCCATCTGCTCCAGAATCTGCCGGTCTCCGCAGATTCCGTATCCCAGTCTCAGTCCCGCCATGGCGTAGGTCTTGGTAAACGCCTTCAGCACAAACAGATGGGGAAACCGGCCGGTTTCGCCCAGAATGGAACACGCTTCCGGCTCATCCAGAAATTCCTGAAAGCATTCATCCACTGCCAGAAAGATCCCCCGTTCCCTGCAGAAACCGGCCATCTTTTCCACCGTTTCCTTTCCTTCCGCCAGACCGGTAGGATTGTTGGGGTTGCAGAAAAATGCCATATCGGGACGCACCCGGTCGGCCTCTTCCATCCAGTCTCTCAGGGAAAAGCGGAATCCGTTCTCCTTCTTCATTCTGTAAAGAAATATTTTGGCCCCCGCCGCTTTCAGCGCCTGTCCGTATTCCGAAAAGGACGGAGCCGGAACAAGGGCTCTTTCCGGACGGAGAGCAAACACCAGCTGAAAAATCAGGTCCGCTGCGCCGTTTCCGCAGATGATCCGCTCTTCCTCCAGCTGATGAAACGCTGCCAGCGCCTTCCGGAGGCGCCGGCAGCTGCTGTCCGGATAAGGGGCGGCTTCATCTACAGCCCTCCGGACTGCCTCCTTTACTCCCTCCGGCATTCCCAGTGGATTGATATTCGCAGAATAATCCAGCAGGATCTCCTGGCTGTAGATATCTCCGCCATGGCCATATGTATTCATAGGAATCCTCCTTTCAGCCTCCCTGTTACGGCAGTCCCGGCCCCAGGGCAAAAGCAGCTCCGGCGGCAAGAAGCAGCGCCAGCCATTCCGTTCCGTACATCAGGCGGTTGGCCCTTCGGATATCCTCTGCCTCTACCGGCCGGAGGTCGTCTCCGATGTAGGGCTTTTTCACCAGCTTTCCGAAGTACCAGGCGTCTCCCGCCAGGCGTACCCCCAGAATTCCGGCACAGGCCGCCTCGGTCTGAGCGGAATTGGGACTTTTATGATTGTTCCTGTCTCTGAGAAAGACGGTCAGTCCCCGTCTCCAGTCCATGCGGCAGACTGCTGCCGCTGCCAGCATGAGAACGGCTGACAGGCGGGACGGCAGAAAATTCGCCCAGTCATCCAGGCGGGCCGCCGCCTTTCCGAAATATTCATACCGTTCATTGCGGTAGCCTACCATGGAGTCCATGGTATTGATTCCTTTATACAGAAAACCGGCCACCGGTCCTCCCAGAGCCATATAAATGAGAGGAGCGATCACCCCGTCGGAGGTATTCTCTGCCACGGTCTCCACCGCCGCCTTTATGATCCCTTCTTCCGTAAGGGACCGGGTATCTCTTCCCACGATCATGGACACCGCCTGTCTGGCAGACTCCAGTTCTCCCTTCTCAAGGGCACTGCAGACTTTCATGCTCTCATCCTTCAAGGACCTGGCTGCCAGCAGCTGGCCGCACATCACGCATCCCAGCATCCATTCCAGAACCGGATGGATCCTGCCGGCCAGCTTCAGAAGTGCCCATGGCACAAGCCCGGATCCGATCAGCACCGCTGCGCAGAGAATCACTCCTCCGGTCAGCTCCCCCTTTTTCGTCTTCGGGAGCAGGCGGCGCAGAATGGTTTCCGTCCGGGAAATAAAGGTTCCTATGGTCCGGACGGGGTGATACCAGCCCTGGGGATCTCCCAGAAGCCGGTCAAGCAAAACTCCTGTGATCAGTCTCAATTTCTGTCTCTCCTACTGTCTTTTTCTGTGTCGTTTTCATTTGATCCGCACCGGAATCCCGGCCGTCACGCGAATCACCTGTTCCGCCAGACGGGCCAGTTCCTGTCCTGCGATTCCCGCAGCCTCACGGTAAGCCCGTTCCTCACGGCTCATGGGAACCACTCCGCAGCCTACTTCGTCCATAGTGATGCAGGCCCGCGGGGAATGTTCCGCCGTCTTTCCGGCCAGCTGCCGGATCTCCTCCCGGTCTGCATCCGGCCGGACTCTGAGATAATTCCTTATAAATTCGTGATAATGAAGCAGGATGCGGCAGTCCCTGACTTCCGACAGATCCTCCCGGCTCCCGTCCATAACCTTCCCCTCTTCTGTTTTCTGTCCGGCCTTTGCCCATTCTTTCTCTGCCAGACGCTCAGCCAACTCTCCCTTTCCCTGGAAAGCTCCTCCTATGATCAGAATCATAACAACCACCTTTCTGCCGTGATCACGGCCGCCGCCGCTGCCAGCTGCCACAGCTCTGCCCGCTGCAGAAAATATCCCGCCAGATCTCCGGTCACGCCCCCGAATTCCTTCAGGGCCATATGGCGGTAATGGAGAAAAACGATTCCTGCCGTCAGCACGCAGGCGGCGCAGACCGCCGGCCCTGCAGTCATCCGGAGCAAAGCAGCGGACAGGATAACAAAGGCTGCAGAAAATGCCTGTACCGTCTTTGCAGCAGCATCTCTGGAAAAAGCGGCAGCCAGCCCGTCCGGTCTGGCCTTCGGAAGAGACACCACCGCCCAGGCGGACAGGGCGCGGCTCAGGGTGAAGACCCCGGCCGTCAGTCCCAGCCGGTCGGCGGGGATCAGGCTGAATACGCCCAGAGAGCCGAGCAGATACAACCCTCACCGGATCACACCGAAGGCTCCCGTTCTGGGATCCTTCATGATCTCCAGCCGTTTCTCCCTGGTCCCGTAGGAACACAGGGCGTCGCAGACGTCCAGATATCCGTCCATATGGATTCCCCCCGTGACTGCCAGAGGAATCAGGGTCCCGGCACAGGCATAAAACAGCGTCCCTTCCAGTCCTGCCGCCCGGACCGCTGCGCCGAAAGCGGTGCAGACTCCGCCCAGGATCAGACCTATAAACGGGAAGAAACAGAGGGCATGCTCCATTCTCTCCTTTGTCCATTCCACCCGGGGCATGGGGATCCTGGAATACATGGAAAAAGCAATGATCATGCTTCCGATCCAGTTTTTCATGCTCTGTTCTCCTCCTTTCCTTCCGGTACCGCCTTCAGCACCACCGGAATGCCGTACACCACTTCCGTGACCTCTCCTGCCGCGGCTGCCAGACAGCGGTTTACCCGCCCCAGCAGTTCCAGATACCGTTCTGTTTCCCGGTCATAGCTGCAGCCGTCGGAAAAAACCTCATTGGTGACGATCACCAGCTCATCTGTTCTGCCCGCCAGACAGAGCAGGCTGTCTGTCAGGCGGCGCTCCGTTTCCCGTTGCCGGGAATCTTCCGTTCCTTCCCGTCCTTCTGCCGGACGGTCTTCCCGGAAATATTCATTGGCCGTCAGATTGGACAGGCATTCCAGAAGAACAGCAGAACCCGGACCGGGATCCAGCATGTCCACGTCCACGTACTGCTCTATGGTTTCAAAGCCCTTTCCCCTGCGCATCTCCCGATGGCGGCTGATCCGCTTCCTGCACTCCTCATCCCAGGGACGCATGGTGGCGATATAATATCTTTTTTTCTCTCCGAAAGACAGAATCAGGTCTTCCGCAAAGGCGGATTTCCCGCTTCCGCTGCCTCCGGTCACGATTCTAAGCATGGGAAAACTCCTGGTATTCTTCTATGGAGTTTTCTTCAAACGTGCTCATCCGGCTGTACACATCCGCTGCCATCTGAATCAGGGGAAGGGCCGCCACTGCTCCCGTTCCCTCTCCCAGGCACATTTCCGCCCGGATCACCGGCTTCAGTCCGAGGGCGTTCAGCACCATCTCCCCCGCCGGTTCCGCCGATACATGAGAAGCCAGCATATAATTCCTGCAGCCCGGACACATGTGCTCCGCTGCCAGAGCTGCCACGGCTGAAATAAACCCGTCCGCCACAATGGGGATTCCCCAGGCAGCTCCTCCCAGAAATACACCTGCCAGACCGGCGAGATCCAGCCCTCCGACTTTTTTCAGCACATCCACCGGATCTGCCGGATCGGGCCGGTGCAGGGCAATTGCCTCCCGGATCACCCGGATCTTCCGTTCCAGTCCCTCATCGCTCAGACCGGCTCCCCGGCCGGTGACTTCCCCCGGATCTTTTCCCAGAAGAACGGATGCCACCGCACTGCTGGTGGTAGTGTTTCCGATTCCCATCTCTCCCGTGGCAATGATGCCGTATCCCTTTTCCTTCAGCTCCTTTACCAGCTCCGTTCCCGTGCGGAGAGCCGCCCGGACCTGTTCCTCCGTCATGGCCTCCTCTCTGGCAAAGTTCCTGGTTCCCGCAGCAATCCTGCAGGAGCGCAGGGGATACACATGACCGCAGTCTTCCAGGCTTCCCGCCACACCCACGTCCACGGGTATCACCTCCGCTCCCGCCCGTTCCGCCATAATACAGACACAGGAATTTCCTGTGGTGAAATTTCTCGTAACGGCGGCAGTCACCTCCTGTCCGGTCTGGCTGATCCCTTCTTCCACAACGCCGTTGTCGGCGCACATGATCACCACTGCCTTTCTGCTCAGATCCATATCCGGACTTCCCGTCATTCCTGCAATTTTTATAATATCCTCTTCCAGAATTCCCAGGCCGTGAAGAGGCTTGGCGATCCGGTTCCACCGGTCCGCCGCCTTCTCCATGGCTCTGAGATCCGGTCTCTTCGCCTCTGTCATTCGCACCGTTCCTTTCTGAATCTTCTGCATTTTTCCACAAATTCCTCCGGGATCTTTCTGTTGGACGGATAGTAAAGGTGGGGGAACCCGGCGGTTACGCCACCTTTTCGTTCCATACAGGCCCAGCTTTTTCCGCCTGCCGGCTTGACGGCCGTACACAGGCTTCCGTTTTCCGTGCAGTCCCAATAGTGAAACTCATGGCCCTTTACCGGTCCCTCTTCCAGTCCCTGAAGTTCCAGATAACCGAACCGGCCCAGCCTGCCGCTGTTCCTGCAGACGCCGGACAGCACTCCGGCCATGGAGTAAAGCTTCCCGTCCGTTCCTTCCATCTGATCTTTCAGATACATGAAGCCGCCGCATTCCGCCATCACCGGCAATCCCTCCGCGGCTGCCCGGAAAACCGCCTCTCTCATGGCCCTGTTTTCCTCCAGCTCCGCCCCGAACAGCTCCGGATAGCCTCCTCCCAGGATCAGGCCGCAGGCCCCCTCCGGCAGCCGCCTGTCCTTCAGCGGGCTGAACTCCACCAGTTCCGCCCCCGCTTCTCTTAACAGCTGCAGATTCTCCTCATAGTAGAAACAGAAGGCCCGATCCCTGGCAACGGCAATGGGCACCCGTTCTTTCACGGACAGAAGTTTTTTTTCTTTTCCCGTCAGCACTCCCCCCTCCTGTGCCAGAGACAGGAGACGGGGAATGTCCAGGCTCTGCTCCATCTGATCCGCCAGCTGCTCCAGGCTGCTTTCCAGCGTTTCCAGCTCATGAGGCATGACCAGTCCCAGATGGCGGCTTTCCAGCTTCAGACCGCTCATCTCCGGCAGACAGCCTAAAAACTCCACTCCCAGCTCTTCTATGGGCCCTCTCAGCCGCTCTGCCATCATGGGGCTGACCCGGTTTACGATCACTCCCCGGATCCGGCTGTCCCTGCGAAACTCCAGAAATCCTTTTATCAGGGCTGCCAGAGAGAGGCCTGCCCCTTTTCCGTTGATCACCAGCACGGCAGGAGTATGAGTCACGGAAGCGATATCATAGGAGCTGGCCTGAGTCCGGTCTCCTCCCAGGCCGTCGTAATATCCCATCACGCCCTCGATCATCGTCATTGCCACCCCGGCCGTTTCCTCTGCCACCCTGGCGCGGATCTCATCCGGCGTGGAAAAATAGGAATCCAGATTCCCGCTGGGGATTCCCAGCACCGCTCTGTGAAACATGGGGTCGATATAGTCCGGGCCGCATTTATAGGACCGGCAGGCGATCCCCTTCCGTTTCAGAAGAGTGAGAAGACCGCAGGTGATCAGGGTCTTTCCGCTGCCGCTGCCCGGAGCTCCGATCAGGATTCTTCCGCCCATGGACTTTCCTCCCCTCCGAACGCGATCACATATACCGGATTCTGTCCCTCCATCAGATGATAGGCCCCTGCTCTTCTGCTCCGGGCCGTCTGCACCGCCGTGATCTCTCCGTCCACTGACCGGTCCTTCATCCACCCGGTGATCTCCGCCAGGCTTTCCAGAGCGATCACATTCACCACCACGCGAAGAGACGGATTTATTTTCAGCAGCGTATCCAGAACAGATGTCATGTTCCCTCCGCTTCCTCCGATGAAGGCATGGGTGGGCGCGGGAAGGCCTTCAAACGCTTCCGGAGCCGTCCCCTCGATCACCGTTACGGTCTCTGCCCGGAACTTTTCCTTATTTTTCCGGATCAGCTCCGCTGCCTCTGCTTTTTTCTCCAGGGCGAATACCTGAAGTCCGGGAACGGTCAGGGCCGCTTCTATGGAAACGGAGCCAGTACCCGCGCCCACATCATAAAGCACTCCGTCCGCTGTCAGTTCCAGCTTGGAAATGGATACGGCCCGGACCTCACTTTTCGTCATGGGGACTCTGCCCCGGATAAACCACTGGTCTCTCAATTTCTGTCCTCCTTCTCGATCCATACCACCGCCAGAGAATCAAACTGCTCTTTGGCCAGTTCTTCCGGGGTTCCCGTACGGATCCGTTCTCTGCTGCTTCCCAGATTTTCCCCCACCGACACCTGTACCTTCAGTCCTTTCAGTTCCCCGCAGATCCGTTCTGCCCGGCAGGATCCTCCCGTCAGGACAAATACCTTTTCATGCCGCTCTGCCAGAGTCCGGATATCCTGATCCCGGCCGTGACGGCTGGCAATGACCGCGTCCTCCCAGCTTTTTCCCAGGGCCGCAGCCATGGAAGACAGGGAGGAAATCCCCGGCAGGATCCGGACCGTCCACCGGTCTTCCAGGCCGTGCTCCTTCATGTATTTCAGGAATCCGGCCGTCCCGCTGTAAAAGCCTGTATCGCCGGAAAACAGCACGGCCGCGCTGCGGCATTCGCCGTGAGACTCCAGCCATTGAAAGACCGGTTCCGGCATGTATCGGGAGACCGCACTGAAATCATGTCTTTCCTGTTCCCGAAGACGGTCTGCCAGCGCAGACAGCCTGGGAGCTCCGAATACCGCCTCACTTCTTCTGACCGCCTGTACGGCCTCCAGAGTCATGGACTCCTCCGTTCCCATTCCGGCCCCGGCCAGTATGAGCGTTCCCCGCTCCCCGGTTCCGGCCTCCTCAGGCTTCTCCTTTTCTGCTGCCCGGGCCTCTATCTCTGCCTCCGCCTGTTTCAGACTCACTCCCGTCTCATCCGCCGGCCGTCCTACGACCACCACTGCTGTTCCGGTCTCTGCCGCTGCCTGCAGCTTTTCCTCAAAGCCGCCTGCAGCGCCTGCTTCCTTGGTCACCAGCCACCTGGCGTCCGCTCTCCGGAGCATGGCCCTGTTCATTTCCACAGAAAAAGGCCCCTGCATGGCCAGGATCCGGCTTCCCGGGATCCCCATGGCCTCACAGGCCGTCAGCACTCCGGAAGAAGGCAGCACCCGTGCAAATACTCTGGTCCTGTAATCCTCCAGGGCCGTAAACGCTTTCAGCTCCTTGCTTCCTGTGGTTACCAGGATATTTCCTTCCCGGTCCTTCAGAAAGGCAACGGCCTCTTCCACAGTCCCCACCTCTGTGATCTGCAGGCCCCGGCTTCCTCCGGTCTCTTCCTGTCCTCTTCTCACCCGCAGGCGTCTGAGTCCCAGCGCCTGACAGCACAGCCGGATATTTTCCGTCACCTGCGCCGCATAGGGATGGGTGGCGTCCAGCACCAAAGACGGTCTTTTTTTCTTCAGCCACTGTTCCATTTCCTCCCGTTCCATGGGACCTGTATGAATTTCCAGCCAGGGGCTGTCCGGCAGAAGCTCTGCCCCGTATTCCGTCACCACACTTACAGCCGCCGGCACGAAACAGGAGGCGCAGAGCTCCGCCAGCTTCCTTCCCTCGCTGGTTCCTCCGAATATTACGATGTCTGTCACTTTTCTATGTTCTCCCTGTATGTATGATTACCGTTTCCGCCGCCACCGCAGCAGTTACGCCGTTTTCCGCCTGTTTTCTCAGAAGAAAAATTCCTCCGCGGCCGCTCTCTTCCATCGCCGCTGCGGCCGCCCGTTCGCAGACGCAGTCCACTCCGGTCACGGAACGGACGAATTCCGACGAAGTGAATTCCCCTTTCAGTTCCCTCAGCCGTTCCCCGGAAAACGTAAAAAACGGAACCTTCCATTCTTCCGCCAGCCGGACCAGTCCTTCCTCTTCCTTTTTCAGATCAATGGAGGCAATGCACCGGACGGCCCTCCGGTCCGCTCCCGCCGCTTTCAGCGCATTTTCCGCCTGAATGCGGATCTGATCCGGGTCTGCTCCCTTCCGGCATCCCATCCCCAGGATCAGGCAGCGGGGGATCAGACGGAGCACTCCTTCTTCCTGCCTGTCGGAAATGGTGATCCGTATCTGACAGTCTTCCCCCGTTTCTTTCTGCTCCACCTCCGGAGGGAAGGCTCCGTCCACGGGAAAATCACTGGAAAGCTCCACCGTCTTTCCCGCCAGAACGGCTGCCGAAATCTCCTTTGCCAGCCTGCGGTCGCTCACTGCGCAGTGATTGTCCGCCGCCAGCACATCCACTGCAAATTTCCCGTTTACGTCCGTGGCAGTGGTGATCACCGGAAGGGCTCCGAACGCTGTTCCCAGCTCTGCGGCCAGGCGGTTCGCACCGCCCATATGGCCGGAAAGAATGGGAATGACAAACTGACTGCCTTCATCCATCACCAGCACGGCCGGATCTGTGAATTTATCTCTGATCCAGGGGGCGCAGGCGCGCACTGCTATGCCGCAGGCTCCGATAAACAGAATGGCTGTACAGGTCTGAAACTGTCTGCCGCACCACTCTCCCAGGCTGTCTTCCATGGGACAGAGCTCTTCCTCTCCCTGGTAAAAGCGCTCCTGCACCCATCCGGAACATTCATAGCCCTGTTTCCTGAAAAACTCCACTGCCTGCCGGGTCAGAGCACTTCCCCGCCGGGTAAAACTGACTACCGCCGCCTTCATTTCCAGTTCCTCCCTTCCGGATTTCCGGCCGTTCCGAAAATTCCCAGTTCACTGGAAAACATAACAATGTCCAGCTTCAGTCTTCCTCCGGTCCACTGAAGGATCTGCTCCTGCAGAAGGGCCGCTGCCAGATCTCCTGTCTGTCTGCGGATTCCCCGCTCCTCCAGCAGGCCCAGGGCCTCCTCTGTGGTATTGGCTCCCAGGATCCGCTGACCCAGACTGCCGTCCTCTTCCGTTTCCGGCACTGCCTGTCTCACGCAGTCCCACAGGATCTCCATCCTCCGGTCTCCGTACCGGGAATGGGTATTCTCCACTCCTCCCGCCGCCTTGATCAGCTTCCCCACATGGCCGGCAAACAGTCCCCGGCGAAAGCCTTCATCCGCCATGCACGTCACCGTTTCCCGCACAAAGTTGCTGCACTTTACTCCCTGCTCCAGGGAAATCCCCAGCTGATCCCGCAGAAACGCTTCTCCGTAGTTTCCGGGGGTAATCACCGGATAGGTGCAGCCTTCCACTGCCTTCATATGCAGCTCCAGCCGGATGGTGGCAATGAGAGCCGCTTCACTCATGGGTTCCACAATGCCCGTAGTCCCCAGCACCGACAGACCGCCCAGAATGCCAAGCTTGCCGTTGAAGGTCCGTTCCGCCAGTTCGCTTCCTCCGGGAATTTCCACCGTCACCAGTATGGGGGCCTCGTATCCCAGGCTCCTCCGGGCCTGCTCTGCCGCTTCCCAGATCATCCCTCTGGGCATGGGAGTGATGGCAGCTTTCCCCACCGGGCAGGAAAGTCCCGGCCTGGTCACCCGGCCCACGCCTTCCCCGCCGTCTATGTATATACCGGGATGATCCTCTGATGCATACCAGCAGGGGGAAGGAATGCTCCCCGCCCGTTCCGCCCGGACACAGATCAGAGCTCCGTCCGTCACATCAGGATCATCCCCTGCATCCTTGACCACTCCGAACCGGACCCAGCTGTCTGTTTCCTCCAGAAGAGCTGTGGAAAGTCTGGCCACAGCTCCTTTTCTTGTGAGGATTTCCGCCCGGCTCCTGACCTCTCCCCCGCAGAGCCGCCAGACTGCCGCCTGTGCAGCTGCCGCAGCACAGGTTCCCGTTGTATAGCCGCTCCGCAGTTTTTTTTCCATATGGTATCCTCCTTGGGAAAGGCTCTGCCTGCATGGCTGCCTTTCCGGATTTGCTGCCTACCATTATATGAAATTTTTATGATTCTTGCAATCCCCGGCCTACTCCTTATCCCCAAGGGCTTCCTTTTTCATTTCCCGCTTTCTTTTTGTGATCAGCCCTCCGATCCGCCCGCTTTCCTTGGCTGTCAGGCATCTCCAGCCTCCTGCCATTACTTTATCTCCCAGCCCCAGCTCTGAAGCGATCTCAAATTTCAGCATTTCCTCCGGCTTCAGATTTCTCGGGTCAAACCCTTCGTCCTTTTTCTTTTTCTGCGACATAATAAGGCATACTCCTTTCCGTTTTCGTACTAAGAGTATGCCCTTTATTTTTTTCCCTATTCAGTTTTTCTCCGGGCCTGCTGATGAGTCAGTATCTGCGTTTCGGCATAATGATCGCCGCCACGATATAGGCAAAAATCCCCGGTCCGCTGAACACCAGAATGGCCCACAGCAGACGTACGACCGTAGGATCAATGTTGAAATACTCTCCCAGTCCTCCGCATACTCCGCAGATTACTTTATTCTCATCAGAACGATACAGTCTTTTTTCCATAACGGTTTCTCCTTCCTTCTCACTCTTCTGATCCCGGATTCCCTTTCATCACCAGTCCATGTGAATCTCCAGACCGGAAAGACCGGGAATCTCGGATGCTTCCTCCATGATTTCCCCGACCGCCCGGCTGTCAAAAATTTCATGGAAATGAAGATGTCCCCGGCGGATCGGTCCGGACAGGTCCGCTCCTGCTGCAGCTGCCGCAGTGATCACGATCACGCCCAGCACAATACACACAATTCCTGCAATTCCTGTTACCAGCGCAAACTTTTTCATGCTCTCCTCCTTCCGCCGTGAACCAGCCGGTTGCACCAGTCAATCACGCTGCGAAACACAGCCGGAACCAGTTTTCCATAGAACCATACAGAAAGAACCAGCAGCAGGAGACCGATGCCTATCAGCAGAAGGCCAATGCCCACCGTCATGCCGCCTCCCAGAAAGTCAGCGAACATGTAAACCACCCCGCCTGCCATGGCGGCGATCCCTGCCAGCAGACAGCCCACAGCTCCCAGCGCCGCGCAGAAAAATACTGCAAATATGGTGATTCCGATTCCTGCCGCCAGACTGAGCACGCCGCTTCCCACTCCGAACACTACGGGAGCGGCCACAATGATCAGCAGCGCCCAGAGTACAAGCTTCAGCACCCTGTTTTCCCCTCCTTTTTCCTGCTTCTGCTGTGAAGCACCGTCCTTTCGTCTTCTGCTCTCTTCTGTCCTTTTTTCCCGTTTCTCCGCCTGTCTCTCCGGAAGATCCAGACGTCTCTGCACCTGATAGCGGGGATCACGGAATTTCTCGTCTCCGTATCCGCTTTCCGTAAACTCCCCTCTGTTCTCCATGCTGCCGTTCAGCCCGGCCCGCACCAGAGCGGCAACCCGTTCCGGGCTTCCGAATTCCTTCAGTACCTCTTCTTCCTTTTCCGGACCGGCTTCATCCAGATAATCACCATAGTAGGAAAGGGCGTCTGACCGTTCTTCTTCCCCGATATCCTGGAGCAGGTATTCCAGTTCTTTCATAAAAGTCTCTCTGCTCATCAGACTGCCACCTCCAAAATTCCTGTGATCTTTTTTGAATAAACCATCCATTCTCCCTGATACAGGTTCAACTGAACCCGTCCTTTTTCCGTAATTTTATAATATCTCCTGTTTCTGCCGTCTATCGCCATGTCGTATACTTCCAGACACTCTTCCTTCTGAAGGCGCCGGAGCACGGGATAAAGGGTGGATTCGGAAATATCTATGGCTTCCCTGATATCCTGAGTGATCCGGTACCCGTAGGTTCCCTCCCGCTCTCTGGACACCACCGCCAGTACGATGGCGTCCAGCAGGGCAGCACCTGTGTTAAATACCATAGTCGCCCACCTCCTGCTGATCCATATTATTCCAGGTCTTATATTATTTCTTCATTCATATTATACGTTGTATAATATTGTTATATATTATATATCATATAATATTATATCTGTCAACCCCATATCTCTGAAAACCAGGCTCTCTGCATCAAAAAAGCGCCCCCGGCTGCAAAACCGCCGGAAGCGCCTTTTCTGTCATATCTGATTACAGGAAATACTTCACTCCGCTTTCGAAGATCTTCATATCCTGCTCTCCGTAAATATTCATGGCTACTGCCTCGCCCCGCCGCTCGGAATGAGCCATCTTTCCAAGGATCCGGCCGTCCGGACTGGTGATTCCCTCAATAGCCATATAGGAGCCGTTGGGATTCCAGTATTCGTCCATGGTCGGGTTGCCCTTGTCGTCCACATACTGGGTGGCTACCTGTCCGTTGGCAAACAGCTTCTCCAGCCATTCCCCTCCGGCAACGAACCGTCCTTCTCCGTGGGATGCGGGATTGCAGTATACTCCGCCCAGCTCTGCTCCTGCCAGCCAGGGGGATTTGTTGGATACCACCCTGGTGTAGACCATCTTGGAAATGTGACGGCCGATGGAGTTCATGGTGAGAGTGGGGCTGTCCGGCCGCTGTTCCGTGATCGTTCCCTCCGGCACCAGTCCCAGCTTGATCAGAGCCTGGAAGCCGTTGCAGATGCCCAGCATCAGTCCGTCTCTTTCATTCAGCAGCTTTTCGATCTCCTCCCTGATCACCTGATTGCGGAATACGGTAGCAAAGAATTTGGCCGATCCCTCCGGCTCATCGCCTGCGGAGAAGCCGCCGGGGAACATGACGATCTGTGCCTTTGCAATCTCATCTCTGTATACCTGA
Organism: uncultured Lachnospiraceae bacterium; assembly: GCA_944383965.1. Classification (GTDB taxonomy): domain Bacteria; phylum Bacillota; class Clostridia; order Lachnospirales; family Lachnospiraceae; genus Lachnoclostridium_A. The sequence continues at coordinate 19,604 of CALWRQ010000047.1, forward strand.
ACAGACTCCCGGATATGCTCTGCCGTCAGGTTCCTGAAGACCTTCGTTACCACCTTCGCACCGGCGCGCTCAAAGGCCTTTGTGCTGTCATATTCGCAGTTGGTTCCCGGGAATACGGGAATAAATACGGAAGGCTGTCCCAGCTTATGGCCGCATACTGCCGCGCATCCTCCTTCATACAGGACATCCTTCACCGGCTCCTGCTTTACTCCGGAACGGGTCGGGAATACTTTTTCCAGGGTTTCCGTCCATGCCTTCAGCGCTTCCTCCATGGAAATGGTCACATTTCCGTACTCGAAGCAGCCTCTGTCCGTCACCTCGCCGATGACCGTGTAGGAAATGGACAGCTCTCCCACCTTGCCGTCCGGCACTTCGCAGAGAATATTTCCCCAACCGGGAGCAAAGAAATCTCTGGGATCCACATTGTGCTCCACTTTAACGCCCAGCTTGTTTCCGAAAGCCATCTTGCTCACAGCTTCTGCCATGCCCCGGCCTTCCACCGCGTAAGCGGAAATGATCCGTCCGGCCTGAATATCTGCATGCAGCTTTCCGTAGCCCTCCATGATCTGATCATACCTGGGAAGGTCATAGCCGTCCTTTTCGATGGAGAACAGTACCAGCTTGCTGCCCGGTCTTTTTAATTCAGGAGTAATGATATCTCCGCTCTTTGCCACATCTACCGCGAAGGATACCAGGGTGGGAGGAACATTGATCTCCCCGTGGTGCTCGTCATTGAAAGTACCGGAGATACTGTACTTTCCGCAGATGG
>CALWRQ010000048.1 GCA_944383965.1 uncultured Lachnospiraceae bacterium
ATGCCTTCCTACGGCGATCTGCTGTTTGAGGTATAAAAAAGACAGAGAAAAATACATGAAAAAAGCAGAACCGGTTTTCGGCTCTGCTTTTTTCATATGGTTCAGCGGATCAGCGCTCCCGGTCCCACATTGCTGCTGCCGGAGTCCTGACTGCCGGAGGAGTTCGGCTCATCGGCGGCAGAACTGCTCTGCTCCGTACTTCCTGTCGTTTCCGTATTCGGAGTACTGGTACCGGAAGCATCGGAATTCTGGGCTTCCCCGCCGGAGGGGGCGCCGCTCTGGGTGCCGTCGGAACTCTGGCTTTCTGCCTGAGTCAGCACACCGTCTCCGCCGGCGGTATAGAGGATTCCGTCTATGGTCACATCCCGTCCCGCTGCCATGGCGCCGCCTGCAGCAGGATCGAAATAGTAATCCTTTCCATCAATGGTAACCCGGCCTTCGGCCATTCTTCCATCCGGCTGCAGGTAATACCACTTCTCATTTACATTAACCAGACCGGTCTGCATTTTTCCATCTTTGCCCAGGTAGTACCAGCTTCCGTCAGGGCAGATCCATCCGGTCTTCATGGCGCCGGATCCGTTCAGGAAGTACCAGTTTCCGTCGGGCTGGATCCACCCGGTTTTCATTACCCCGGAGCCGTCCAAATAGTACCGCACTCCGCCGTCTTCGATCCATCCGGTCTGCATTTTTCCGTCATTTGCCAGGAAGTACCAGTTTCCGTCAGGCTGGATCCATCCGGTCTTCCGGTCCCCGGCCGGGCCGAAGAAATACCATGACCCGTCAGTCTGCAGCCAGCCGGTAGCCATGGCTCCGGAGGATTTCAGGTAGTAGACCGATTTTCCGTCTTCCAGCCACCCGGTCTTCATCTTTCCGTCGGACTCCAGGTAGTACCATACGGAATCCACTTGATTCCAGCCTGTTTCCATTTCTCCGGTTGACGCGAAGTAATACCAGCTTCCATCCAGCTGTACCCAGCCGGTGCGCATTTTTCCGGTGGAATCATCCAGATAATAGTATTCCGAGCCGGAAAGGAACCAGCCCTTTTTGGTCTGCCCGTTTTCATCGAAGAAATACCGGGAGCCCTGGTCTTCAGCCCAGGTATTTTTCTGCATGGTATAGTCTTTGTAAAAATAGGTGACGCCGTCAATGGTACGCCATAAGCTGTCCGGGATCACCTGGGAAAAATCCTTGAACTGGAAGTCAATATCCGTATTGCCTTCTACTCCTGAAATCTCTCCGCTGCTGGTTGCCTGCCACATGGCCGGATCCTCGTAGGCAGGAGTTTTTCCGTAGCGTGCGACCCAGACATCGTAATCAATGGTACTTAAGTCGATCTTGTTTGCCAGCCAGTTGTCGTTGGCGTAGACCATGGGATAATAACCGGCGTCCTCGATCCGTTCACAGAATGCGTTGATGATCTCGCTGACCTGCTGGGGAGTCAAAGTGCCCAGGGTGCCGTTGTCCTCCACATCAAAAGCAACCGGGTAGGAAATGGGATAATCCTTGATCAGATCCAGGACAAAATCCGCTTCCTCCACAGCCATTTCCGGAGTGGTGGCATAGGAATAGATATAAGCTCCCAGAGCGATTCCCGCTTTATGAGCTCCCTCTGCGTTGATCCGGAAATAGGGATCCACCTCTCCTTTATATCGGGTTCCCAGCATGACGAAAGAAACATCGTCTGCAGCGACGGCATTCCAGTCGATCTGCTGCTTCCAGTGGGAAACGTCAATGCCTCTGGCATATACATTGTCAATAGCTGTGCCGTCCGCCATGCGGTATACACCGGAATCATCCCGCTCGTATGCACCGTATACGGTCATGGGAGAGAAAACAGCGGAGGCGCTTAAAAGTCCGCAGAGAATAAGTGATGTTAAAGAATGTCTGTGCATGGTTTATGTCCTTTCCAATCTCAGCCGGTAGGTCCGGTAGTGGAGAATTCCGGAAGTTCCCCGCTGGAGCTTGGCTTTTTGGTATTGTAGTAATCAGAAGAAGAACTGGACCCGGAGCTGGAGGAACCGGATCCGGAAGGATCGGTAACTATGGGAGTAGAGCTTCCGGAAGAACTGGTTCCGGGGGCAGACCCACTGGATCCTCCTGTGGGAGATCCGGTCACGATCCCGCTGCCGGAGGAGCTTCCGCCGGACGGAGATCCGGATGAGCCGCCTGCCGGTGATCCGGTGGAAGGAGAGGTGGTGCCTCCCGTATAGGCTCCGCTGGAGTCGAAGGAATACTGCTTCCCGTCAATAGTGGCGGTAGTTCCTGCATACATGGCTCCTGTAGAAGGATCCAGATAGTAATATACGCCGTTTAAGTTCTGCCATCCGGTCTGCATATGACCTACATCATTGAAGTAGTACCATTTTCCGTCAATCTGCTTCCATCCGGTAGCCATATTGCCTACGGAGGGATCCATATAATATTTGTTTCCGTTGCTGTCCGTCAGCCATCCGGTAAGCATCTTTCCGTCTGTATTCAGGTAGTAATAGTGATTATTGATCTGCTGCCACCCGGTGAGCATTACGCCCGTATCTTTGTTCAGATAGTACCAGGTGCCGTCGATCTGCTGCCATCCGAAGGCGCAGCGGCCGTCCGTTTTGAAGTAGTACCAGTTGTTTTCAATGGGACGCCAGCCCGTGACCATAGAGCCGTCCCCTTTTACATAATAATAATCTTCACCGATGTGGATCCAGCTGTTGTAGATCATGGCGCCGTAATCGGCCTCCGTGGTATTCAGATAATAGTATTTGCCGTCTACCTGCTGCCAGCCTACAGCCATCTCACCGTTGGATTTGAAATAATAGTATTTTCCGTTAATCTGCTTCCATCCGGTGGTCATATGACCGGTAGACAGATCCATGTAGTAATATTTGTTGTCCGTGGTATGAATCCAGCCCTTATAGTAGGTGCCGTCATCATTTACATATACATAGCTGGAGCCGTCCAGCTTCCAGGAAGCGGCCTGAGCAGGAATGGCCTGGGCAATGGTCATGATTCCCATCAGCCCGGCACAGGAGGCGGCGGCCAAAATCTTTCTGTATTTCATGGTATGATTCCCCCTTGCAGTAGATTGAGATTACTGAATTCAAGTACAGTATAGCACAAAGAATCTTAGGAAAGTTAAACTTTTTATTACGATTTCTGTAGATTCTTCTGAACGATGCGGGAATAATCCTTGGCATAGCGGTACATGATGAGCGTATATTCTCCGAATTCCTCGCCCAGAGCGCTTTTATAGACGGCCCACAGGCTCCAGAGGAATCCTCCGAGGGCCATGTAAGCATATACGATCATCCTCTCCAGGTCTTCCGGCTCCCTCTCCAGATAGGCGCGGAGCAGGTCTTCCGTTTCTTCTATATTATAATAAGAATAAATGGCGCACATGGCCAGATCGATCAGAGGATCGCACATGCCGGCGTATTCCCAGTCGATCAGCTTTACCCTCCCGTCAGGAAGCATGAGGAAGTTATCAAAATTGCTGTCAATATGAGACAGAATTTCAGGGCGTTTCAGACTGTCCAGCCAGTCCATCAGTTCCGTCATTTTCTGATGGACTTCCCGGTAATCCTCAAACAGAATGCTGCCGTGGCTGCGGCACAGGGTTTCATAGAAATCGATCCGTTCCCGGATGTCAAACCGGTGTCCCACGGTCAGACGTGCCTCATGGAACCGGCGAAGCAGCTGCATGCACTTTTTTCTGTCCTCCGGATTATGAGCGTCCCCGTTTCTGGCTCCGTCGTAGAATCTGGCAATTTTGTAACCGGTGTCTCCGTCAAAGTAGATGATCCGTTCGGAGATGCCCAGTCCTTCCACAGCCTGATAGACGTCGGACTCCTGCCGGCGGTTGATCAGCAGCTCCGTTCCCGGACCGGGAATCCGGCAGATGTAGGAGGTCCCGCTTACATCAAAAAGGAAAGACTTATTGGTCATGCCGGATTTCAGGCATTTGATATTCCGGATTTCTGATTCCGGTACCTGAAGGACCTTTGCAACCAGCTCCAGCGCCTTATTGTCTGAGTGGGTCTCATAGCGGGGATCGAATTTCCGCAGTTCTTCCAGGTTTTCAAATTCATAGACCTGATTATCGGGCTGGCAGTTGGCGTACATGACAGGTTCCGGTTTCTGATCCGGGAGCGGAAGCCGGCTGTGGCGGAACCGCCGCTCCCAGCTGCCGTCCAGAAGCTCCATAAGTACGTTTTCCCAGTAAAGCTGTTCTGTACCCGGCATTTCATAATATTTCTCAAGCACGGGGAAAAACTCCCGGGAAAATTCTCTGGAAAAGAAAACCGGGCCGTACATGAACCAGCAGTCCCGGCCGCCCACCTCCACGTCGGTGATCCGGCCTTTCTTATTAAAAGAAACACACCATTCGGAAGTGTCTCCCTCTGTGTGGGAGAGGGAGTACCAGGCTCCGCATTCGTAGGCGTGGTACATGTTTTCCCTCAGCCAGTTGTCAGAAGAGAGCAGATATACGTTTCTTCCTTTAAAAAGGTCTCTGGCGTGGTAGACGGTGGCCAGAGTATTCTTGCAGGAATACTCCGGATTGTACAGCAGCTTCACCTGATATTTATCGATCAGATATTCAAACTTTTCCTTAAGATAGCCCACCACCACCGTAATATCCTTCACACCGGCCTCATGGAGCTGACAGATCTGACGTTCCACCATCCGTTCGCCGAATACTTCCAAAAGTCCTTTGGGCATTTCAAAGGTAAGAGGAACAAAGCGGGAACCGAAACCTGCAGCCAGAACTACCGCTCCATCCACCCGGAACTGCTCCAGAAAGGCGCGGCCCTTTTCTGTAAGAGAGCAGGATTTTCCGCCTTCTGTCTCCACATAGCCCAAAGTCAGACATTCCTTAATTAAATGATTCACTGTTCCAAGAGAAAGGGACAGCAGCTGTCCCAGTTCCCGCTGAGTGATTCCGGGATGTTCCCAGATACTTCTGCATATCAGCCCATGACGGTCCATAAATGAATTCCTCCATAAATATTAAGATAAAATCAGAAATTAATTGCGTTCAAAAAATACAAAATCAGAAAACATATGAACATTATACCATCTTGATCCCTTTTTTCAAGGAGAAAAAACAGGATTGTACGGATATGTGTACAATTTATGACAAAAACAGCGACTTTGTAATAATTACGTAAGAAAATGCACAGATAAAAGTTATGGTATTTTTAAGAGAAATGTATTATACTTTTGAATGTGATGAGGAGGTCACCTCTTCAGAGCAGAATTCCAGAAAATTTTTGTTGCACCTTGACAAAAAAAGTATTGCGAATTTCCGCCTGACGAAGTATAATGACCTCGTAGTGCAATTAAGAATTTCGAACAAAGAATTTCAAAAAAGGAAAAAGGAGAGTGCATTCATTATGAGAAAGCAGACTAAATTAGTTGCAGTATTATCTGCATCTGCCCTGTTAGCTCTTGGTGCATCCATGACTTCCTTCGCAGCTACTGGCTGGACCGAGGAGAATGGTACATGGGTATACTATGATAACGATGGCTATCAGGTAACTGACACATGGAAGAAATCTGGAAACTACTGGTTCTGGTTAAACAGCGACGGCGAGATGTCCACCAACGAGCTGATCGAGGATGACGGCGACTACTACTATGTAGACGGCAACGGCGCTATGGTAACCAACACCTGGATCCAGTTAGAGAATGAAGATCCCGGCGAGAATGATTCCGAGTACGTATGGTACTACTTCCAGAGCAATGGTAAGGCTTATACCGCTTCTGAGAACGGCGTATCCTTCAAGACCATCAACGGCAAGAAGTACACCTTCGATGAGGAAGGTAAGATGCTGTACGGCTGGATCGATAACAATGGTGACAGATTAACCGAAGACAATGAGTGGGTTAACGGTGTATACTACTGCGGTACTGCTGATGACGGTGCTCAGGTAACCGGATGGGCTAAGCTGCATGTAGTAGATGATAATGTGACCAACAGATTTGACGGTTCTCAGGATGAGGAAGAGCAGGACTACTGGTTCTACTTCAACACCAACGGCAAGAAAGTAGAAGCTGAGTCTACTGATGGAAATTATGTTACCAAGACAATCAACGGTCATAAATATGCTTTCGATGAGGATGGCGTAATGGCATTCGAGTGGAACGATGGATTTGCAACTGCTGATGCTGTTGATCCGGATGCTTCCGCTGCTGAGTGGCAGTACTACAACGATCGTGAGGCTGGTAACAGAGCTAAGGGCTGGTTCAAGGAGGTTCCGTCTGAGGGACTTGATCGTGATGCTTACGATGATGGCTCCGAGAAGTGGTTCTATGCTAAGAACGATGGTACTCTGTACGCTAACGTAATCAAGACCATCAACGGCAAGAAGTATGGCTTCAATGATAAGGGCGAGATGCTTACCGGTCTGAATGTTGTTGAAGAAAATACAGATGGCACAATCACTGTTATTAAGAAAGTTGACGAAGAGTCTGAGCTGAATGAGTTTATCGATGTGAACTCCAGCAAGTATGGCACTGGCGATGCAGCAGGTTTAGCAAACGTTTCTATCTACTACTTTGGTGATAGTGATGATGGTTCTATGAAGCTGAGCAGCCAGAACATCGACATCGATGGTGAGGTTTATAACTTCTACTTTGTAAAGAGCGGCGAGAATAAGGGTAAAGCATTTGGTACTACTGCTGTAAATGAGGAGTATATCCTTTCTAAGGGTGACAACGTAAGTGCTCCGACTTCTTATGTATATGACGATAAGGCTGTATATGCAAATGGTCTGAAGACTACTGCTGACAGCGATGTTCGTTACCAGGCTGTAGATGTTACCACTGGTAAGACTTATACTAGAAGTGAGTTAGTAGCACTGCAGAATAAGTCTGTAGCTGCTGATCAGAAGACCTTTGTAGATGCTGATGGTGATACAGTAGCTGTGAACAATCTGGTTCTGATCAACGCTTCCGGCTCTATCATGAAGAACAAGTCCAGCGTGAAGGATGGCGATGATTACTACTACAGCACCAACAAGTATGGTGTAATCACTGCTATCGCTTCTGAGAAAGATGGCCTGAAGGCTGATGTTCTTGATAAAGATGGCTGCAAGTACATCAATGTAGTTGCTGACTAATCGCTGTAAAAAAGTCAAATAAGAAATTCTAATTGCCGGACGGGTGGGGAATCTTCCCCACCCGTTTTTATGAAAGGAGACGTAGCATGAGAAGAAAATGGCTGAAGTTTGGCCTTGTCCTGAGTACATTCTGCCTTTCTGCATCTTTTGCAGCATTTGCAGAAGAGGAGATTCAGACTGGATGGGTAGAAGGTGAAGAAGGCTGGATGTACTATGACGATGAAGGCTACCCGGTTACCGATGAGTGGAAGAAAAACGGAGACAACTGGTTTTATCTGAATGAAGACGGCGTTATGGTCTATGAACAGCTCATAGAGTATGATGACTATATTTATTATGTAAATGAAGAAGGAGCTATGGTAAAGAATCAGTGGGTTCAGTTGGCCAATGAGGAAAGTGACGATGCTGATTCAGAAAACGCTGCGGTAGACGTATGGTATTATTTTCAGAACAACGGTCGTGCCTATGTAGCCGGAGATAATGGCACTTCTTTTAAAACAATCAACGGACAGAAATATGCCTTTGATGAAGACGGAAAGATGCTCTGGGGCTGGGTCAATGACAGTTCTGAACTGTGCAATGCAGATACGGAGTGGCATGACGCCGTATACTACTGCGGAGCTGAGAATGACGGTGCCATGAAGACTGGCTGGCAGCTGATCGATGTGGAAGAGGACCGTGAGAATCTGGAAAAGAATAAAGATGATGATACGGTGATGTATTATTACTTCTATTTTATGGCTAACGGTAAGAGAGTGCAGGGCGATACCAAGACGATTAACGGCGAGAAATATTCCTTTGATGAATATGGCGCCATGGACTATGAGTGGACCATTGCCAGCGGCTCTGTTGCCAGTATGTCTGAGGCTTCTCCTTCTGAGTATTATCAGTGGTTCAACTGGGAAGACTATGGAAACCGGGTAAAAGGCTGGTTCTACACCATTCCGTCCGAAAACCTGAACAAAAAAGACCACGATGATGAGACGGAACACTGGTATTACGCGCTGAACAGCGGAAGCCTGGTTACCAGTGAGATTAAGACAATTAATGGTAAAAAATATGCATTTAACGATAAGTCAGAAATGCTGGCCGGACTTCAGGCTCTGAAAATCGATCCCAATGATTCCAGCCACATTCTGGCAAGCTATCCGGTAGAGGATGAGAATGCCTGGGAGGCTTTTCTGAGAAAAGATCCTGCTTATGCAGGTGATAAGGGAATCTATGATTATAGTGACACCATGCTCTATTATTTTGGAGATGAAGAAGAGGGCGACGGTGCTATGAAAGTAGGTAAGATGCGTCTGGAGCTTTCCGGTGATACTTATAATTACTATTTCCTGAAGAGCGGTACATACAAAGGAGTGGCGTTTGGATCAGCAACCGGTAAGGAGAAAGGTTTTGAGGGAACATACAGTGAAGATGAAAATGGAGTAATTTCTTATATTGAAGATAACTACATTTACTGTGAAGGCCGTCGTATTACTGCAGATGAGGATCGCCGCTATGAGCCGGTGAATGAATTTGGAGTGAAGGCTACAGGCGCTGATGATTTAAGTGATTTTTACCTTATCAATACTTCCGGATATATTCAGAAAGGCCGTCGTAATATCAAGGACCAGGATGGCAATTACTACTGCACAGATAAGAGTGGTAAGATCACATATTTTGGGTCTGAGAAATGCAATAGTCACAATAATGATGCATGGCACGAGTATGATTCCTCCAAAGAGGATTGATCAGGTCTGAATAAAAACTGAGGCTGAATTATGGACGAGACTGCCCCAGGGATGAGATATCCCTGGCGGCAGTCTTTTTCAATTCCGTTCCCTTTCCCGCATATCATATAGTATTGGAACAATTCCGCTCCTGCGGAAGTTCGGCGGTGACAGGAGGTAAAAATTTGAAAGAAGCTGCAATCCTGTGGGCAGCTGCCTTTGGGGCAGTGAGCTGGTTTGGGTGTGAGCTGTGGAGAATAGAAGGGATGGAGGCGGCCGCCCGGACGGAGACGGCAGGGGCGCCGGAACAGCGCAGCATTGCTCTGACCTTTGATGACGGTCCCCATCCGGTGTACACTCCCATGCTTCTGGATGGATTGAAGGAGCGGGGAGTGAAGGCCAGCTTTTTCCTTCTGGGAGACAGTATAGACGGGAATGAGGAACTGGTAAAAAGGATGGCGGAGGAAGGTCATCTGATCGGAAATCATACCTGCAGCCATGTGCGGATCTCCAAGATCTCCACGGAGGAGGCGATCCGGGAAATCGAACAAACGAATGAGAAGCTTCGGAGCATAACCGGGAAAACGCCGGAATACGTCAGACCGCCCTACGGGGAATGGACGGAGGAGCTGGGCGAACGGCTTTCCATGGAGCCGGTATTCTGGGATGTGGATCCCCTGGACTGGAAGGTTCTGGACGGCGCCGCTGTTGTGAACCATGTGATAAAAAACTGCGGAGACGGAAGCATTGTCCTTCTGCACGATTCCTATGAGACTACGGTACAGGCGGCCCTGGAGATCATTGACACTCTGGAACAGCAGGGCTATACTTTTGTTACGGCAGATGAACTGCTGGTGGACTGAAAGTGAGGAAAACCATGAATCTGTTTGACTATATGAGAGAAAATACCATGGAGAAAGAATCGCCCCTGGCCTCCCGGATGAGGCCGGAGACGCTGGATGAGGTGGTAGGGCAGAAGCATATTATAGGAAAGGATAAGCTGCTCTACCGGGCGATTCAGGCAGACCAGCTGGGCTCAGTGATCTTTTACGGCCCGCCGGGAACAGGAAAGACCACTCTGGCCAAGGTGATCGCCCATACGACCAAAGCCCAGTTCCGTCAGATCAATGCCACCATTGCGGGAAAGAAGGATATGGAGGATGTGGTCAATGAGGCGAAGGACAGCCGGGGCATGTACGGCAGAAAGACCATTCTGTTTGTGGACGAGATTCACCGCTTCAATAAGGGACAGCAGGATTTTCTGCTGCCTTATGTGGAGGACGGCACCCTGATCCTGATTGGCGCCACTACGGAGAATCCCTATTTTGAAGTGAACGGAGCGCTTCTTTCCCGGTCGAAGATCTTTGAACTGAGACCTCTGGAAAAAGAGGATATCAAAGAGCTGATCCGGCGGGCAGTATATGATGAAAAAAAAGGAATGGGCAGCTACCGGGCGGAGATCACAGATGAGGCGGCAGATTTCCTGGCTGAGGCAGCGGGCGGAGATGCCCGGTCTGCGCTGAATGCGGTGGAGCTGGGAATTCTGACCACAGACCGGGGAGCGGACGGAATGATTCACATTGATCTGGAAACGGCTCAGGAGTGTATCCAGAAGCGGGCGGTCCGCTATGACAAAAACGGGGACAACCATTACGACACGATTTCCGCATTTATTAAAAGCATGAGAGGATCCGATCCGGATGCAGCGGTCTATTACCTGGCCCGGATGCTGTATGCAGGGGAGGACATTAAGTTTATTGCCAGAAGAATCATCATCTGTGCGGCGGAGGATGTGGGAATGGCCGATCCCCAGGCGCTCTCTGTGGCGGTGAACGCGTCTCTGGCTGTGGAACGGGTAGGAATGCCGGAGGCCAGGATCATTCTGGCGGAAGCGGTGATCTATGTGGCTACGGCGCCGAAGAGCAATGCGGCCTATCTGGCTGTGGACAGAGCCATGGCTTACCTGAAGGACCATCCGGCCCTGCCGGTTCCGCCCCACCTTCAGGACCGTCATTATTCCGGAGCGGCGAAGCTGGGACGGGGATTGGATTATCAGTATGCCCATGATTATCCCCATCATTATGTGAAGCAGCAGTATCTTCCCGATGGAATGGACGGAACGGTGTTCTATGAGCCGGGGGAAAACGGATATGAGAAGAAGGCGGCAGACTGGCTGGCGTTCCTGAAAAAGGAGGAAAAGGAATGAATCCCATGATCGTGATCTCACTGGATGCGGTGGGGACAAGGGACCTTCCCCTTCTGAAAAGTCTGCCCAATTTCGGCCGGTTCTGGAAGGAGGCGGCAGTGTGCGAACAGGTGAAGAGCGTATATCCCAGTCTGACTTATCCGGCGCATACTTCCATTGTGACGGGACGGGTTCCGTCCGGACACGGAATCGTCAATAACCTGAGGATCCAGCCGGAACGGGAGAGGCCGGACTGGTTCTGGCAGAGGAGGTTTGTAAAGGCGGCGACCATTTACGATCAGGTGAAAAAACAGGGCGGGAAAACGGCGGCTCTGCTGTGGCCGGTGACCGGCCGGTCCGGGATCCGGTGGAACCTGCCGGAGGTGCTGCCCAACCGGTTCTGGCAGAATCAGATCATGGTCTCTTTTCTGAATGGCAGCCCTCTTTATGAACTGGATCTGGAGCGGCGGTTCGGCTGTCTGAGAAATGGGGTGAAGCAGCCGGAACTGGATGATTTTGTCCAGGCATCCCTGCTGTACACTCTGGAACGGCACCGGCCGGATCTGACCCTGGTGCATTTCACCGATGTGGATACCAACCGCCATCTTTACGGTGTGAACAGCCGGGAGGCGGAGGAGGCGATGCGGCGTCATGACCGGAGACTGGGTGAAATCTTTTCCTGCCTGGATCGGATGGGATGGAGCAAAAAAACCAACGTGGTCATTCTGGGGGATCATTATCAGATGGATGTGGACCGATCTCTGGGACTGAATGGTTATTTTCTCCGCCGCCGGTGGATCAGAGTGAAAAACGGCCGCATCAGCAGCTGGCAGGTTCTTGCCAGGGAATGTGACGGTTCCTGTTATATCTATATAAAGGATCAGAGCCTGAACAAACCGGTCCGGGAGCTTCTGGAAAGCCTCCGGAGACGGGGACTGATCCGGCAGATCTATACGGGCAGAGAGGCGGCTGCCATGGGAGCGGACGGCTCCTGCGCATTTATGGCGGAAGGGGGCTTTGGCGTGTATTTCCGGGATGACTGGAAGGGGCCGGGAATCAGAAAGAGCACTCAGAAGGCCACCCACGGCTATCACCCCGACCGGGAAGGCTACACCACTATTTTCGGAGGAAGAGGTCCGGCGTTTGCGGCAGGGGCAGTGGAACAGACCATGTGCCTGACGGATGAGGGCCCCACTCTGGCGGCGGCTCTGGGAGTCAGTCTGGGAAGAACAGACGGAAAGGTCAGGAAAAATCTGCTTTCCATTTCCTGAAATAGAGTATATAATAAAAAGATAGATTCAAATGTGTAACACCCTCTATAAAACGTATCTGAAAAAAATCCCCCACTTGAAATTGAAAAAGGAGACAGAACATGCGCGAGAAGTTGGAGACATTGCCTTTGGCTACCCTTCGTGATATGGCGAAGGCCCAGGGGTTAAAGGGCGTAAGCGGCTATAGAAAATCGGAACTGATTGATATACTCTGCCGGGAAGCGGAGAAACAGGAGCAGGAAAAAACGGCTCAGAACGGAGCTCCTTCCCATAATGCGGCTCAGAGCGGGCAGAACCAGAACGGCGGCCAGCGGAGCACGGCGGCTCCGGCAGGGGCGGACCGGGCGGCTTTGCCGGATCAGAATGAAAACAGCGGAGGCCGGACCGTGTTTTACAGCCGGAACCGGGACAGCAGACAGACAGACGGCCGCCAGCAGGAGCGGGGAAGAGACCAGGAGAGAAGCGATGCTCCCAACCTGAGTCCGGATCTGCAGGAACTGGACAGCGGAGAGGATGCCAGAGGCATTCTGGAGGTAATGAGCGACGGGTTCGGATTTATCCGGTGTGAAAATTTCCTTCCGGGAGAAAATGACGTGTACGTGGCACCTTCCCAGATCCGTCGTTTCAACATGAAAACAGGAGATATCGTGCAGGGAAGCAAACGGGTAAAGACTCCGGCGGAAAAATTTGCAGCTCTGCTGTATGTAAAGACCATCAACGGCTATCCGGCCCATGTGGCGGAACGGAGACCGAATTTTGAGGACCTGACTCCTGTTTTTCCCAACGAGCGGATCCATCTGGAAATGCCCGGAGGAAAAATGACCACGGCCATGCGGGTGGTGGATCTTCTCTCTCCCATCGGAAAAGGGCAGAGAGGTATGATTGTTTCCCCGCCGAAGGCAGGAAAGACCACCCTGCTCAAACAGGTGGCCAAGGCGGTTACCACCAACCATCCGGACATGCATCTGATGATCCTGCTGATCGATGAGCGGCCGGAGGAGGTTACGGATATCAAAGAGGCAATCACGGGCCCGAATGTGGAAGTGATCTATTCTACCTTTGATGAGCTTCCGGAGCGCCATAAAAGGGTTTCTGAAATGGTGATCGAGAGAGCCAAGCGTCTGGTGGAGCACGGAAGGGATGTGATCATCCTGCTGGACAGCATTACCAGGCTGGCGAGAGCCTATAATCTGGTGGTTCCTCCCAGCGGCCGCACCTTATCCGGCGGACTGGATCCGGCAGCTCTCCACATGCCGAAGCGCTTTTTCGGAGCGGCGAGAAACATGAGAGAGGGAGGCAGCCTGACCATTCTGGCTACGGCCCTGATCGATACGGGAAGCCGTATGGACGATGTGATCTACGAGGAATTCAAGGGAACGGGCAATATGGAGCTGGTGCTTGACCGGAAGCTGTCGGAAAAGAGGATCTTCCCGGCAGTGGATATCCTGAAATCGGGAACCAGACGGGATGATCTGCTGCTTACCAGAGAAGAGATGGAGGCGGTGGACATTGTCCGCAAGGCAACCAACTCCATGAAAGCGGACGAGGCGGTGGAAAAGATCCTGGATCTGTTTGCCCGGACGAAAAATAACCGGGAGTTTGTGGAAAGCGCGAAGAAAATCCGGTTCTTCTGAGGAAAACCGCTTGCATAGGGACAAAATCTGTGATATACTTTGTAAGCTGTCTGTATCAGACATAGAGTGCGTGAAAAACGGCACCTGCGGTTGGAAACCGCAAGAATAGAATTGAGAGGTGAAAATCATGAAGGAAGGAATCCATCCAGCTTATTACCAGGCAAAGGTTGTATGCAACTGCGGCAACGAGTTCGTAACCGGATCTACCAAGAAGGACATCCACGTTGAGGTTTGCTCCAAGTGTCATTCTTTCTACACCGGCCAGCAGAAGGCTGCAGCAGCCCGCGGACGTATTGATAAGTTCAATCGTAAGTATGGTATGACGAAGTAAGAGGTAAGATTTAAGAAAGGTTGGAGTTTAGTGGGGACGCTATGCTCCAGCCTTGTTTTTTTGTCCCGGCAGAGCGTGCTCGGAACGCCGTGCTGCCGGAGCACCGGAGGTGGAAGATGAAATATTCAGGCATCGGCGGCCAGGCGGTCATTGAGGGAATCATGATGAAAAACCGGGATGATTATGCTGTTGCCGTCAGGCGGCCGGACGGAGAAATCGAAGTAAGAAAGGACCGCTATGTGAGCATGACGGAAAAAGTAAAGTTCTGTTCCCTGCCCTTTATACGGGGAGTGTTCAGCTTTGTGGATTCCATGATTCTCGGCATGAAGACGCTGACCTTTTCCGCCAGCTTTTTTGAAGATGATGAGGAAGAGCAGGAGCCGGGCAGAGTGGAGCAGTTTCTGGATCGGGTGTTCGGCGAAAAGCTGGAAAAGGTGCTGATGGGCGCGGT
The DNA here is from genome assembly GCA_944383965.1 of uncultured Lachnospiraceae bacterium. Taxonomy (GTDB): domain Bacteria; phylum Bacillota; class Clostridia; order Lachnospirales; family Lachnospiraceae; genus Lachnoclostridium_A. Next base: position 14,694 of record CALWRQ010000048.1, read on the forward strand.
GATGGCCCTTTCTGTGGTGCTGGCAGTGGTGATCTTCATGATCGTTCCCCTGCTTCTGGCCAATGTGCTGCGCAGATATATCGGATCAGAAACCGTCATGGCCCTTCTGGAAGGTCTGATCCGCATTGCTATTTTTATCGGATATATCGGTCTGGTCTCCCGCATGGAAGAGATCCGCAGGACATTCATGTATCACGGAGCAGAGCATAAGTGCATCAACTGCATTGAACACGGCATGGAGCTGACAGTGGAAAATGTGAGAAAAAGTTCCAAGCAGCACAAACGCTGCGGCACCAGCTTTCTCATTTTTGTCATGCTGATCAGCATCCTTCTTTTCATGGTGATCCGGACGGATACGCTCTGGCTGAGAATCGTGAGCCGGATCGTGCTGGTTCCGGTGATCGCAGGGATCTCCTATGAGATCCTCAGGCTGGCCGGGAGAAGTGACAGCGGCCTGATCAATCTGGTGAGCAGACCGGGGCTGTGGATGCAGAATCTGACCACAAAGGAACCGGATGATTCCATGATTCAGGTGGCTATTGCGGCTGTGGAGGCAGTATTTGACTGGAGAGCTTATCTGGAAGAGAATTTTCCGGAAGCTGAAAGGAAAGGGAAAGAGGCATGACATTTTTTGAGCTGTGGAAGTGGGGAGAAAAAAGACTGGCGGAAGCCGGCATAGAGGAAGCGGAGCTGGATTCCAGATACCTTCTTCTGGAGGCCTTCGGACTGGACCTGGCTCATTTTCTGCTGAAGGAGCAGGAACAGGTGCCCACGGTTGACGGAAGGACCAGGGAATACAGCGACGCCATACAGGCCAGAGCCTGTCGGGCTCCCCTCCAGTATCTGGTAGGAAGTCAGGAATTTATGGGATTTTCCTTCCTGGTGGATGAACGGGTGCTGATCCCCCGCCAGGATACGGAGACACTGGTGGAGCTGGTGCTTCAGGAAAATCCGGAACCGGAAAAACGGGTGCTGGATCTGTGCACCGGTTCGGGATGCATTGCGGTGAGTCTGGCGCTGCTGGGAAAATACAGCCGGGTGGATGCCGCCGATCTTTCAGAGGAAGCCCTGGAGGTGGCCGGTGAAAACGGAAAGCGGCTGGAAAGCGGCGTGCGGTTCCTGAAGAGCGATCTGTTCCGGGATCTGGACCGGGAGAAAAAATATGATATTATTGCTTCCAATCCGCCCTATATTCCGTCTCAGGTGATCGAAGGCCTGGAACCGGAGGTGCGGGATTATGAACCCAGAATGGCTCTGGACGGAAGCGGGGACGGACTGGCGTTCTACCGCAGAATCGCAGCGGAGAGCGGAGCGTTTCTCGCGGATGGAGGCAGGCTGTATCTGGAGATCGGTCATGATCAGGGAGAAGCGGTAGAGACACTTTTAAAGGAAAATGGGTTTGTCCATATAAAGGTTGTAAAGGATGCGGCCGGCAATGACCGGGTGGTCAGAGCAGAGTGGTCCGGAGCATCGGCACAGAGGTCAGGAGGATACCATGTTTGACAGATTGGACGATATACTGATTCATTATGAAGAATTAATGCTGGAGCTGAACAACCCGTCGGTGGCGGAGGATCAGAACCGTTTTCGGAAGCTGATGAAGGAGCAGGCGGATCTGGCTCCCATTGTGGAAGCATATAAGGCCTACAAGCAGGCGAAGCAGGACGTGGAGGACAGCGTTGCCCTTCTGGAAGAGGAATCCGACGAGGAGATGCGGGAGCTGGCCAAGGAGGAACTGTCTGACGCGAAAAAGCGCATTGAGGAACTGGAAAAGGAACTGAAGATCCTGCTTCTTCCCAAGGACCCCAACGATGACAAGAACATCATTATGGAGATCCGGGCGGGAGCCGGCGGAGACGAGGCCGCTCTGTTCGCATCCGAGCTTTACCGGATGTATGTAAACTATGCGGAGCATCAGCACTGGAAGGTGGAGATGATCAGCGTCAATGAAAACGGCATCGGCGGCTTCAAGGAAGTGGTCTGCATGATCACAGGAAAAGGAGCTTATTCCAAGCTGAAATATGAGAGCGGAGTGCACCGGGTGCAGCGCGTGCCTGAGACGGAGTCCGGCGGACGGATCCATACGTCCACGGCTACGGTGGCGGTTATGCCGGAAGCGGAGGATGTGGATGTACAGATCGATATGAATGACTGCCGCATCGATGTCATGCGTGCGTCCGGAAACGGCGGTCAGTGTGTCAATACTACGGATTCTGCCGTACGTCTGACCCATATTCCTACAGGAATCGTGATCTACAGCCAGACGGAGAAATCTCAGCTGCAGAACAAAGAGAAGGCATTCCGCCTGCTCCGTTCCAAGCTGTATGATATGGAGCTGGAAAAGAGGCAGAATGCAGAGGCAGAGGAGAGACGGAGCCAGATCGGTACGGGAGACCGTTCTGAGAAGATCCGTACCTATAATTTCCCCCAGGGACGTGTGACGGAGCACCGGATCAAGCTGACTCTTTATAAGATCGATTCCGTGATGAACGGAGACATTCAGGAGATCATCGACAGCCTGATCGCTGCAGACCAGGCAGCCAAGCTGGCAAAGATGAATGAGAACGGATAAATACAGAAAAACAGCGCCTGGAGAAGCCGGAAAGACCGGTTTCTCCGGGCGTTTCTTTTATTGACGAATGGGCAAAAACAGGAGTAAGATTATTTTATAGAACGTGTGCTGTCAGACGGCGGCAGATTTCAGGAGGTGACATTTATGGAAAAGTTGATGTGGCTTGCTCCGGCAGCGGGTGCGGCAGCTCTGCTCTTTGCATTCACTCTTGCTGTGAGCGTGAAAAAACAGGCGGCGGGAAATGAAAGAATGAGGGAGATCTCCGGGGCGATCAAGGAAGGAGCCCAGGCATTCCTGAGAGCGGAGTACCGGATCCTGGTGATGTTTGTCCTGATCCTTTTTATCCTGATCGGAGCGGGAACAGGAAACTGGATCACAGCAGTCTGCTTCCTGGCAGGGGCCGCCTTTTCCACCATGGCAGGCTATTTCGGCATGCAGGTGGCCACGGACGCCAATGTGCGCACAGCCAACGGAGCGGCAGAAGGGGGGATGGGAAAAGCCCTGAGCATCGCTTACAAAGGCGGGGCGGTGATGGGAATGTGCGTGGTAGGACTGGGTCTCCTGGGAGCAGGGATCATTTATATTGTCACAGGGAGTGCGGATGTGCTCACCGGCTACAGTCTGGGAGCTTCTTCCATTGCCCTGTTTGCCCGTGTGGGCGGCGGAATCTACACAAAGGCTGCGGATGTGGGAGCGGATCTGGTAGGGAAGGTAGAGGCCGGCATTCCGGAGGACGATCCCAGAAATCCGGCTGTGATTGCCGACAATGTGGGCGACAACGTGGGAGACGTGGCCGGAATGGGTGCGGATCTGTTTGAATCCTATGTGGGTTCCATTGTATCGGCCGTGACCCTGGGAGCCGTGGCATTCGGTGCGGAAGGAGCGCTTTATCCCCTGCTGCTTGCGGCGGCGGGAATCGGGGCGTCCATGGTCGGAACCCTGTTCGTCCGCGGAAAAGACGGGGAAGATCCTCAGAAAGCCCTGAATTTCGGAAGCCGTGTGGCTTATGTGATCGTGATCGCTGCAGCATACGTGCTGAGCGTTCTGCTGTTCGGACGCATTCAGGAAGCAGGTGCGGTGACGGCCGGCCTGGCGGCAGGCTTTGCCATCGGTCAGATCACGGAGATCTATACGTCAGACCGGTACGGATCGGTAAAACGGATCGCGGAGCAGTCGGAAACCGGTTCCGCCACCAATATTATTTCCGGTCTGGCGGTAGGCATGAAATCTACAGTAGCGCCTATTCTGGTTATTGCCGTGGGAATCCTGGCAGCTTACGCTGCAGCGGGACTTTACGGAATCGCTCTGGCAGCAGTGGGAATGCTGGCGACCACCGGCAGCACCATCGCGGTGGACGCTTACGGACCCATTGCGGATAATGCGGGGGGAATCGCAGAGATGTCCGGATTGGATGAGAAAGTAAGAATGATTACAGATAAGCTGGACAGCGTGGGAAATACTACGGCAGCTGTGGGAAAGGGCTTCGCGATCGGCTCTGCCGCTCTGACGGCTCTGGCTTTGTTTGTATCCTATGCCCAGACTGTGGGACTGACCTCCATTGATATTCTGGATCCCAAAGTGATCGTGGGACTGTTTATCGGAGGGATGCTTCCGTTCCTGTTTTCTGCTATTACCATGGAGTCGGTGTCCAAGGCGGCTTACCGGATGATCGAGGAGGTCCGCAGGCAGTTCCGGGAAGACCCGGGGATTCTGAAAGGGGAGAGCCGTCCGGACTACAGTTCCTGCGTGGGAATCTCCACGACGGCTGCTCTGAAGGAGATGCTGGTGCCGGGAGTGATCGCCGTAGCCGTTCCTCTTGCCATGGGACTGCTTCTGGGAACAAACGCTCTCGGGGGAATGCTGGCCGGCGCGCTGGTAACGGGAGTACTGATGGCCGTGTTTATGGCTAATGCCGGCGGAGCCTGGGACAATGCAAAGAAATATATTGAGGGAGGTGCTCACGGCGGAAAGGGAAGTCCTTCTCACAAAGCGGCGGTAGTGGGAGATACGGTGGGAGACCCGTTCAAGGATACCTCCGGACCGTCCATCAATATTCTGATCAAGCTGATGACCATCGTGTCCCTGGTGTTTGCGCCCCTGTTTCTGGCGGCAGGGTCTCTGCTGTGAGAAGAAAGAGGGAGGAAGGCGGGCAAAACCCCTGTTTTTCTTGAATTTTAGCGGCGTCTATAGTATATTCTATTTGTTATGGACATTTTCCGCTCCATTCCTTTGTTTTTGTTAATAATAAAGTAAAAGATAATTAAAGTATTGAAAGAAAGGATGGAGTATGATAGTAGGAAAACGACAGACTTCTGAGATAATAATGCGGGAGGTATACAATATGAAAGGAATTATTCTGGCCGGAGGCTCCGGCACGAGGCTTTATCCTCTGACGAAGGTGACGTCCAAACAGCTCCTTCCAATCTATGACAAACCCATGATCTACTATCCCCTTTCCGTGCTTATGGACGCGGGGATCCGGGAGATCCTGATCAT
>CALWRQ010000049.1 GCA_944383965.1 uncultured Lachnospiraceae bacterium
TTTTTTTGTGCTAATATTATAGAAAAGGGGGGCATGGGAGTATGAAAAGAGAGAAGAGACAGCTGGCCCGGAACAGAAGGATCTCGTCTGCTTCTGGTGTGGTTCTGATTGTCCTGCTGATGGTATTTCTGATGTGCATGATCATGAGCGTCAGGAGTCTGACAGCCAGGCTGAATGATATCCGGGAGCATCCGTTTCGGGTGATGGATGCAGGGGGAAAGCTGCAGAATGATGTGGACAATGTGCGGCTCATTTTCGAGCAGCTGCGTCATATCAATACACCGGAGGTGGTGGAAGATATCCGGAACAGGATCGCCAACTTCTATCAGGACGGAGAGGATCAGCTGAACGTGATAGAGGAACGATACCTTGGTGATCCGGAGGATGTGAAACAGCTCCGGGAACTGATGGAGGAGATGAGGAAGGAGCAGGACAGCTTTCTGAATTATGCAGCGGCTGCAGACCGGAGTGAGGAAGAGATCATTGCATACAGCACCAAGCATCTGGATGAGACCGGCGAAGCGTTCGATGAACAGCTGGAAGAGATCATTTCCTATGCGAGGGAGAAATTTCTGTTTTTCTATGATCAGGCGCAGAATACGGGACTGTATTCCGTAATTGCTTCCTGCCTGATTTTCGCAGCAGTCCTGGCGGTTCTGCTGATCTACCAGTATCTGCTGAAATGGCAGACAGACCGGCTTCAGAATCAGAATCAGCTGTTTGATCTGCTGTCAAAGACCATTGATCACATTTTCATGATCAATGAACTGGACCACCCGGAAAGGAATTTCATTTCTGAAAATGCAGGGAGGATCCTGGGCTTCGAGCCGGATCCTCAGAAGGTTTCCCCGGCTCTGCTTTTTGAATATATGGATGAAGGCGACAGAAAAATGATTCAGGAACTGTTTGCCACGGAGGGAGAGACGTACTGGAACGCCATTTTCCATTATCGCCATCCGACGCTGAAGGAGGAAAAGATTTTTGCCCTTCAGACCTATCGGATCCGCACGGAGGGGAGAGAGCAGTTTATTACGGTCCTTACGGATGAGACGGAAATGGTGAGGACTCAGAAGAATCTGGAAACAGCCATGATCCAGGCCAATCAGGCGAACAAAGCAAAGAGTGAATTCCTGTCCCGTATGTCCCATGAGATCCGGACACCTATGAACGGAATCATTGGTATGGTCATGCTGGCTCAGCAGAATCAGGAAAACAAAGAGCGGGTGGCGGAATGCCTGCGCAAGATCAGCCTGGCTTCCAAGCATCTGCTGAATCTGATCAATGACGTACTGGATATGTCCAAGATCGAGAGCGGAAAGCTGGAGATCAATCGGACGAACTTTGATTTCCGGGTTCTGATGGAATCTCTGAATGAAGTGATCTACGGTCAGGCCAATGATAAGGGAATCGAATTTGAGGTAGTGTTCGTCGGGGATGTGGAGGAAAATCTGTGCGGAGATTCTCTGAGAGTGAATCAGATTCTGATGAACCTGCTGTCCAATGCTCTGAAGTTTACTCCCAGAGGCGGAAAGATCACGTTGAAGGTCACCAGGCTTGGTGGGAAAGCGGAACAGATATGGCTGAAGTTTGAAGTGACAGATACAGGCTGCGGCATCGCACCGGAGAACTTTGATAAGATTTTCCAGGCTTTTGAACAGGAAAACTCCAATGTGAGTCAGGTATACGGAGGTACCGGTCTGGGGCTGTCCATTTCCAAACGGTTTGCGGAAATGATGGATGGAAAAATATCCGTTTCCAGCAGTCTGGGAAAAGGGACCACCTTTTCCGTGATTCTGCCTTTCGGCCGGGTTGAGCAGGAAAAACGGGAGAGAAGAGACTTCAGCGGGATCCGTGCGCTGGTGGCTGACGATGACCCGGATGCAGTGGCGCATGCCAGGCTGATGCTGGAAAAACTGGGCGTGCAGGTGGAAGTGACGGATAACGGTTATGAGGCTGCTGCGCGGGCAGAACAGGCCCAGATGGCAGGTGTGCCCTATGATCTCTGCCTAATTGATTGGAAAATGCCGTTTATAGACGGATTAGAAACCATCCGCAGGATACGGGCCGGAGCAGTGTCCGGGAAGCCGGCTGCAGTGCTGATGACGGCTTATGATACTGGAGAGATTCAGGAGGAAAGCAGAAAGGCAGGGGCTTTCTCCATTATTATGAAACCGCTGTTTGAATCGGCACTGACGGCTCTTCTTTCCCAGATTTCCGGATCGGGCTCAGACGGAAGAAACGGGGAGCGAACTCCGGAAGGAGACTTCCGCGGGCGTCGTTTCCTGATTGTGGAAGATAATGAGCTGAATATGGAGATTGCAGTGGGACTTCTGGAAGCTACCGGTGCGGTGATTGAGACTGCCTGTGACGGCCGGGAGGCGGTGGATCGGTTTTCCCGGTCCAGACCGGGTTATTTTGATCTGATTCTGATGGATGTGCAGATGCCGGTGATGAACGGATATGATGCCACCAGGACGATCCGGCAGCTGGACCGCAGAGATGCGAAGGCGGTTCCCATTCTGGCGATGACGGCAAATGCATTTTCAGAGGATGTGGAGAAGAGTCTGGCCAGTGGGATGAACGGTCATATCAGCAAGCCCATAGATCTGAACGAGGTATTTGAAAAAATCCATTTCGCGCTGCAGGAACGGGACAAAATGTCCTGATCTGCGGGAAGGAAAAGAGGCCCTGAAATGTTGACAGGGCCTTTTTCTGATGGTATATTCTACCTGGACAGAACTGGTGTTATGCAGCGCGGACTGCCGCTGGCCGGCAGAGCGGACGCTCAGATAGAAATTTGATGGGAAAGGTGAGATCATGCAGAATACGAGAAATGTAACAGACAGTGTGATATGGATCGGATCCAACGACAGGCGGATTGCCCTGTTTGAAAATCTGTTTCCGGTGGAGAGAGGAGTTTCCTATAACTCTTATGTGATCCTGGATGAAAAGACCGCAGTGATGGATACCGCCGATGCGGCAGTGACTCTGCAGTTTTTGGATAATCTGAGAGGAGCATTAAACGGAAGAGAGCTTGACTATATTGTGGTAAACCATATGGAGCCGGATCACTGTGCCAACATTGAAATGCTGCTGAAACTGTATCCGGCAGCCAAGGTAGTGGGAAACAAAAAGACCTTTCAGCTGATCAGTCAGTTTTACGAGATGGATCTGGAGGGACGTACGGTAGAGATAAAGGAAGGTGACGAGCTGGATCTTGGAGTTCACAGACTTCACTTTGTATCTGCTCCCATGGTACACTGGCCGGAGGTAATGATGGCCTATGAGTCAACGGAAAAGATTCTGTTTTCCGCAGATGCATTCGGCAGTTTCGGTGCGCTGGATGCTCTTTTCAATGATGAACAGGACAGCCCCTTTGCGGATCTGGCTGAGATGCGCCGGTATTTTTCCAATATTGTGGGAAAATACGGCCCGCAGGTACAGGCAGTACTGAAAAAGGCTTCCGGTCTGGATATTTCCATGATCTGTCCTCTTCACGGGCAGGTATGGAAAACGGGCATTGATGAGCTGCTGAAGAAGCATGATCAGTGGAGCCGCTACGAAGCAGAGGAAAAAGCAGTGGCAATCTTTTACGGTTCCATGTACGGCAATACAGCAGAGGCTGCCGAGACGCTTGCGTCCATGCTGGCGGAGGCCGGTGTGAAAAATACGGTGGTATATGACGTTTCCAGAACGCACGTATCCTACCTGATTTCCGAAATCTTCCGGTGCAGCAATATTGTGCTGGCGGCTCCGACCTACAACAATGGTCTGTACCCGGCCATGCTGAATCTGCTGGAAGATGTGAAGGCTCTGAATCTGCAGAACAGGAAGGTGTCCATCATTGAAAACGGATCCTGGGCGCCCCAGTCCGGCAAGATCATGAGAGAACTGATATCTTCCTTAAAGGGAATGGAGATCCTGGAGAAGAGCGTTACGGTGAAATCTTCTGTTAAGGAAGAGCAGCGGGCAGCTCTTCAGGAGATGTGCAGCGAGATTGCAGCTTCCCTGAAATAGAACAGAAATAAAATGAAGCAGCCGGTGGTCACTGGCTGCTTAATTTATATTCCATTTTTGTCCCGTAGATTTTGGCCTGCTGAAGAAGAAAGGTGCGGGCCCTTCCGGGAGGATTTCTCTTATTGTATGCCATTGCGATTTCCCAGAACGGGTTGGAGGAAATATGAAACCATGCAGAGTTCTGATCCCGTATGGCCTGTGACTGAGGGAGAATGGTACAGCACAGGTTTTTGCTCACCATTTTGCTCAGAACATGATTCATGGACGTTTCAAACAGTATTTTCGGCCGGAAACCGGCTGCCTCAAAACAGGCATCTATAATGGGGCGCATGGTGGACCCCTTGAACATCAGCGAAAAAAAATCCTCAGAAAACAGGGACAGATCTATGGTGGGCAGAGGGCCGTAGGGAGAGATCCGGTAGCTCTGTATTTTGGGATGGGAAATGGGTACGCCCAGGACCAGTCTCTCATTGAAAAGATGCACGTAATTCAGGTCCACTTTGTCAGCAGGACTGAGCATGACAAACCCCAGGTCCAGCTGTCCTTTGAGCAGCAGCTCATGCTGCTGCTTGACCATATTTTCTTTCAGATTCAGGGTAATGCCCGGAAAGTGCTTGGTAAATTCCGGGAATATGTCTGTAAACATATCAATGCCGTGTTCCGGCGTCAGACCCAGCAGAATTTCTCCTGTAATATTTCCGGCCAGATCCTTTAGCTGGGAATAGGCTTTTTTCTTGATGTTTAGTATTTCCTTGGCACTGCTTACATAGATTTTGCCTGCCTGAGTCAGCTGGAGATGATGATTGTCTCTGTAGAAGAGAGGAACACCCAGCTCTTTTTCCAGCTTGATCAGCTGCTGGTTCAGGCCGGACTGGGAGATGAAAAGAGACTGGGCGGCTTGCGAGATACTTTCACTTTCTGCGATAGTTACAATATATTCCAACTGGCGAAGATCCATAGGAGTTCCTCCATTTTTATAGAAGTAAAAATTCTAACAAATAGAATTATTAGTAACTTTACTTGTGATTGTATCATAGATATAATAAAAAAAGAAGCAGAAAACAAAAAAAATTGTAAAATCTGCTCATGCACTTATCGATAAGAGACACAAAAAATACAAGGAGGAAATGTTATGATCGGGATATTGGGATTGATCCTGGCTGTGGCGGCTGTTATTTTTTTGATCTGGAAAAACTGGCATATGGCTGTGGTTTCCCTGCTGGGAGCGCTGGTAGTAATCGTATTCAACGGAATGGATCCTTCGGCGGCGATTACAGATCATTTTATGGCAGATATGAGCAGTTTTGCCGGAAACTGGTTTCTTCTGTTCATGCTGGGATCGATTTTCGGAAAAGTAATGGGAGACAGCGGTGCTTCTACCGGCATTGCAAACAGTCTGCTGAAGATTTTGGGTGACCGGTATGTGGTTCTGGTTATTATGATTACAGGACTGGTGCTTTCATATGGAGGAATCGGTACATTCATTATTGCATTTTCTATTTATCCCATTGCGGTTGCTCTTTTTCAGAAGGCGGATATTCCGAAAAAGCTGATTGTAGCCACAATCATGGTGTGCCCGGTAACGGTGTGCATGGCGATGCTTCCAGGCTCTCCGTCCACACAGAACCTTCTGCCGACTACTTTTTTGGGTACGACCGCATACGCAGGGGCAAAAATAGGAATAATCTGCTCCGTGATCATGTTCGTATCCGCATATCTCTATCTGAACTGGCAGATCAGGAAGGCCAGAGCCAGAGGGGAACACTTTGTGCCCAGTGAAGGAGAAAAGATCATAGATCTGGAGCAGTCAGGAAAGGACGGCACTCTGCAGGTGTGGAAATGCTATCTGCCGATCATCCTGCTGCTGGCAATGATGTTTATTCTTCAGAAAGCGACCAGCCTTTCTTCTACTTATGCAGTGGCCTGCGCAATGACCATAGCGATTCTGGCAGGATGCTTTCTGTTCAGAAAAGAACTGAACGTACAGGCTGCCATATGTGATGGGGCAGCAGGAGGCCTGGGCGCTCTGATCTCTACTTCTGCCATCATGGGCTTCGGCGGAGTGGTTTCCGCTTCCGCTGCCTATGCCACAGTGACGAATGCACTGGTAAATCTGAATATCGGACCGCTTGGAACGGCTCTGATTTCAATCAATGTCATTGCAGCCATCACAGGATCTTCTGCAGGGGGACTGAATATCTTCCTGAACAGCATGGGAGACTATCTGGTTTCCACAGGACTGAATCCGGCGTTTCTGCACAGAGTGGTATGTATTGCTTCTTCCGGATTTGACGCCATGCCTCATGCTTCCGGCATGGTGGTCTGCAACCAGATTGCCAAAACATCTCAGAAGGATACCTATGTGCACGTATTCATTACCTGCGCAATCATGCCGTTCTGCTGTGCGATTCTTGCCTGCATCATTGGAACACTGGGAATTATTTAAGGAAGGTACAAGTTTATGAAAGCTGATTTTTTGCTTAAGGGCGGACGTGTAATAGACCCATCAAGAAATATGGACTGCATCGGAGATGTGGCGATCAGGAACAACAGAATCGTTGATACGGAAACGGAGTCCATGGAATACAGCCATGTTATAGATGTATCCGGCTGTATTGTATCTCCCGGTCTGGTAGACTATCACACCCATGTGTTTTATGACGGGAGCGGGGAAGCAATCCGGCCGGATTTTATGGCGGCGCAGGGAACGACAGCAGCAGTGGACGCGGGAACGGCAGGGACAGCTAATTTTGAGGCTTATTACAGAACGACGGTAGCGTCTTCGATCATCCGTCTGAAAAGCTACCTGACCGTATACTCCGGAGGACAGATCGATCCGAAGCTGTGCGAGGACTTTAACCCGGAACTTTTCAATGTGGACAGAATGATCCGGCTGGTGGATAAATACAGAGATAACATTCTGGGACTGAAAATCCGGCTTTCTCACGGAGTGGTGCCGGATGACAGGGCGATGGATTATCTGCAGGCGGTTCTGAAACTGGCGGATCAGATCAATGGGGAACTGGGAACCAGGCTGAGGGTCTGCGTCCATACAACCAATTCGCCGATTCCGGCAGGAACCCTTGCAGAGTGTCTGAGACCGGGGGATATTTTCTGCCATTGCTATCAGGGCGGCATAAACGGAATTGTGCTTCCCGACGGGGAAATCGACCCGGGAGTACGGAAGGCCAGGGAAAGAGGCGTGATTTTTGATGCTGCAAACGGAAAAGGCAATTTTGGCCTGGATGCAGCCCGGGGAGCGCTGAAAAAGGAATTTTATCCGGACATCATCAGTTCGGATCTGACAATTGACAAGTTTAATATTCCGCCGTATGCCAAGAATTTTCCGGTAGTTCTTTCGAAATATCTGACTCTGGGTATGGATCTGATGAGCGTGCTCCGCGCCGCCACGTCAAATCCGGCGAGAGAAATGGGGATGGAAGGACAGATCGGAACCCTGCGTCCGGGAGCCTGTGCAGATGTGGTGGTCATGAAGCTGAAGAATGTGACGGTCCACCACAGAGACTGGATTGACCGGGAACTGATCGGGCATGAACTTCTGGTTCCGCAGATGACCATATGCGCAGGAGAAATTCAATACTGTGCTACGGATTTCTGGGTATAATATTCCGACAGATACAGAATCCGGGACCTGCTCTGAAAACAGAGCGGGTCCCGGATTTTTCATACGAAAAACGGGAAGCGCCATACAGCCGCACTGCAGTGCGGCTTCGGCACTTCCCGTATATTCGTCAGATCGGAAAATTACTCAGCTTTCGGGCCGGCTTCTGCGATCTCCTTGGGCATGTTCGGGTACTTCTTGGCGAAGTTGTCTGCAAACATCTTGGCCAGCTTCTTGGCGGAAGCATCGTAAGCATCCTTGTCAGCCCATGTATCTCTGGGATTCATGATCTCGGACGGTACACCCGGACAGCTCTGGGGAACATCCACATTGAAGATTGCGTCATGCTTGTATTCCACGCTGTCGAAGCTGCCGTTTAATGCAGCGGTGATCATGGCTCTGGTGTAGGAAAGCTTCATACGGCTGCCTACTCCGTAGGGGCCGCCGGACCATCCTGTATTTACAAGATAAACCTTGGTGCCGTACTTCTCGATCTTATCACCCAGCATCTTTGCATAAACAGAAGGATCAAGAGGCATGAAGGGCTCACCGAACAGGGTGGAGAAGGTGGGCTGAGGCTCCTGAATGCCGCGCTCGGTTCCGGCAAGCTTGGAAGTGAAGCCGGTTACAAAATGATACATGGCCGCATTCTCATCCAGTCTGGAGATAGGCGGCAGTACGCCGAAGGCATCAGCCGTAAGGAAGATCACCACTTTGGGGATGCCTCCCTTTCCGGGAATCTGAGCGTTGTTGATATAATCGATGGGATATCCCACACGGGTGTTTTCGGTCAGGGAACCGTCATCGTAATCGGGAGTTCTGGTTTCCGGATCAACCACTACATTTTCTACCTGGCTTCCGAAACGGATCGCGTTGTAGATATCCGGCTCGTTCTCCGGATTCAGGTTGATACATTTTGCATAGCATCCGCCCTCAAAGTTGAATACGCCGTCCTCAGACCAGCCGTGCTCATCATCACCGATCAGCTTACGGGAAGGATCTGCGGACAGAGTGGTCTTTCCTGTACCGGACAGACCGAAGAACACAGCGGTTTCATGAGTCTCCGGATCCATGTTGGCGGAGCAGTGCATGGGAAGTACGTTCTCTTCCACAGGCATTAAGTAGTTCATAACAGAGAATACGGATTTCTTGATTTCACCGGAATATCTGGAACCGGCGATCAGAACCAGCTTCTCAGAGAAGTTTACGATAATGGCAGCCTCGGAATTGGTGCCGTCTGCTTCCGGAACACAGTGGAAGCCCGGAGCTACTACTAATGTGAAATCAGCTTCTCCGTAGTTCTCCAACTGCTCTGCAGTAGGACGGATCAGAAGCTGATGAATGAACAGGTTCTGACATGCCAGCTCGTTGACAATACGGAACTTTCTCGTATATTTCTCATCCGCTCCGGCAAAGCCATCAAAAATAAACAGGTCCTTCTTCTGCAGGTATGCAAACATCTTATTCTTGATGTTCTGATATTTTTCCTCTGAGATTGCAACGTTTACGCTGCCCCAGGCGATCTTATCATGAATGTCTGCAGTGTCAACAATGAATTTGTCTTTAGGAGAACGGCCTGTATATTTACCGGTCGTTACAGCGAGCGCTCCGGTATCCATCAGAATGCCTTCGCCGCGTTTTAATGATTCTTCTACCAGACGAGCAACGTTCAAGTTACGGTAAACAGTGCCGGTATTGGTAATTCCAAGTTTTTCTAATCCATAGGTTTCCATGTTCTTGTCCTCCTGTTAATTTTGTGGCAAGGGAAATTGCCTTTCCCGTCATTTTATATTATACTTCTTTTAACACAAGAAGTAAAATGTATATTTGAGATTTTTACCATATCAATTAGATATGACAAAAGGTGAAACTATGGCGATAACTTATGACTATTATCGTATTTTTTATTATGTGGCGAAATACCAGAGCTTTACTCACGCAGCCAGGATCCTGATGAACAGCCAGCCCAACATTACCCGGTCCATGAACAATCTGGAGAATGAACTGGGCTGCAGGCTTTTTGTCCGTTCAAACAAGGGAGTGCATCTGACGCCGGAAGGGGAGAAGCTTTATGCTCATGTAGCAGTGGCTCATGAGCAGCTTCAGGCCGGAGAGCTGGAACTGGCCGGAGATAAAAACCTTCAGAGGGGGGCAGTCTCCGTAGGCGCCAGCGAAACGGCTCTGCACTGCTATCTGCTGTCCAAACTGTGCAGCTTTCACCGGGCATTTCCGGGGATCCGTATCCGGATCTGCAGCTATTCGACTCCTCAGGCAGTGTCTTTCCTGAAAAGAGGGCTGGTGGATTTTGCGGTGGTTACGACTCCTACGGGAATCGTCCGACCCCTGGAGGAGATTCCGCTGAAGGCATTCCGGGAAATCCTGGTAGGAGGGCCGCAGTTCCAGGAACTTTCCTTCGGAACGGTCAGCCTGAAGGAGCTGAGCGCCTATCCGCTGGTCAGCCTGGGACGGGACACAAAGACCTATGAGTTTTACAGCCAGTTTTTTGCGGAAAACGGCGTTTTATGGGAACCGGATATGGAAGCGGCAACAACGGACCAGATCCTTCCTCTTGTCAAGAATGATCTTGGTCTTGGATTTCTCCCGGAAGATTTTGCAGCGGAGGCAGTACACAGAGGAGAGCTGTTTCCTATTATCCTGAAGGAAAAGATTCCGGAGCGATCGATCTGCCTGGTGAAGGATGAAGAAAGACCGCTGAGCATTGCGGCCAGAGAACTGGAAAGAGAACTTCTGAGCAAGGAGGAAACGCTGTGATAATATATGGGAAAATGGGGAAACTATCTTAATAAATTTTTAAGAAGTGCCATTGTTTTCATTTATGCACCTTCATGGTATGATAAAAAGAAACAGACTCGTTCATGCAGGAGGAAAGGGCTTATGAGAATCTGGAAAGGACTGGCAGCGGGAGCAGCGCTGTCGGTATTGGCTGCATTTCCCTCCTATGCGGGACACTGGGTCCATGACGGAAACGGAAGATGGTGGTGGCAGGAAGAAGACGGCTCTTATCCGCGGGATATGTGGAAATGGCTGGATGGAGACGGCGACTGCCTGGCAGAATGCTATTATTTTGATGAAAACGGATACATGGTTACCAATGCCCTGATAGGAATGGGGTATGAGGTGAATGCAGACGGAGCCTGGGTAGAGGACGGAACGGTTCAGCAGAAGGTAGTGGCTTATGACGGAACCGTGATAGGAAATGACGATTATCTGATTACGTTGCCGGACAGCTGGGAAGGCAATTTCTACATTACTCAGACAGAGGAGTGCCTGCGGGTGTACTTTTTTCCGCTTAAGGAACGGGCAAGAGAGATATTCGAGGTACACCGGGTGGGAAGCCTGGAAGAGAAACGGCTGATCACTGCGAAGATGAGCGGGAAGCAGGAGCTGGGCTGGTGCCGGGGATATTATTATATCTGCGGGACGCCGCAGGGTTCCACCATGTCCGGCTATGAACCGGGGGAGAGAGAAATGATCCGCCGGATGACGGAAGATTTTGAAAAGAACATCATGAAGTATTTTGAGTTTCAGTGAGGAGAAAGATATGGATGGGGATATTCTGCTCTGGATTCAGGAATATTTAAGGAGCGATATACTGACGCCGGTCATGCAGTTTTTTACTCACCTGGGAGATACGGCATTCATCTGGATCGGGATGGCTGCCGTTTTCTTCTTGTTCAAAAAAACCAGAATTACAGGAATGGAGATCCTGGCGGCTCTTCTGATCTCTCTGATCATTAACAATATGATTTTGAAGAATCTGGTAGCCCGGGTACGGCCCTATGAGACGGTGGAAGGGCTGAGGCTGCTCATAGAGAAACAGCCGGACTGGTCGTTCCCGTCGGGACACTCATCCTCATCCTTTGCCGCAGCGGCGGTGATCTGGCTCAATCACAGGAAAACCGGCCGGGCAGCAGTGGTTCTGGCCGGTCTGATTGCGTTTTCCCGGCTGTATGTAGGGGTGCACTATCTGACGGACGTACTGTTCGGAGCAGCGGACGGAATACTGATCGGCTGGGCCGCAGTCCGGGGAACAGAGTGGCTGAGAGAGCGGCATGGCCGGAAACAGAGGGAATAAAGAAAGGGGACGGAACAGGTATGTATGATGAACTGACAGAAAATGATATAAAGAAAATACAGGAAGAGATTGATTACCGGAAGCTGGTGGTCAGAAAACAGGCTATTGAAGCGGTAAAGGAAGCCAGGGCCCATGGGGATCTGAGCGAAAATTTCGAATATCATGCGGCCAAAAAGGACAAGAATCAGAATGAAAGCCGGATCCGGTATCTGGAAAGAATGATCCGCACGGCGAAGATCATTTCGGACCAGTCGAAAGAGAATGAAGTGGGAATCAACAACCGGGTGGAGCTTTACTTTGAAGATGACGATGAGACGGAAGTGTATAAGATCGTTACGACCGTCAGAGGAAATTCGCTGGATAACAAAATCAGCAATGAGTCTCCTCTTGGGCGGGCCGTGCTGGGTCATAAGGCAGGCGACCGGGTGTATGTGCGGGTGGATGACAGGACAGGCTATTATGTGACCATACGGTCGATTGACAAGACGGCCGGAGATGAAACAGATCAGATCCGTAAGTTTTAGAAAACGGCGGCGCAGCTTTCCGGCTGCACCGCCGTTTCGGACAATTATATACGTTCGGTTCCGGCCAGACGGCGACGCTTTTTCTCCTCACATTCTATGGGAGTGAAGGTACCGTCTTCATTGGGAGTAAATACGTAGTGTTCCTTCAGGAAAATGATATCATCCCGGTAAACGGAATCCAGCTCGGCCAGTACGGCGGCACGGGCGACTACCTGAGCGCCGGCCAGCTCGGCCAGTTTTTCCAGAGCTGCCAGGGAATCGCCGGTGGCGATTACGTCGTCAATGATCGCTACCCGCTTGCCGCGGAGCTTTTCCACGTCACAGCCGTCCAGATAAAGAGTCTGTTTGGCCTGAGTGGTGATGGAAAATACGTTTGCTTCCAGTACGTTCTGCATATAGGGCTTTTTGTGCTTTCTTGCCAGTACGAAGTCTTTCATGTTCATGAGACGGCTCATCTCGTAGGTGAGGATGATTCCTTTGGCTTCGGCGGTCAGAAGCACGTCTACTTCCGGAAGGCGTTTTACCAGCTCCGGAGCGACCGCCCGTACCAGCTCGGTATCAGAGACGATGCAGAAGCTGGCGAGAGCCATATCATCTTTGATCTTTACAAAAGGGAGTTTCCGTTTTACTCCGCAGAGTTCAAAGTCGAAATAAGGGGGATTGTAGCGCATGGCGGTATCCTTTCTTTATGGAAAATAATTGGATTATTTATATTTTCAAGGATACTATAGCACGTTTCCTGAGGGATGGGAAGAGGGACGGGCCTAATTTTCCCTTTCCGGGAAGACCGTGCGCGGGAAAAAGAAGCGGGAAATACAGGAAGAGGAGGAGCGGAATGGAAGCTTACTATTTCAGCCATATGGACAAGCACAGACAGGCAGTTTATCAGGCCATGCTGAAAGGGGTTCAGAATCTGGAGGAAGAATTTCTGGTTCCCTATTCGGGGGCGGGACAGCTGTATGATGTCTTTTTTCAGATGAGGCTGGACCATCCGGAGATTTTCTGGGTGCCGGCCTACCGGTACCGGCGCTATACGGACTCACCCAATGCGATTCTGGTGCCGGAATATCTGTTTGATAAAGGGAAGGTCCGGGAACATCAGAAAATGATGACATCCCGGATGGAGAAGCTGGCGCGTCCGGCGGAAATGCTGACGGAATGGGAAAAAGAACTCTACATTCACGATTTCATCTGCAGAAATGTACGGTATGACAAGCTGAAAAAGCCGTATTCCCATGAAATCATCGGACCGCTGGGGCAAGGAGTGGGAGTATGCGAGGGGATTGCGAAAACGGTGAAGGCCCTCTGCGACAGGCTGGGGGTCTGGTGCATGATTCCGGTCTGCGGGAACAATCCGGAAAAAGGCATCAAATATCGTCACACATGGAATATTCTGCGTATTAACGGTTCCTTTGTCCATTTGGATGTGACATTCGACAATACGCTGGGAAAGGGAGATCCGGACGGACTGAGATATGATTACTTCAATCTGGATGACCGGGCGGTTTTCCGGGATCATGAGCCGCTGATCGCTCCGGCTCCTGTCTGCGAAAACGGGGAGCTGTTTTACTACCGGGCCGCCCGCCTGTCTTTTACAAAAATGGAAGAAGTGCAGAAAAGGACCGAGCAGGCTGCCAGGAAGGGGAAGGCGATCACATTTCACTGGAGAGGCGGGGGACTGAACCGGGAACTGCTGGAGGAGATCCTGGATACGGCCCGTAAAGCCGGGGAAAAGAAGGGAAAACGGCTGAAAGCCAGTGTGAATCTGCCTCAGGCGGTATTTCATCTGGAATATGGAGAATATGCAGATGAGACGGTGACACTGGAGGAAGCCAATGAAGGGGAGCAGGAGTAGAACTGCCCGCAGAAAAGGAAAGGGGACAGAATCATCGATGTCAAAGAGAATACAGATTACAGACTTTTCAGCGCCTGAGCTGGATGTGTATGCAAGACTGTCAGAGAATCAGCTGCTGCACTATTATGAGCCGGCTCCCGGTATTTTTATTGCAGAAAGCGCGAAGGTAGTGGAAAGAGCCCTGGATGCAGGGTATGAACCGCTCTCATTTTTAGTGGAAACCAGTCATATTGCGGGAGACGCACGGGAACTGCTTGACCGCTGCGGAGATATTCCTGTATATACGGCGGATCTTCCGGTTCTTACGAAGCTGACCGGTTTTCCTCTGACAAGGGGAATCCTGTGCGCCATGCGCCGTAAGCCGCTTCCGGATGTGCGCACGGTCTGCGAGGGAGCGAGCCGGATTGCGGTGCTTGAAAAAGCCATGAATCCGGCTAATATCGGTTCCATTTTCCGCTCTGCAGCTGCCCTGGGGGTAGATGGAATTATCCTGACAGCGGGCAGCAGCGATCCGCTGTATCGGAGAGCCTGTCGGGTAAGCATGGGAAATGTTTTTCAGATACCCTGGACCTTTTTCCCGGAAAAGAACGGCGGATGGCCAGAAGAGGGCATGAATATTCTGAAGGAATACGGATTTATAACTGCGGCGATGGCACTTAGGAAAGATTCCGTAAGTGTGGAGGATCCGGTGCTGAAGAATGTGGAAAAGCTGGCGATCGTGCTCGGAACGGAGGGAGACGGACTGGATGGAGAAACGATAGAGGCCTGCGATTATGTTGTACGGATCCCGATTATGGAACAGACGGATTCTCTTAATCTGGCGGCTGCCTCCAGCATTGCTTTCTGGGAGCTGAGGAGAAAAAAAGACCGGAAATGAGAATATCCCCCTTTTCACTGCCTGCAGTTTGTACATTTTTTGTTGCATATTTACAGATTGCACCATATAATAAAGACAGGAGAAAACCGGTCGTTGGGACCGGCTTTCGCAGGAGACAAACGGAAGGGGGCTTATTATGAAAACCATCAGGAAAGCGGCAGGTCTGCTGCTGTGCGTTCTGTGGATCATGGGAATGGTGAATGCCTCTGCCGCAGCGGAGCCGAAGGCTTCGGAAGGCAGCGGGAACGTACTGAAATATCAGGCAGAAAACCTGAGCTGGGACGGAGAGACGATCACGGTAAAAGGTTATTTTATCAATGCCGGTACAAAAAAGGATATTACCCGGATCAGCAGCGCTGTATTTTCAGTAAAGGACGGGGACGGGAAGGAGATTACAAAAACATCCCTGAATTCCGGGTCCCTGGGGGAGGTGAAACTGGCGCCGGGAGAACAATGGAGTTATACAGTGATCCGCAAGGTTTCCGGGTTCCGGCCCTCCGATTATAACCTGAAGACCAGCTTTCAGGTAAGCTTTACCAGCGATATATCCGTTTCCTCCCATGGGAATCCGTGCTCTTTCTGCAGTTCCAGAGGAACGCCTTCTTTCAGCACGGAGGACACCATGTCCCAGGAAGAATGGGAGGCTATGCTGGCGAAACTGAAAAAACTGGTAGGAAAGAACGGGTCCTCCGCGGAGACGGGATCCGGCACGGGATTTTACCTTCCGCCCACCGGTTCCTATTCCGGCAGTTCTGCTTCCGGAGGGAAGAAGATCTGCCCCAAGTGTTCGGGGACCGGATCCTATATTTGTGAGTCCTGCAATGGGATGGGCTATAAAGAAAGGCAGGAAAGGATGACCTGCCTGATCGCTCATCATACAGACTGTACCTATTATTCCATTCACAAGTGCAACAAATGTCATGAGCGCCATGATATCCGGAAGGTAAAAGACAAGTGTCTCCGGTGCGGAGGAGACGGAAAGATGGACTGCAGTCAGTGCTTCGGAGCAGGAACCTGCTACTGAGAAAGAATGACTGAGAACGGACCGTTCATGGAGAGAAGGCTGGCGCCGGGAATTTTTCCCGGTGCTTTTTTGAGGCGTGGAAGAAGAGACGGTCAGAAATAACGGAAGGAAAGGAATACTGATCCGGGAAATAAAATTTCATCTTGTACCCTATCTGGTTCTTTCGTATAATAAAAACGATATTTGCTGAATGCTCCGGGCTGAAAAGGAACGTCCGCGGAGGTGCTGGGGTGCGGCGAGGGAAAGAGTATGAGCGAACAGGAGATTTTATGTTAAATTTTCTTATGACTTTTTTTGAAGATATGGACGAAATGGTTTACATTTCTGACATGGAAAATAATGAGATCATCTATATGAACAGGATTCTCCGGGAATCTCTGGGATATTTTTCAGAAAAGGAATACAGGCATAAGAAATGCTATGAAGTGCTGCAGGGACTGGATGATCCCTGCTGCTTCTGTAATAATAAGTCTCTGAAAGAGGGAAAATTCTGCTCCTGGGTTCATAAAAATCCTGTTCTGGACAAGAGATTTCTGGTTAAGGATTCAGAGTTTTCCTATAACGGGAGAAGATACCGGGTGGAGATCGCCATTAATATCGGCACAGAAGTGGTAGATAATAAAACTTACTTTTATGCCCGGAGCGAGAGGATTCTGAATGAATGTCTGCAGCAGGTCTTTTCTACCATGAACCCGGAGGAATCTCTGCGGATGATTCTGGCCTATATTGGAAAAACCTTCCGGTGTGACCGGGTTTATGTATTTGAATTTACCGATTCCGCAGCCAACAATACCTATGAGTGGTGCAGAGAACATGTGGTTCCGCAGAAAGAGATCCTTCAGGAGGTTCCCCTGTCGGACATTCAGGGCTGGATCGATCTGTTTCAGGAGAAGGACGCGGTCATCATTCCGGATCTGGAGAAGATCAGGACCGAGTCTCCCACGCTGTACGCGATCCTGAAACCGCAGAACATTCACAGTCTTACGGCCGGGCCGATCATCATCAAGGACCATGTGGTGGGATTTATCGGCGTGGATAATCCCAGCAGCGATATGATCGGACTGATCGGATCGATTTTTAAGGTTATAGGATATTTTATTGTATCTCTGCTGAAGCGGCGGGATCTGCTGAAGCGGTTAAGTTCCATGAGCTTTCGGGATACGCTGACGGGGGCATACAACAGAAATGCCCTGTTTGAGCGTTATGCAGTTCCGTGGGAGGGAAGGTCGATGGCGGTGATCTTCTGCGATATAACAGGACTGAAGCAGACCAATGATACTCTGGGACATGCCATGGGCGATCAGCTGATCCGTCATTCTTATGAACTGATTAAAGATGCTCTTCAGATTCCCACGATCTTTCGTGCGGGAGGGGATGAGTTTGTGGCTGTGTTTCAGGATGTGGACGAAGAAGGGTTTATGGAAAAGGTATATGCCCTCCAGAAAAGGATCGGAGAGGACCAGCATCATATTGCTGTGGGATATGCCTGGTCAGACCAGCGTCCCATGTGCCTGGAGAGCATGATCACTCAGGCAGACAAGGTGATGTACGAGGATAAGAGAAACTATTATGCGGCAAACTGCCGTGTGCCCGGTGTGGACCGCAGACATTCGCCGGAAAGACGAAAGGGGGAGAGAACCGACAGCCCGTTCTATCAGTTTCTCAATTCCACGTACTGCGATATGGAAATGTTTTTCCAGGCCGTTTCCAGGCAGAACACGACCAGCTACTTCTACTTCGGGGATATGCAGAAGAACATGTTCTATATTTCTGACAACATGAGAGATGAATTCGGATTTCAGAGCAATATTGTTCCCGGACTTCTGCAGGACTGGGCCGGACGGATCACCACCTCCAAGGCAAAAGAACAGTACAGAGCGGAGCTGGAGTCCATGCTCAGGGAAAGGCGGAGTATTCATGATATGAGATACCAGGTTCGGACAGCGGAAGGGAACAATATCTGGATCCGCTGTTACGGGATTCTGAAGTGGAATGAGGATAAAACGGTTCCGCTGTTCTTTTCCGGGCGGATTACCCATCAGGATGAGGAGTTTGTGGTGGATCCCACTACGAATTTCCCCCGTGAGGCAACCATGTTCCGAAATCTGAGTGAAAAGACAAGAGACGGAGGAGCGGTTCTGACGGTCGGTTTCTGCCTGAACAACATGACGGAGATCAACAGTACGAGAGGCCGTACCTACAGTGACAAAATGATCCGCAGCATTTCCGAAGAGCTGATGCGGGAACTGGGAGATAAGGTCTCTTTTTACAGGCTGGAAGGGATGCGCTGCATCGGAATCGTGGACCGGTCCTGCACGGACCGGAAGGAGGAACTGGTGGAAAGGATCCGCTCCATTGTGACAAGATGGTACAGCCTGGTCGGGGTTTCCATCCGCAGATCCTGTTCTTTTGCCGTCATGGAGTATGCGCCGGAAAAGATGGTGCCTTCGGATTTTCTGGAGCAGATGATTTCTCTTATAAAAATAGCAAAACACGAACCGAACCTGAATTATGTGGAGTATTCTGACAGCAGTATAGAAAAAAGCAGACAGATGTCCAATATGGCGCTGACGTTAAGCCACGACGTCCTGCACGGAATGGAAAATTTCAGGATCGTAGTCCAGCCCATTGTATCCAGCGGGGAAAAGAAGATCAGAGGGGGAGAGACGCTTTTGCGGTGGACGTTTGAAGGAAGAGATGTTTCTCCTGCGGTATTTATCCCCATACTGGAAAAGAGCAACATGATCCATATGGCCGGCAGATGGGTATTTGAGCAGGCGGTATGCACCTGCCTGAGAATGAACGTCTATGATCCGGAGTTCTATCTGAGCTTTAATGTGAGTCTGCAGCAGATGTCAGACGAAGGATTTCCGGATTTCATGAAGAGTACGCTCAATAAGTATAATACGGACGGGTCCCGCCTGGTAGCAGAGGTTACGGAAAGCTGTATGGATGAGAGTCCGGAAAAACTGGTGCGGTTTGTAAATGTCTGCAGGGAGATGGGAATCCGAATCGCGCTGGATGATTTTGGAAGCGGGTATTCATCGTTCCGCATGCTGCTGCAGTATCCTACGGATATTATCAAGCTGGACCGGTCTCTGCTGGGAGAAATGACGGAGTCGGATGAGAAGAATAATTTTATTTCCAGTATTGTATATGCCTGCCACCGCTTCGGAAAAGAGGTATGTATGGAAGGCGTGGAAACACCGGAGCAGTACAGGCTGATTGCGGCAGCAGGATGCGATACGCTTCAGGGATATTACTGTTATCGTCCCATGGAGCTGGATGAAGTATACCGGGTGCTGGCGCTTCTTCCTTGGGAAGAGTAGACGAAGACGGCCTGCCGGGGCGGAGGACGGACGGCGGAGAGAAAAAATACTGACTATTAAGCAGGGCCGGAAAAGGTTATGCCTAATAGTCAGTATTTTATTTCTTCAGAGAAAAGGCTTCCAAGAGTTTGAAAATGATCTCTTCTGCAATAGCATATTCTTCCGGGGAAAGACGTTCCAAACGGGCAGTCAGCTCGGATGCATCATTTGGACTGGGACTGTTTTTTCCAAACAGTATGGCATCACTGGAAACGGAAAGTACCTGGCAGATCTTTTTCAAAGTGACAAAAGAAATGCCCACGGC
>CALWRQ010000050.1 GCA_944383965.1 uncultured Lachnospiraceae bacterium
GAAGAACCACGCAAAGAATGAAAATGCAGGTCTTTTGTAATGCCAGCTTCTTTCAGCCATCGTTGAAGTTTCTTGTTGGCGTTGCTTTCAGAAATCACTTCATTTTTTGTATTTGGAAAAATGTATCCGTCAGCTTTCAGATTTTTACATCTGCGCTCTAAAATCCGAGCCGCACTGTCCATTACCGGAAGAATTCTCTGTGACTCTTCTGTTTTCGTTCTTCCATCTCTGTACGACCCTGTGCGGCATATGTGCAGATTCCGTTTCTTAGCATCCCAATCTCGTTTTTTCAATCCACGCAACTCTCCCGGACGGCAGGCAAGCATAAGAGCCACAGAAAACATATCTGCATATATTTCATCCAGAGGATATTTACTCTCGTTTCTTTTTTCTGCAAAGTAAGCCAAGGATGTGCTCACTTCGTCTGCTATCAAAAAATCAGCTTCTGTTTTATTTTGCACAGCCTGTTTGAATGGATATAGCGCCTCTGAGGGAGACTTATGTTCAGTGTACCTGTAAAAATCATCAAGTACCCCTACAACCAGTCGGATCATGCGGTTCAGCGTTGATGCAGAATAATGCTGTAAATTCGGAGTGTGCTTTGCCGGGTCCTTTATCTGACATCTGTCATACTGTGCATTTTCCAGCCACTTCCTGTAATTCTCTAAATCTCTTGGAAAAATCTGGTTAATCTTCTTATTAGAAATTTCATGCGGTTTCAACAGGCTGCGATACACATCCATATCTCTGTTCGATGTGGTATCGCGAATTTTTTCTCTCCCTTTTTCTCTGTCATAAGCGTTCTTCCGTTCTTGTATTTTATCCAGAACAGCTTGCTCCAGAGTAATTTCCCCATCCATTTTCTGTTCTCCGTAACGGATTTCTGCATTCACTTTTTCAACCTTAGCTTTCAGTTCTCTTTTCGCTGCTGCCTGCGTATTTCCGTAAGCTTCCTGACGCCCCCTTGTCCCATCAATATAAATTACTGTTGTCCTGGCTCTGATCCGCCCCTTATGAATATCATACCTGACTTCCAATTCATTTTTTTCTTTTTTAGCCATCTTTCTTCCTCCTGAATTCGTATTATTTTGAATCAGGAAAATTTCCGGCTTACAATCTGAAAACCCTTAAAAATCCTTCCCCCACGTTTTCCCCCATTTTCCCCCACAAAATCATTAAAAATACCTGTAAATCTTTTCACAGTTTTTTGTCCTGAAAACACAAAAAAAGCACGTAAACCTTGAATTTACGTGCTTTCTTCGATATTCTTCAGAGCTGCTGACGGGAATCGGACCCGTGACCTCCGCACTACCAATGCGACGCTCTACCGACTGAGCCACAGCAGCCTTTTGTTTCGTTCGCCTCACGCGAACCTTAGATATAGTATCATGGATTATTTCAAATGTCAACATTTTTTTCAAAATTTTTTTATTTTCTTTTTCCGTCATGATTTTTTCCTACCGGACATATGATGAAACAAAAAATAAAGAGGTTTTTTATGGCTGAAATGGATTTTTATAATATGTCCGCCGGCGGGAATACCGGACTGTCTCAATCTCCGGAATCTGACACAATGCAGCCGGTATTTTCGGAAAACGGCATGGGATGCAATGATTCAGGAGGAAGCGGTACGGATTACGGCATTGCTCTGCCTGTAGCTCCTCCGGACAGTGCCCCGGTAGCCCCTCTTCCGTCCAGGCCTTCCCAGCCTGTACCTCCGAACCGGCCGTCAAATCCCAATCCGCCCAGGCCGAATCCCAATCCGGGATTTCCCATTTTCCCTAATCTTCCAGGCGGAAACAATGAATTCAGCGAGACAAGATTTCTCGTGGCCGCTACCAACAATTTTCCCGTCAGTCTGTCCGTGGA
Organism: uncultured Lachnospiraceae bacterium; assembly: GCA_944383965.1. Classification (GTDB taxonomy): domain Bacteria; phylum Bacillota; class Clostridia; order Lachnospirales; family Lachnospiraceae; genus Lachnoclostridium_A. The sequence goes on from CALWRQ010000050.1 coordinate 1,870, forward strand.
TTCCTCCGTCTATGATACCTCCGCCCGTTTTGGCGTGAGTACCGGATACAATTATGTCGCTGACGGATTCCATACGGTTACCGTACGCCGCGCCAGTGATCTGAGAGCAATTCTTTTTCAGAGAAGCTTTCCGTTCCGGGCCGGGGAACGTTCCACCCTGGTAGTGGTGGATTCCGCCCAGGGCGGCATGGATGTCATTCAGGTTTCTGACAGCGGCTGCCGCAGCCTGCCTTCCGGTTACGGCTGCTACCGGGTAGCCAACATGTCCTTTTCCGGATCCTCTTACAATGTCCAGCTGCAGAACAGCGGCACCGTATTCCGAAATATCACTTATGGTACTGTAACCTCCTTCAAACAGGCTCTTCAGGGCTCCTATGCGTTTCTCGTCACCAATGTATCCTGCTGTAACGGGTTCCGGGAGCTTCCTATCATCGCCATTGCGGTCACCGGATCAGGCTACGCCGTCTCCAATCCGCTGCTTACAGTCCCGGTGGAAATTCAGGCCGGAAAAAAATACACGACCTATCTCATCGGAAACAACTGGTCCAGCTTCAGTCTGCGGGCAGTCACTCTGGAAAGCTGACGGAACCGCTGAAAAGCGAAGCAGGCATACCATCCTTTCCGGACGGTATGCCTGTTTTTTTACAGGATTCCTTCATAGCTCTCTCTCAGGGTGTTGCAGGAGGAGGCCAGATGATCGAGCTCCTCTTCCGTAAGGGACAGCGTAAGTACGCTCTGCAGACCGTTTTTATTGATAATGCAGGGAACCCCTGCAAATACGCCCGACTGTCCATACTCTCCTTTCAGCATGGCGGACACAGTGAGAACGCTGTGTTCATCTCCCAGAATCGCTTTTGTGATCCTGGTAAGGGCCATTCCGATTCCATAATAGGTCGCATTCTTCGCTTCAATAATTCTGTAAGCGGCGCTGCGGACCTCTTCCGAGATCCTGTCCAGATCCTCCTGACGCACCTTCCAGTTTCCCGCTTCTCCGCAAAGGCTCAGAATGGGTTTCGTCGCCAGCATGGCCTGACTCCAGGGCACAAACTCACTGTCTCCGTGCTCTCCGATCACGTATGCGTGTACATTTCTCGGATCGGCCTTCAGGTATCCGCCCAGCAGATAACGAAGTCTGGCCGTATCCAGTGTAGTTCCTGTTCCCAGAACTCTTCTGGGGTTGAACCCGGACAGATCGCAGGTGATTCTGGTCATAATATCCACCGGATTGGTTGCCACCAGAAAGATTCCATTGAATCCGGAAGCCGTCACCGGGTCTATGATCGACCGGAATACCTCTGCATTCCTCTTCAGCAGATCCAGCCTGGTCTCTCCCTCCTTCTGTGCCACTCCGGCGCAGATCACCACAATATCCGCATCCTCGCAGTCCTCATAGCCACCCGCATAGATCTTCATGTTTGACGGTGCAAAGGCCAGGCCATGATTCAGATCCATGGCTTCTCCTTCTGCCCTGATCCGGTTCACATCAATAAGGACCAGCTCGTCGCACACGCTTTGATTCAGCATGGCATAGGCATAGCTCATGCCCACCATTCCCGTACCGATCAGCGCCACCTTCCTGTTTTCCACTTTCATCCTGCTCTCTCCTTTCTTTCCGGCTTCCAGCCTGAAATCAGCTTTTCCGGACTTCTGCAAAGAAAGGCACCGGAAAACGGTGCCTCTGTTCTGGTTTTATTGTAACCGCTGACGCACGATTTCATACGCCAACACACCTGCCGCTACAGAAGCATTCAGAGAATCAATATCCCCCTTCATGGGAATAGAGGCAATCATGTCACATTTTTCTCTGACCAGTCTGCTCACTCCGTCACCTTCATTTCCGATCACCAGACCGATCGGTCCTTTCAGGTTCAGGCGATACATCTGTTCTCCGCCCATATCTGCACAGACGAACCACAGGCCTTTCTCTTTCAGTTCTTCAATGGTCGCACTCAGATTCGTCACCTTCGCCACCGGCGTATAGTTCAGCGCACCGGCAGAGGTCTTTGCCACCGTTGCCGTCAGTCCCACCGCTCTTCTTTTGGGAATGATGACTCCATGAGCTCCCGCCAGATTGGCCGTCCTGATGATAGCTCCCAGATTGTGCGGGTCTTCGATTCCGTCCAGCAGGAACAGGAACGGAGGCTCTCCCTTTTCTTCCGCAGCCCTGAGCATATCCTCCACCTGCGCATACTCATAAGCTGCAGCGTAAGCGATCACTCCCTGATGATGACCTGTGCCGGAAATCTGATCCAGCCGCTCTTTTGCCACAAACTGGATAATGGTATCGTGCTTTCTCGCCTCCCGGACAATTGTCTGCACCGGTCCGTCTTTACAGCCGTCCAGCACAAACAGTCGGTCTATGGTCTTTCCGGAACGGAACGCCTCCAGTACGGCATTCCTTCCTTCTATGGTAAATTCTTCGTATCTCATTCCAGCTCTCCCATCTTCTCTAATCCGCGGCTGACCAGCTCTGTCAGCCTTTCCAGCCGCTCATTCAGGTACAGCCAGCCCATCAGGGCTTCAAATCCAGTAGCCATGCGGTAATCCCTCATGGAAGCATTTTTTGCCATAGTAAATGATTTGGCATTCCGGCCTCGTTTGTAAACAGCCATCTCTTCCTCTGTCAGTTCTTCCTCCAGCAGCATGTACATCCTGGCCTGAGCCTCTGCTTTTACCAGGCCTGCCGTTCTCCGGTGAAGCTTGTTCACCTGAGCATTCCCCCGGTTCACCACCTTGGTACGGATCAGCAGCTCATACACCGCATCTCCCATATATGCCAAAACCAGAGGAGAGTACCCGTTCGGGTCCCTCTCCTCCAGCATCAAGAGCTCTCTGCATCTAGAGATCATGCTCTCTTCCATTTTACGCCCTCTCTTGTATCTTCCAGAATGATTCCCTTCTCCAGCAGCTGTCCGCGGATCTCATCCGCCAGAGCAAAGTTTTTATCCTTTCTGGCCTGCTGTCTGGCAGCGATCATCTTTTCGATCTCCTCTTCCAGGATCTCTTCCTTCTTTTCCGTGATAATGCCCATAACATCGCACAGCTTCTCGATCTGCGCTTTTACCTGCTCCAGATATCCTTTCGTGCTGTTTTCATCCGCAGTGGAATTGGCCAGCTTCACCATTTCAAAAATAGCGGAAATTGCGTCTGCCGTATTAAAGTCGTCATCCATGGCTGCTTCAAATTTGGCTACCAGGCTGTCAAGTTCTGCCTTTGCAGCCTGCTCTGCCTCAGACATTTCCCCATCCGCAGCCGTTTTCAGAAAATCTCCCAGCCGGCTCACGCAGTTCAGGATTCTTTCCAGTCCGTTCTTGGAAGCCTCCATCAGCTCCGCGCTGAAATTCAGCGGGCTTCTGTAATGAGCACTGAGCATAAAGAAACGAAGCACCTGCAGATCATATTTTTCGCTGATTTCCCGGACAGTAAAGAAGTTCCCCAAAGACTTGGACATCTTCCTGTTGTCAATGTTCAGGAATGCGTTGTGCATCCAGTAGTTTGCAAAGGTCTTTCCGTTGGCCGCCTCACTCTGGGCGATCTCATTCTCATGATGGGGGAAGATCAGGTCCTCTCCTCCTGCGTGGATGTCGATCTGGTCTCCCAGATATTTTCTGGACATGACGGAGCACTCAATATGCCAGCCGGGACGGCCGTTGCACCACGGAGACTCCCAGAAAGGCTCTCCTTCCTTTTTCGGCTTCCACAGTACGAAGTCTGCCGAATCTTCTTTTCCCTCTTCTCCCGTCACTTTGATCTCCCGGAAGCCGGACTGAAGATCATCCAGATTCTTATGGGACAGCTTTCCGTATTCCTTAAATGCCTTCACACGGAAATAGACCGTACCGTCCTCCGCTCTGTAGGCATATCCCTTATCGATCAGTGTCTGGATCATCTCCAGCATGCCGCAGATCTCTTCCGTAGCCAGCGGATGGGTCGTAGCCGGCTTTACATTCATACCTTCCATATCTTTTTTGCACTCTGCAATATAGCGCTTGGAAATGGTATCCGCATCCACGCCCTCTTCAATGGCTTTTTTGATGATCTTGTCATCCACATCGGTGAAGTTGGAAACGTAGTTCACTTCATAGCCTTTATACTCAAAATATCTGCGTACCGTGTCAAACACGATCATAGGTCTGGCATTTCCGATATGAATGTAATTGTATACGGTCGGTCCGCAGACATACATCTTCACCTTTCCGGGCTCCAACGGCACGAATTCATCTTTTCTTCTGGTCAATGTATTATAGATCTTCATATTCTTTCTCCTTTATTTCCACTGTTTTTCGGTCCGGGTGTAAGATATGCTTCAGTCCCTGACGGGACAGCCGTCACACCCGCCGCACCCTGAAGGCTCTGCCATACGGTCATAATAGCAGTTATCCTTCACCGTGGTAAGCAGCGTAATGGCAGAAGCGGAAATCCCTTCTCCCGCTCCCGTAAATCCCAGTCCCTCCTCCGTGGTCGCTTTTACACCGATCTGATCCACGGAAATGCGCAGTGCTCCGGCCATGTTCTCCCGCATCTGCTCCCGGTAAGGCGCCAGCTTCGGCCTCTGAGCAATGACGGTCGCATCGATATTCTCGATCACAAAGCCCTGTTCCTCCAGAAGCCGTCCCACATGCTCCAGCAGGCTTATGCTGGAAATTCCTTCATATCTGGGATCTGTATCGGGAAAATGCTGACCGATGTCTCCCAGAGCAGCCGCGCCCAGAAGAGCATCCATCACCGCATGGACCAGCACGTCCGCATCAGAATGGCCCAGCAGCCCCTTTTCATAAGGAATCGTCACACCGCCCAGAATCAGCTTTCTGCCTTCCACCAGACGATGTACATCATATCCCTGTCCAATTCTCATGTCATTCCTCCAAATTCATTCTGCTTCAGAACCGCTCTGCTACAGAATCACCCTCATTTTTTTCTGTATACACCGGATCTGAATATCCTGCTGCATCAGGCAGCTTTCTCCGTCCACATGAACTGCCATCGGCCTGTCTACATGAATGCTGGCTTCTCTGCACTCATAGCGCCGGACACCGGGATGCTTCTTCTTTCTTCCCAGCATGGCATCCAGCACGATCTGCAGCAGACGCAGCCTGCTTGCCGTATGAACCACACACAGGGACAGCCTGCCGTCGCTGCAGTCCGCACCGGGGGCAAACAGAAATCCCCCGCCCTCCGACGGGTGAATATGGGCGGATATGAAGCATATGTGGTTGAACTCCACCTTCTGCACTCCGTCCAGAACCAGATAGCCCTTCACCGGCTTTGTCTTTATCAGCTGCCCCAGGCCTACAGCCGCATAACGCAGCTTTCTGGGCCACACCTTTGTCACGCCTCCGTGCAGCAGCCTGTGACATACGGCCGCATCCAGTCCAATACCTGCACTTACCGCAAATCTTCTGTGGCGGACCTCACCCTCTCCGTAGGAAAGAACTCCGTAATCGATCTGCTTATGATATTTGGGATGAAGAATCTTTTTCAGACACCGGCGTGGATTGGCGGAAAGGCGCAGACTTTTGGCAAAATCATTTCCCGTGCCTCCCGGAATAAATCCAAGTGTGACCGGACCATTAAAGGAAAGACCATCCAGCGTTTCATTCACTGTACCGTCTCCGCCGACAACAACGATCACCCTCGGTTCCCGGCTGCCTTCCGTCAGCTGTCGGGAAATCATCCGGGCATCCCCCGGTCCGTGAGTAAAATAGGCTTCATACTCCGCGCAGGAGCATGCCAGCAGTTTTTTCAGTTTTTTCCAGATCCGAAATCCCTTTCCTCCTCCGGAATTAGGATTCACGATGAAATAATACATGGGAATCCTCCTGTCTTATTGCTGTTTTCTAGTATAGCATACTACCCGTGAAATGATAAGAAAATTTATATAAAAAATTCCTCAAAAAAAGTATTGACATTTTGCAAGAATCCAATTATACTATCAAAGCAATCGCAGTTCAGATATCTGCTGTGAGGGCATCATATGGGGTCTTAGCTCAGCTGGGAGAGCATCTGCCTTACAAGCAGAGGGTCACAGGTTCGAGCCCTGTAGGCCCCATTGATCTTTTAAATTCATATGGCGGAATAGCTCAGTTGGCTAGAGCACACGGTTCATACCCGTGGTGTCGAGAGTTCAAATCTCCCTTCCGCTACGAAAGAAAGGCTCTGATTCTTCAGAGCTTTTTTGTTATTTCCTCCTTTTCTCTCCTGCAGGATTTTTTCTTTTTTCTCTTGACAAATCCTTTCAGACATGGTATCCTATTTAAGCGTTTGAAATTGCAATGGCGGAATAGCTCAGTTGGCTAGAGCACACGGTTCATACCCGTGGTGTCGAGAGTTCAAATCTCCCTTCCGCTACGAAAGAGAAGCCTTGATTTTTCAGGGCTTCTTTTTGTTTTATTTTACCATAAACTTCTCTTCATTTCTTAAAAATTACTGTATTGTCTAAGATTTTATATCAATTTATTTAACTTTTCTCATGCCCTATTGACTGGCAAAATGGTTGTGTTATAATCTTGTTAATATTTGGAAAGGCGTGATTCTGATGAAACGGCTGATTCACAAATACGGGCATGCATGGGTCTTCCTGTATGCATTCATCTATCTTCCCTGGTTTTTCTATCTGGAGAAGACGGTGACCACAAATTACCATATTATTCATGTGTCCATGGATGATTATATCCCGTTCAGTGAATATTTTATTATCCCCTATCTGTTCTGGTTCCTGTATGTGGCCGGAACGGTACTGTATTTCTTTTTTACGGACAAAACAGATTTTTACCGGCTGTGTGCTTTTCTGTTTACAGGAATGACCATCAGCCTGCTGATCTGTACCTTTTATCCCAACGGAACGGATTTCCGCCCGGAAGTGGATCCGTCCAAAAATATTTTCTGTGCCCTGGTAGCCGGGCTGCACCGGGCAGATACCTGCACCAACGTTCTGCCGAGCATCCATGTGTACAATTCCATCGGCGCTCATATCGCCATCATGAACAGTGAGCGTCTCCAGAAAAAGCGCTGGCTCCGGACTTCTTCTTTTCTGGTCATGGTCTCGATCTGTATGTCCACAGTTTTTCTGAAGCAGCATTCTGTGATCGACGGGCTCGCCGCTGTCACAATGGCCTACTGTCTCTATGATGTGATCTATGGCAGCGCTTATCAGAACAGCCGGCGCCGGGCAGCCGAGAAGGTGGCCGAATCCAACATTACCTGACTCTATTGTCTTCAAATATTCTGCCCACGGGAAAGGGCCGGGCGCATATCTCCATATGCACCCGGCCCTTTCTCTATTCTGTTTTCCCGCTTCTTACAGCCAGGTCTTTAACTGCTCTTCTCTTTCCTTTTCCACATCTGTCTCAAGAACCGTCTTACGCAGCGCAAGCACACGTCCCGGAGATACAGACAGCTCGTCCACACCGATGCTCAGGAAGAATTTTGTCAGCTCCGGATCCGCTCCCAGTTCTCCGCAGATGCCGGCCCAGATACCCGCTTTGTGAGCGTTCTCCACGGTCATGCGGATCATGTTCAGAACTGCCGGATGATGGGGATCATAGAATTCCTCCAGCTTGGGATTCTGCCTGTCAATTGCCAGAGTATACTGAGTCAGATCATTGGTTCCGATACTGAAGAAGTCCACTTCTTTTGCCAGAGCCTCACTGATCATAACCGCCGCGGGAGTCTCGATCATAACACCCTGCTCAACCTCACCGAAAGCGATCTGCTGGCTGGTGAGCTCTGCCTTTACCTCTTCTGCGATTCTCTTGATCTTCTTTACCTCATCCACAGAAATGATCATGGGATACATGATGCTGATCTTTCCAAATGCACTTGCACGGAAAATCGCACGCAGCTGAGTCTTGAAGATATCTTCTCTGGTCAGACAGATACGGATCGCGCGGTAGCCCAGTGCCGGGTTCTCCTCATGATCCATGTTGAAATAGGCTGCCTGCTTGTCAGCACCGATATCAAGGGTACGGATGATTACCCGTTTTCCTGCCATGGTTTCTGCTACTGCACGGTATATCTTGAACTGCTCTTCCTCTGTGGGATAGTCGTCATGCTCCAGATAAATAAACTCACTGCGGAACAGTCCGATTCCGCCGGCATCATTCTGAAGAACCATCGCCAGATCCTTGATATTTCCGATGTTGGCATAGATCATTACCTTTTTTCCGTCCAGGGTAATGTTTTCCTTGCCCTTCAGAGTCTGCAGGAGTTCCTTCTGCTCTCTGTCCTTGTTCTGCTTTTCAACCATGGCCTTTCTGGTCTCTTCATCCGGATCTACGTAAAAGGTTCCGCTGTATCCGTCTACCACAGCCATCTTTCCGTCCACGCTCTCCAGATCCACAGGAGTGCCGATCAGAGCAGGAATTCCCATGGTACGAGCCAGAATTGCCGTATGAGAATTGGAGGATCCATGCACGGTCACGAAAGCCAGCACCTTATCCTTATCCAGCTGAACGGTCTCACTGGGAGCCAGGTCATCTGCTACGATAATCGAAGGCTCATCTGTAGCCACCGTGCTTTTCACTCCGCCGCTGAGCACTGCCAGGATTCTCTCAGATACATCCTTGACGTCCGCAGCTCTTTCCTTCATGTACGCATCGTCCATGGATGAAAACATCATGGCAAAGTTGTCGCTGGTAGTTGCCACTGCATACTCCGCATTCACTTCCTGGGTCTGGATCATATTCTGAATGGAATCCAGATAGTCCAGATCCTCCAGCATCATCTGGTGGATCTCAAAGATCGCCGCACTGGCCTCTCCCACCTCTTTAACCGCTTTTGCGTAAAGCGCTTTCAGCTGTTCCACAGCTTCAGCTCTGGCATTCTCAAATCTTTCCAGCTCTGCCTGAGTATCCGCCACATGCTGACGTTTTACCTGCTGCTCACCTTTTTTATATACCAGAACCTTTCCGATGGCTACGCCTCCGAAAACGCTCTTACCTTCGTATGTTTTCAACTTCTCAACCTCCTTATTGCTGAATATCCGTTCGTTCTGCAGTATTCCCGCATCTTATCCCTGCAGACAAGAAGAAGGGAAGCTCCAGCTTCAACTTCAGCAGCTTCCCTCCCGTAGCTTTAATCTTTCCCGCAGCCAACTGCCGGTCTGGATTATAAATTTGTCTTCATGAAATCGGACATTGCTTCGATTGCCGCATCCTCATCCGGACCCTCAGCAGATACCACTACCTCCTGGCCCTGCTTTACAGCCAGGCCCATGAGAGCGAAGAGTCTCTTTGCATCCGCAGACTTTCCATCCTTGGAAATGGTAACGGCAGACTCAAACTCCTTTGCCTTCTTTACCAGCTCACCGGCGGGACGGGCATGAATTCCCTCCGGATCCGTCAGCGTATACTTGAATTCCTTCATGATATTCTCCTCCTTTTATCTTCCTTCCAGGCATGACCGCTGCTTCCCTGCAGCCATCCCGGCCTTTTCAGGATCTAGTCCTCTTCAATCCTACCTGTTATTTTACTAGCTGAAAACGAATTCGTCAACGGTCACTTGCAGTTTCCGGCTCATTACTTTTCCGGAAAATTTCTCCATCCTGCTTACGCCCGCTTTTCCGCTCCTGAATTTCTCAGTTAAAACCGAAGAATTTCTGGGCGATCTTATAACCGGCCGTAGAAACTTTCCTTCCGCTCTTGCCCGGAAGATTGGTGCCCTGCCCCAGAAATCCCCATCTGAGTCGGAGATAAAGGGGGAAGTTTTTCTGTTTCACATACTGCCACAGCTCTTTCTTCTTCTCCATATTCTCCGGATCCTCAGAGCGGATCGCCAGGATGGAACAGATCGTCATCATGATCTCCAGATATTTGATCATATAACTGCGCAGCTTTTTGCTGGGAATCTTCAGCACATCATGATATCCCAGCATCAGCTTCGTCACCAGGAACTGCTGATCGATCCTCCCGATCATCACTTTTTCATTTACAGACTGATCCTCTCTTCCTATGAAATAGCGGTAGAAGTTCACATCCAGATAATACAGAGTCTTCACAAAGGGAAGCGGCTGATATACAAATATATTGTCCACGTAGAATGTATGCTTGGGAAGTTCCAGCCCGCACTCTTTCAGAAGCTCTGTCCGGTAGATCACCGAATGCATCAGGATATACTGGCCCAGCATAAAATGTCTTACCTCATTCCAGGTAATCAGACGTCCTGCCGGAAGCGCTGTCCGGTAATTCATCACCTTCTTGCGGGCCGCCCCCTGTTTCTCATAGACGAAGTTGCTGACCAGCATATCCAGAGTCTCCTCGCCCTTCACAAAATCTCTCAGCGTGGAAAGGATTTCCATATAAGCCTCTTCATTGACCCAGTCATCGCTGTCCACTACTTTGAAATAGATTCCTGTGGCATTCCTCAGCCCTGCATTTACTGCTTCCCCATGGCCTCCGTTTTCCTGGTGAATCGCCCGGCAGATCCCGGGGTATTCCCTCTCGTAGATGTCTGCAATCTCACCGGTCCGGTCTTTTGTGGATCCGTCATCTACGATCAGAATCTCCACCTCGTCCCCTCCCGGAAGCAGACTCTCAATGCAGCGGCGCATATATGCCTCCGAATTATAGCAGGGAATGGCCACCGATAATAATTTCATTTCCGTACCTCCTTCAGTTATTATTTTTTTTCCAATAAGCATAAGCCTGTCTCAGGCTGATGTACAGAATCCCTCCGAATATCAGTATTGCCCCTGTACGGCGCAGCATCCCTTCTGCCAGGATTTCTCCTGTTCCGGCCCAGGTCAGCAGAACGGAAGCCGTATTAGCTGTCATATGAGCCGCAATGGGCGCTGCCGCAGAACCGTAGCACTCCATAAGAGCCGCCAGCACTGCTCCCACCGCCAGTGCATACAGCCCCTGAGGCAGATTTCCATGGTACAGTGCAAACAGCAGGGAGGAAATCCCTATGGACCACAGCGCGCTCAGATTCCGTCTCAGTCTTCTGTAGATCACTACCCGGAATACCATTTCCTCCGCCAGCGGCGCCGCCACACAGGTGCTGAAAACTACCACAGCGGGAGTCCCAAGCTCCAGTGCCTGTCCGATCTGTCCCGCTCCCTCCAGCTGAGTGATGCCTGTAAGAGACAGAAGACAGTTCCCTGCCACACTGGCTCCCAGAGCCGCTCCCATACAGGGAATCAGAGCGGAAGCAGGCATGCGGGAACGTATCTCCCCGTACCATATTTTTTCTCTTCCGTCGATCTTCTGCAGGATCCAGGCTGCCCAGAGAGCCGCTGCCGCAGACAGAAGCAGTGTAACATCTTCCAGATTTCCCGCCAGAAAAGCAAGACGGCTTCCAAGAAGCATCCAGAGAATGCCGAATGCGCTTACTACCGCCGCAGTCGTTCCCATAAAGATAAGCAGCGGACTGATGATCCTCCAGATTTCTTTTGCATATATTTTTATTTTCTCCATAGCCTTCTTATCATACCACAGGAGCCCGTCCTTTTCCAACTTATTTCTTGCTTTTTTTCCTTCCTGCCACTATAATTGAAGCTATTAAGAACCTTCAGAAAAAACCAAGGAAAGAGGTATTGATATGGCAAAAAAAAGACTTGTAATGGCGCTCGGCCACGATGCCCTGGGAACCAACCTTCCTGAGCAGAAGGAAGCAGTTGCCAGAACAGCCAAAATTATCGGAGATTTCATCCAGGACAGCTGGCAGGTAGCCGTAGTGCACAGCAACGCACCTCAGCTTTCCATGATCCATACTGCCATGAATGAATTCGGCAGACAGCACGAAGGCTACACTCCGGCTCCCATGTCCGTATGTTCTGCCATGAGCCAGGGCTACATCGGCTATGATCTGCAGAACGGCATCCGCACCGAGCTGATCCGGAGAGGAATCTTCAAGCCTGTTTCCACAATCCTGACTCAGGTGACCGTGGATCCCTATGATGAATCTTCCTATACACCGGTGAAAAAGATCGGACGCATCATGACTGCGGAGGAAGCCGCTGCAGAAGAAGCGAAGGGAAATTATGTAACCGAAGTTCCCGGTCAGGGCTTCCGCCGTATGGTAGCAGCTCCCCGTCCCGTAGCCATTGTGGAAATTGATGCGATCAAGGCCCTTCTGGATGCTGATCAGCTGGTGATTTCCTGCGGAGGCGGCGGTATTCCGGTGATGGAACAGGGACACTCCTTAAAGGGTGCCAGCGCCATCATTGAAAAGGACCTGGTCAGCGGACTCCTGGCAAAAGAAGTGGATGCGGATGTGCTTATGATCCTGACCGATGTGGACTGCGTAAGTCTGGACTACGGGAAGGAAAATGCCCGTCCCGTTTCTCAGATGAGTGCCGCCGAAGCTGCTGCCTATCTGGAGCAGGGTCAGTTCGGCGCTTCCGACATGGCCCCCAAGATTCAGGCAGCCATTGACTTCATTCAGGCAGGAAAAGGACGCTCTGCCATCATCACCACTCAGGCTCTGGCAAAGGATGCCATGGCAGGACTGGCAGGAACACGAATTCACGAATAAAATCAATACAGGAGGGGATGCCGATCCCCTCCTGATCTATTTTTACCGCAGCTGCTTCAGGCAGCTTCCGCTTTAGTCCAGCCCTTCGCCCCGGCGCCGTCTGGTTCCCAGCGTCCGGCTCTCCTCCACATCCATCTGGAATGTGGCGTTGATGCGCTGCTGAATGGCAATATAGGTTTTCAGTTCATCCTCCGTAAAGCCGTCCAGACTGTGAAACGTTCTTCTGTAGCAGCGCTCTTCAAACTGACGGTGATTTCTGTAAATCCCGTCCCCCTCTTCCGTAAGATACAGATTATAAAGTCTGTTATTGGCCTCATTCCTTTCCTGCCTGACCCATCCCTTTTCACGGAGCTTACGGATCAGCTGGGAGGAAGCACTTCCGGTCTTTCCAAAAGACCTTGAGATTTCCGAAGCCGTAATCCCGGGGTGATTCCCGATCATCTTGATCATCTGGGATTCTGCCTGAAACAGGATCGTTCCATTATAATTATGGAGAAGAGCATCATATTCTTCTGTCAGATCACATCCCTGATCGAATTCATCGATCAGCTTTACAAATAATTCATAACGCTGTTGGTTTTCCATCTTTCCATTTCCTTCCGGCCATATGGTACAGGTGCCCGGGACAGGGTCCCGCCTGATAATCTATTTCATTATAATCTCTCTGCAGGAACCGTGCAAGAATCTGCAGACATTTTCCCTGATTTCTCTTATTTTTCCAGCAGTTCAATGCCCTTCTGCAGGAACCATTTTCCCGGCTTCTCCTTCCTTTCCGTCATTCAGACGATAGACTCCCACAAGAATCAGGATGGATCCTGCCAGCTGGAGCACTCCGAAGGGCTCTCCGGAAATCAGTACTCCGGCTGCTATGGACACCACCGTGGAAATACTGGCAAACGAAGAAGAACGCCTGGCCTCTATCTTTCCCGCACTGTAATTGATCAGAAGGAATGCCAGCACAGAAGATACCAGAGACAGATATCCCACTGCCATTATGAAATCTGTTCGCAGGCAGGCAGCCGCAGCCCGGCTGATCGCCTTCAGGTCAAAGTTCATCTGGGCTGCCGCCGCTGCAGCAAAAAATACTCCTCCCAGAAGGAACATCACATAAGTCCGTTCAAATGCCGTAAATTCCTCAGACAGCTTTCTGCTCAGGATCATAAACATCGCACTGGAACTTACTGCCCCCAGCAGAAGAAGAATCCCCCTGAAAGATACCACTCCCGCATCACTTCCGGACAGAGAGATCACCGCCACTCCTGCAAAGGAGCAGACTGCCCACCCCACCTGGCGGATCCCGCATTTCTCTCCCAGCAGGAAAATCCCCAAAAACAGTGTGACCAGCGGAATGATCGCGATCATGGTCCCTGCAAAAGATGAGTTGGTATATTTGATCCCATAGCTCTCACAGATAAAATAAAGCACCGGCTGCAGAAGTCCAAGAGGCAGGAGTCTGGCAGCCTTTCGGCCTCTGAGCCTGATCTTTACCGCCCCCACTGCCACCAAAGCCGTCATAAAAGCGGCAGAAAGCAGAAATCGGACAGCCAGAAGAAACAGCGGCTGGGCAGATTCCATGGCGATCTTGGAGGCCAGAAAACTGAATCCGAATATGGCGTTTCCGCAGAATGCGGCTGCACATGCCTTCTTCTGTGTGCTCATCCTTTCCCTGCCTCCTTTCCGCTTGCTGATTCCAGCCTCGACCATCTCTTCCGATCCATCTTGATTTTTCTCCTTTCTGTCCGGTAAATATTTCCTCTTATTTCAGCATCTTTTTCTTTTTAAAGAACAGGATTTCTCCGATCACTGTAGCTGCACTGAGCACGATCACACCCAGATACCCGTACTTCCACTGAAGCTCCGGCATATTGGCAAAATTCATTCCGTACCATCCCACCAGAATGCTCAGCGGCAGAAAAATAGTGGTCACAATGGTAAGCATACTCATAATGCGGTTCTGTTCCAGATCCAGCTTGGACTGATACATTTCCCGGATCTGTGCGGAATATTCCTGGAGCATTTCCACATGATCATGCAGACGGTCTGCCTTTGCCGCAAAGCGGTCAAAAGCCGCTCTGTCTCCGCCCGAAAAAATTCCCTCTGTATTTTCCTGCAGGTCCTCTCCTACGTCCGTGAGCTGTTCATAATACGCATGAAGGATCATCAGTTCCCGCCTCCATGACTGAATTCTTTCCGGAAATCGGCTCTGAACCGCCGTTCCCTTCACCAGTTCATCTTCTGCTTCCATCAGTTTTTCCTCTTTCTTCTGAAGCCAGATCACATCTTCCCGAATGATCTCATTCAGAAGGCCGGAAAAAAAGATCCCGGCTCCGGTCCGTCCTTCATGCCCCGCCTGCTCCATCCTGTCTACCAGCGGAGAAAGCCACCCTTCCTGATCCACCAGCAGGCAGCTGTTTCCTGTGAGGTAATAGGCGAACCCCGATCTTTTATCCATGGGACGGTCCCGATCCGGAATGGAAAAGGTCCCCATCACACAGTCTCCGAAGGCTTCCGCCTTGCAGTAGCGCAGATGCTCCATGGATCGGAGCAGTGCTTCACGGCGGGAATCCAGCTTTTCCCGGCGCCGCAGCTCTTTTTCTGTCATGATGTAAATTTCCAGAGCGCCCCTGGGCACCTCTTCTTTTTCCTCTGCCCTGCGCAGCTTTGTTTCAAAAAAATATCTCATGCTTCTTTTCCTACGATCACATTGACCGGATTTCCTGCCATATAGGCCTTAATATTGGCTGCTGTCAGATTCACCAGCCGCTGTCTGGTTTCCAGCCCTCTCCAGCCCATATGAGGGGTAAGGACCACATTGTCCATGGTGTACAGCGGATTATCCTCTCTGGGAGGCTCTTCTTCCTGCACGTCCAGTCCGGCTCCTGCTATGATCCCCTTCTGAAGAGCTTCGATCAGCGCTTTTTCATCGATCAGTGCGCCTCTGGACGTATTGATCAGAAATGCCGTGGGTTTCATCACAGCCAGCTGCTCTCTGCCGATCATATGACGGGTGCTGTCCGTCAGCGGAGAATGCAGCGACACATAATCACTTTCTTTCAGAAGTTCTTCCAGATCCACATACCGGATGCCGTCCACTTCCCCCCGTTTCGTTCTGGAATAAGCAAGAATCTCCATATCCATGGCTCTGGCAACCCGGATCACTTCCATGCCGATATGACCAGCACCCACGATTCCCAGAGTCTTGCCGTTTACCTCCCGGTGCTCTACGGACAGGCTCTTCGTAAAATTGTCATGACAGCCCTCAAAAAGCATTCTCTGCTGCTTCACCATGGAGCTGCTCAGATTGAGGATCATCATGATCACTGTATGCGCCACTCTCTGAGAAGAATAAGACGGTACGTTGCATACCATAATGCCCTTTTCCCTGCAGGCATCCAGATCAATATTATTATAGCCGGTTCCCGCTTCACAGATCAGCTTTACGCTCTCCGGAAGGCGCCGGATCAGATCTCCGGTCACCGGAAGCTCTTTCGTGACCAGTACCTCCGCCCCCTGCGCGCGGGCTTCCATTTCTGCTTCCGTACTGTCTCCGTAAATTTCCACTTCCCCTTCCATTACGGAAAAATCCAGCCTGTGATCATAGTCCATTTTTTCTGCGTTCACAACAACAATTTTTCTGCTCATGATTTCCTCCCAAGTCTCTGTCCCTTTCCGGGCTGTTCTGATATGCAGTATAACACAGCTGGTACCTGGGAACAAGCAGGACTCCTGTCTGGCATCTTTTCTTTTATTATTGTATAATGATTTCAGATCGCCGGCAATTTCTGCACGCAGCCGGCAAGTCATCTGCATACAGGAGGAATCTGCCATGACAATTGAAGAATTCCGCTCTCTGGGCGGCCTGTGGGTCCCGTCCGCCATCGTCGGACTTCAGGAATACGGAGGAGAATTTTCCACTATGGACGGACAGGCAGCTTTTGCCTTTTTCCGTCAGAAAGCAGAACTCTGCGGTCCGGAACGATCTTTTACGGACTTTTACTATTTCGGTCTGGACGAAGAGGCCAGGCGGCAGGCTGACTCCATTCTGTCAGAAGAGGACCGGCTGTTCCTGCAGGGTATGGAAGAAGAAGTTTCCGATCCCGATCAGCTGATCTTTCCTTTAAGCCCGCAGCTGCTTTCCATCGCAGTCCGGCTCAACGAAGCGGAGATGCTGTTCTCTACCTTTTACTTTATAGAGGACAACGAATCCTCTGCATGGTGGGGAAATTACCGTCAGGAATACATCTGTTTCCGAAAATCAGACACCCCCCAATAGTACAGCATACTTTTTCGTACACATCCAAAAAGCACCGGCTGCAGGAATTTCCTGCTCCGGTGCTTTTACGCTTTTATTCTTTCTTCTCTGCTTCCTCCAACCGGAAGTCCATCAGTGCCTTCGGCGAAACCTGCAGCACATCCGCAATTCTAAACAGTGTATCCAGAGAAACGCTGGTCTTCATATTCGGTGCTTCAATATTGGAAATATGGGTCCGGCTCAGATCGGTAAATTCCGCCAGTTCCATCTGTGTCAGATTTCTCAGCTTCCGGTAATAAGAAATGTTCAAGCCGAGCTGCTTGTAGTATGATTGAAATTTCAAGTCCAAGGGTATGCCTCCATCACGTAAATACTGTCTCTGTCCCCGCATCAAAATCATTCCTATATTTTATAGGATAAAAAGCACCCCATAAACAACATTTCATATTGTTTTTGCATATT
>CALWRQ010000051.1 GCA_944383965.1 uncultured Lachnospiraceae bacterium
CCATGGGCAACCGTGGCGATCACATTGGCCGACGCCGGTGCTATAAGAAACGCGGATGCCCGTTTTGCAAGAGAAACATGCTCCACGCTGAACTGGAAATTCCGGTCAAAGGTATCTACCATGCACTTATTTCCTGTCAGACTCTCGAAAGTGATGGGATTGATAAAATTTGTGGCATTTTCCGTCATGATCACTTCCACATCTGCCTTCTGCTTTTTCAGCATGCTGGCCAGGCCGGCAATTTTATATGCGGCAATGCTTCCCGTAACGCCCAGAACGACTGTTTTTCCTTCTAACATAAGTGCCTCCCATTGAGTTTTTTTCCCGGTTATGGTATAAAAATTATGAAAATAAGTATAACATGATTTTCTGTCATTTGAAAGGAGTTCCTGTATGATTTTAGCCATAGATATGGGCAATACCAACATCGTGATCGGCGGCATTGACAGCGAACGGATCTACTTTGAGGAACGGGTCACCACGGACCGGAACAAGACCAATCTGGAATATGCCATCGCCATGAAAAATATTCTGGAGATCCACGGAATTCAGCCTTCCGCCATTGAAGGCTCCATCATTTCCTCCGTGGTTCCCCCTCTGAACAATACTTTAATCACCGCAGTAAAGAAAATCACGGGAAAGGCCCCCATGCTGGTGGGCTCCGGTATGAAGACCGGTCTGAATATTATTATGGACAATCCCAAGACCACAGGAAGCGATATGATCGTTGACTCTGTGGCCGCCCTGCGGGAATATCCCGCCCCTCTGATCATCATTGATATGGGTACTGCCACCACCATGTCCGTGATTGATCCTGCCGGAAACTATATCGGCGGCGTGATCCTTCCCGGCCTGCGGATTTCCCTGGATACTTTAAGCAGCCGGACGGCTCAGCTTCCCCAGATCAGCCTGGAAACTCCGGGCAAGGTGATCGGAAAGAATACCATCGACTGCATGCGCTCCGGCATTATGTACGGTACCGCCTCCATGATCGACGGGATCATCGACCGGATGGAGGAGGAGCTGGGACAGCCCACTACCGTCATTGCCACCGGAGGCCTGTCCCGTTTCGTCATGCCTCTGTGCCGTCATAAAATCATTATCGATAACGCTCTGCTGTTAAAGGGCCTGTTTATTCTCTATCAGAAAAACAAGAAAAGCTGACGAAAACATTTCCGGCGGTCTGCAGGATCAGATTCCTGCAAACCGCCGGAAATTTTCTTCCGTCAGCCGGTACACTTCTTCCAGCTCCAGTCCTCTCGCCTGCGCGATCCACTTCAGGCTGTTTTCCAGCGCCTGCTTCACTCCGTTCAGCGGAAGATCTTCTCCCAGAGCCCATTTCACAGCCCCAAGCCCATCCGTTTCCACCATCAGGCGGGAAAGGGGGACTCTGAGAGCCACCTGCCGGACGGCAGGGTTCTGTCCCACATCCGGTCCTACCGTAAAGTAGCAATCCTGCTCCAGATAAAGGTCCAGCCAGTTTAGATCCGAATACCAGTGGACCAGATAGGTCCCGGGATATTCCCGGATCCGTTCCGCCGCCTCCTTCTCCATACCCTTTACATGAAGGACCACCGGCTTTTTTTCTGCGCAGGCCAGCTCCAGCTGCCTGCAGAATACCTCCTGCTGCACCTTCCGGTCCACCCCGCACCAGACCGAATCCATTCCGATTTCTCCGATGATCTGCGCTCGCTTCAGCCAGGGCTCCATAGCCTTCAAAGCTGCCGGATCCGCTTTCCAAGGATGAAGTCCGTATGCCTTTACGATCCAGCTGCCGGAAAGGTCCTCCAGTTCCTCCGCCTCCCGGGGATCACCGGCGCAGATCATGGTCCGGATCCGCTCCCGTTCCCGGAATTGCCTCTCCTCCTCCGTCCCCAGATGGGCATGGCCGTCCCAGAGTTCCTTCAAAGCCGTTCCTCCTTCCTCATGATTTCCCTGTGGATCCGTCTTCGCAGCTCTCCCTGACCGTAAAGCCAGTCCCTGGTCCTTCCCTCTGCCGGAAGTTCCGGAACCAGTTCCGCCCCGACTCTGGAAGGACTTCCCCCCAGAATCAGGATCCGGTCTGACAGATAGATCGCCTCATCCATGTCATGGGTAACCAGCACTACGGTCCGGTTCATTCTCTTTCTCATGGAAAGGAGCCAGTCCTGCATTTCTCCTCTGGTAATCACATCCAGTGCTCCAAAGGGCTCGTCCAGCAGCAGAATATCCGACTTGCAGAGAGCCGTTCTGAGAAAGGCAGCCCGCTGCCTCATTCCGCCGGAAAGGGAGGACGGATAAGCCTTTTCATAGCCGGCCAGACCGAAGGAGGCCATATTTTCCATGGCCTCCTTTCTTGCCTCATTCAGGGTTCCGTGGATCCTTCCGTAAAGACACACATTATCCAGGATATTCTTCCACGGAAACAGCAGATCGTTCTGAGGCATATAGGCAAAGTGCTCCGACATTCCCTCTACCGGCTTTCCATCCACCAGGATCTCTCCTGACCGCCTGGGCAGCACGCCTGTCAGGAGCTTGAGAATGGTGGATTTTCCACATCCGGACGCTCCAAGAATACTTACAAATTCTCCTTCTTCCGCCTGCAGCTCCACCTGCTCCAGTACCTTTCTGTCCCCGTAGGAAAAGGACAGATCCCGCACCTCAAGTTTCATGGCATCTCCTTTCCGTTATTCCTGAGCAGCGGAAGGGAGGAATTCATTTGTATAGCAGTCTGCAGCCGGAATATCCTTGTCGATCACACCGTATTCCACCATGAAATCCGTATAATTGTCCCAGACACTGTCCTTCATGGTTCCCCAGGTCTCGCTGTCCTCCATATACTTGTCAGCCAGATACTCCTGAGAACGTCCCAGAAGCTCCATATCATAGTCCGGAGCATATTTGTTCAGGATCTGAGCGCTCTCCTGAGGATTCTCAATGGCATACTCATACCCTTTCTCCGTAGCGCTTAAGAATTTCCTTACCATCTCCGGTCTGTTCTCCAGGGTGTCTTCGCTGGCAATGATCACAGGCGTGTAGTAATCCAGCCGCTCATCCAGTTCTCTTAAAGGCATATAATGGATGGGGAAATCCGCCAGCTCGCATTTCACATTATCCCATGCTTCAAAGAACCACATAATATCCACCTGATCCTTCAGTGCCGCAAAACCTGCTCCGTCTGAAGTTACAATATTCAGCTTGGAAAAATCTGCTCCTGCCTGGGTCATCACAGCGTTGAGCACTGCGCTTTCTCCGGGGCCGCCCCAGCCGGCATAGGTTTTTCCCTCAAAATCTGCAGGAGAGGTAATATTCTTTTCTCCATAGGATACAAATCCGGAAGTATTGTGCTGAATCAGGGTCGCAATGGCCTTGATAGGCAGCGGATCTTCAGAAGCCAGAGCCACCGTAACATCTTCCTGATAGCTGATTCCGAAGTCTCCCTTTCCCACTGCCACCAGTGTGGCCGTAGCTCCCTCTGTCGGCTCCACAATATTCACATTCAGCCCCATATCCTCATAATATCCCTGGTCCAGAGCCACATACATTCCGGTATGGTTGGTATTGGCCACATAGTCCAGGATCACTGTCACGTCCTCCAGCTCTTCTCCGTCCGCTGCCGCTTCTGATCCGCTGCTCTCTTCTGCGGTCTCTTCTGTGGCTGTCTCCGCCGCCTGTGTGCTAGTCTCCGTTTCCTTTGTTTCCGTTCCGCAGCCTGCTCCCATCACCATCACGGCGCACAGAGCCGCTGCGCAGATTCTTTCTCTCTTTTTCATTGTTTTTCCTCCTCTTTTTTCTCAAACCGTATGGTCTACGGTCTTTTCTCTTTTTCATAAGGCATGACAGCCGTCTGGCACAGACGGATCAGGCCGTTCATTGCCAGACTCAGGGCTACAATCACCAGTACGCAGGCGAACACTTTATCCAGCATATACCCGTTTTTCACCCGCAGAAGGTAGTAGCCCAGACCGCTCTGGGCCCCGATCCATTCTCCTACCACCGCTCCGCTGATGCTGTAAGTGGCAGCCACCTTCAGGCCGGATATCAGGCCTGGCACTGCGGCCGGTATCTTCACAAGACAGTAGGCCTTCCATCTTCCCGCTCCGAAGGAACGGACCAGCTGCACATATTCCTCATTCATCTGCCCCATGGCATCCGTAAAGCTGACAGCCACCGGAAAAAAGCACATCAGAACTACCGTCAGGATCTTGGGCGCTGTTCCGAAACCCATATAGATGATCAGGATCGGAGCCAGCACGATCATCGGTACCGTCTGTGTCACAACCAGAATCGGATAGATTCCGCTTTTCACTGCCGGAAAGGCATCCATGGCGATTCCCAGAGTCAGAGCCAGGATCAGAGCGATGGCCATGCCGGACAGTGCTTCTCCCACTGTCACCTGAGCATGCCGGACCAGTCCCGGTCCTTCGCTGATCAGAGCCTTTATGACCTGGCTGGGCGCCGGAAGCACATAAAGCGGGATATCATTGATCTGTACCACAGCTTCCCACAGCACAAGGAGCAGAACCACCAGTCCCGCCGGAACCGCTCCCCTTTTCCATTTATTCATCCGCCTTCCTCACCTCCCTTTTCTTTTCCGGGGACTTTCCTGCAACAAAAAAGCTCCCGCAGAGCACAGCAGGAGCCATAAATTTCTCACTATTTCCCTACGTTGGCATTACCCAAATCAGGTTGCGGGTCGAAACGTTCTTTCCTCTCAGCCTGCCGGACAGGCTCCCCTTTTCTCTTACATCTGAAAATTTTAGCACAGCGTCCCCCTTTTGTAAAGGAAAATTACAGAAACTGGAAGTATAAAACTTCCCGGCCGGGTGAAAGATTCCAGTATAACATAAATCTGTAGATGCGGAGGTAAGGAAGCTATGTCCGGATACAAGGTAGAAATCTGCGGGGTGAATACTGCAAAGCTCCCCCTGCTCACCAATGAAGAAAAAGAGGCTTTATTCCAGCGGATCCTGGCAGGCGACAGACAGGCAAGAGAAGACTATATCAAAGGAAATCTCCGTCTGGTTCTCAGCGTCATCCAGCGTTTTTCCGGAAGCAGTGAGAACGTGGACGATCTGTTCCAGATCGGCTGCATCGGGCTCATCAAAGCCATTGACAACTTCGATGTTACCCAGAATGTCCGCTTCTCCACCTATGCCGTTCCCATGATTCTGGGAGAAGTACGGCGCTATCTGAGAGACAACAACTCCATACGGGTCAGCCGCTCCCTGCGAGATACCGCCTACAAAGCCATCTATGCGCGGGAAACCCTTACCAAGAAAAATCTGAAGGAACCGACGATCATGGAAATCGCCGATGAAGTGGGCATCAGCAAAGAAGAGATCACCTATGCCCTGGACGCCATCCAGAGTCCGGTCAGCCTTTATGAGCCGGTATACACAGACGGAGGAGATCCTCTTTGTGTTATGGATCAGATCAGCGACAAAAAAAACCTGGAATCCAACTGGGTGGAAAACATTTCCCTGAGTGAAGCAATGAAACGTCTTCCGGAACGGGAGCGCCACATTATCGGCCTCCGCTTTTTTGAAGGAAAAACCCAGACCGAGGTGGCGGAAGAAATCCATATCAGCCAGGCCCAGGTCAGCCGCCTGGAAAAAAGCGCTTTGAAAGCCATGCGGGCCTATCTCAGCTGACGTCATAGATCCTTCTGATTGTCTTAATATGGATAATATGCAGAATTGGATATTTACAGTTTAATGATAACAGGAGGCGATGCCATGGTTACTTATGAGCGCTTATGGGAAACAATGAAAAAAAAGAACATTTCCCAGTACCACCTGATCCATTACTGTAATGTCAGTTCCAGTCAGATCGACCGGCTGAAGAAAAACTGTTATGTATCCACTCATACCATTGAAAAGTTATGTTTTATCCTTCAGTGCAATGTTGAGGATATCATGACTGTATATCCCGATCCGGAGGAGGAAGCCTCTGACAGTCCTTCCGGAATCTGACCGGCCAAGTGCCTGCCGCAGCTGCTGCCTGCGGCAGGCATTCTGTTTGTGTGCGAAACCGCCTGTAGGCGCATTTTCAGTTGCTTTTTCCCCATATCCCGTTATAATGGAATGAGATAAATCATTCTACACCAATGCAAGGAGTGCATCATGAAAGAACCTATCTTTTTTCAGCCTGTTTTCAAGGAAATGCTCTGGGGTGGCTCCCGTCTCCGTTCGGAATACGGTTATCCCATCCCCAGCGACCATACCGGTGAAGCCTGGGTGATCAGCGCCCATCCTCACGGCGACTGTCAGGCAGTCAGCGGCCCCTTCCGCGGAAAGACGCTGAGCTGGCTGTGGAGCAATCATCCGGAGCTGTTCGGAAATACCGGCGGATCAGAATTTCCCCTGCTGGTAAAAATCATAGATGCCCGGGATAACCTGAGCATTCAGGTCCATCCGGATGACGCTTATGCCAAATCCCATGAAAACGGCTCTCTCGGAAAAACCGAATGCTGGTATGTGCTGGACTGCGATCCCGGCGCCACTATCGTAGTGGGTCACAATGCGGAAAGCAAGGAAGCGCTTCGCCGGATGATCGACGAGAAACAGTGGTCTGATCTGATCCGTACCCGTCCCATTAAAAAAGGAGACTTTTTTCAGATCGAACCGGGTACCGTGCATGCCATTCAGAAGGGAACTCTGATTCTGGAAACTCAGCAGAGCTCTGATATTACCTACCGGCTGTACGACTATGACCGGCTTCAGAACGGCCGGCCCAGAGAATTGCATATTGAAAAGAGCATCGACGTGATCCGCTGTCCTCACAGGGATTTCGCCTGCACGGAGAAGCCGCTTCAGGGAGACGGCTTCTCCAGAGTCAATCTTGTAACCTGTCCGTTCTATCAGGTGGATAAGTGGGATATTGAAACATCCGTCTCCATTCCTCACACCTATCCGTTCCTCATTGTAAGCGTACTGGAGGGAACAGGAACGGTCAGCAAAGTTCCCGTAAAGAAGGGAGATCATTTCATTCTTCCTTACGGATACGGAAGCTTCCTTACGGAAGGATCACTCAGCCTGATCACATCCCATATCTGACAGGCCTGAAAATAAAAGGGAGGGAATCATATATGAAATTAGGAGCACTGGAAGCCGGCGGCACCAAGATGGTCTGCGCCGTCGGAAATGAAAACGGTCAGATCTTTGAACGGGTCTCGATTCCTACGGAAACACCGGAAAAGACACTTCCCGCCATCAGAGATTTCTTTCTGGGAAAAGGCATTGAAGCTCTCGGCATCGGATGCTTCGGTCCCGTGGATCTTCACAAAGATTCACCCACTTACGGTTATATTACCACTACCCCGAAGCTTGCCTGGAAAAACTGCAATATCGTAGGATATCTGAAAGACGCACTTCAGGTTCCTGTCGGCTTTGATACGGATGTAAACGGTTCCATGCTGGGAGAGGCTACCTGGGGCTGCGCCCGGGGACTGGACACGGCCATTTACATCACCATCGGCACCGGTGTGGGCGTAGGCGTTCTGGCCGGCGGCCGTCTGCTCCACGGGATGCTTCATCCGGAAGCCGGTCACCTTCTTCTGACCCCTCATCCTGAAGATCATTATAAGGGAAAATGCCCGTATCACGGCACCTGTCTGGAGGGAATGGCTTCCGGCCCCGCCATTGAGGACCGCTGGGGAAAAAAGGCGTACGAGCTGACTGATCACACCAAAGTCTGGGAATTTGAGAGCTATTATATCGCGCAGGCCCTCACTGCCTATATCCTCACTCTTTCTCCGGAAAAGATTATCCTGGGCGGTGGCGTAATGCACCAGGAATATCTCATGCCCATGATCCGGGAACAGGTAAAAAACCTGCTGAACGGCTATGTGGATACTCCGCAAATGCGGGATCTGGAAAACTATATCGTGCTTCCCAGCCTGAATGATAATCAGGGAATTATGGGTGCTCTCAAACTGGCCCTGGAAGCCATCCCGGTCTGATTCCGTTTTTCTTAAAAAGAACAGGAAGAGAATACAGACATCCGTCTGATCCTCTTCCTGTTCTTTTTTATCTGTACGGGATCTATCTGCCCAGCCAGCTCTTTACAGACCGGAAAATTCCCTCTCCGTCCAGACCGTGTTTCTTCAGAAGCTCTTCTGCCACACCGGATTCTCCGAACTCATCCCGGATTCCCAGTCTCTTCACCGGAACAGGAGCCTGCTCCGCCAGAACCTCACATACCGCTCCGCCAAGTCCGCCGATAATGGAATGCTCTTCTACGGTCACGATCTTTCCCGTTTCCTTTGCCGCTTTCACCAGCAGCTCCTCATCAATGGGCTTGATGGTGTGTATGTTGATCACTCTGGCTGAAATGCCTTCCTTTTCCAGCATTTCTGCCGCTTCCAGGCTGGCTGCCACTTCCAGGCCGGTAGCCACGATGGTCACATCCGTTCCATCTTTTAAGGTCACGCCCTTGCCCAGCTCGAAATGGTAATCCGGATTGTCATTGATCACCGGAACCGCCAGACGGCCGAAGCGCATGTAAACCGGGCCGTCCATCTCATAGGCAGCCTTCACCGCCGCTCTGGCCTCCACGTCATCGGACGGGTTGATAATGGTCATGCCCGGAATGGTACGCATCAGGGCAATATCTTCATTGCACTGATGCGTTGCTCCGTCCGGTCCTACGGAAATTCCTGCATGGGTAGCTCCCAGCTTTACGTTCAGATGGGGATAGCCGATGCTGTTGCGCACCTGCTCATAGCTCCTGCCTGCCAGGAACATGGCAAAAGTACTTACAAACGGTACTTTTCCCGTAGTAGCCATTCCTGCCGCCACACCGACCATATTTCCCTCAGCAATTCCACAGTCGATATGACGGTCCGGAAATGCCTTCTTAAAGGTCACAGTCTTGGTTGCTGCTGCCAGATCCGCATCCAGCACATATAAATCATCATGTTCCTTTCCCAGTTCAGCCAGAGCGTTTCCATAGCTGTCTCTCGTTGCAATCTTCTTTACATCTGACACAGTGCTTCACCTGCTTTCTCAAGTTCTTCCATCGCTTTTTCATACTGTTCCTTATTGGGCGCCGTGCCATGCCAGGATACCTGATTCTCCATAAAGGAAACACCTTTTCCCTTCACCGTTCTGGCAATCACGGCAGTAGGACAGCCCTTCACTGTTCTGGCCTCCTCAAAGGCTCTGTGAAGCTCGTCAAAGTCATGTCCGTCCACCACAATCGGATGAAGATGGAATGCCTTCATCTTTTCATCAATAGGCTGGGGAGAGTTGATCTCTTCCACCGTACCGTCCAGCTGGATTCCGTTGCTGTCCACAACTACCACCAGGTTGTCAAGGCCTTTATTTCCTGCCAGCATCATAGCCTCCCAGACCTGGCCTTCCTCCAGCTCGCCATCTCCCAGTACTGCATACACCCGGTAGGAGTCTCCGGTCAGCTTTGCAGAAAGAGCCATGCCTACCGCTGCGGAAATTCCCTGTCCTAAAGATCCGGAAGTCATATCCACTCCGGGTGTGTCGTTCATATTGGGATGACCCTGCAGACGGCTTCCCAGCGCTCTCAGCGTAGTCAGCTCTTCCTTCGGGAAATATCCCTTTTCCGCCAGAACAGCATAAAGCGCCGGAGTCGCGTGGCCTTTGGACAGCACCAGTCTGTCTCTGTCTGCCTTTGCAGGATTCTCCGGATCCACGTTCATCTCCTCAAAGTACAGGCAGGTCAGGATGTCTGCCACAGATAAGGAGCCGCCCGGATGACCGGACTTCGCATGAAAGACTTCGGTCAAGATGTCTTTTCTCACTTCGTTTGCCATTTTCTGAAGTTTAAGTTTCTCCATTCTGATTCCCTCTTCTTAATGTTTTTGTGCTTTGCCGATTCCCTCTTATTATACGGGATTTTGTCCTTATTGTCCACACAAAAAGGCAGGCCTCCTATTCAAAACGCACAATTTCCTTCTTCAGCCTCTTCATGATTTTCTTTTCCAGTCTGGAAATATAAGATTGAGAAATTCCCAGCAGATCCGCCACCTCTTTCTGAGTCATTTCATCCCCGTCTGCTCTGCCCAGGCCGAAGCGGAGCTCCACAATCTTTTTTTCTCTGGGACTCAGCCTGCTTACCGCGGCATTCAGAAGGGTTTTTTCCGTTTCATTTTCCAGATCCCGATAGATCACATCCTCGTCCGTACCCAGGATATCGGAAAGCAGCAGCTCGTTCCCATCCCAGTCCACGTTCAGAGGCTCGTCAATGGACACCTCCAGTTTTGTTTTGCTGTTTCTGCGAAGATACATAAGAATCTCATTTTCTATACACCGGGATGCATAGGTTGCCAGCTTGATGTTCTTTCCCGGATTGAAGGTATTGATTGCTTTGATCAGGCCGATCGTTCCTATGGAGATCAGGTCCTCCACTCCCACACTGGTATTGTCAAATTTTTTTGCTATGTATACGACCAGCCGCAGGTTGTGCTCGATCAGCATCCCCTTGGCCTCTTTATCGTCCTCTGTTCCCAGTCTGCTGATCATCCTGGCCTCCGTTTCTCCATCCAGAGGCGGAGGCAGGATATCTGCCCCTCCGATATAGTGAATTTCTCCCTGCTTCTGCAGGAACATGGTGCGAAAACTCGGGACAGCCTTAAACTGAAAACGTCCCGGAACCGAAACCTTTATGATCATTGTTATCCTCCTTCTATCTTCCTACTTTTTCATTCAGCAGCATCCGGTAGCTGCCGTCCGATGACAGGGGTACTTTTACGATTCCCACCAGCGGACGCTCTACCAGGATCCTCTCTTCTCCGCTTCCGATTTCCATGCGGTCCAGAGTAATTCCGGGGATAACCCCGTTCTGCCTTCCCACCGACCGGTAAGGAATGTAGATCACTTTATCCACCCTGTCGCAGATCTCTCTGCAGACTTCATACTCCAGCACATGAACCGGCCGGTCTCCTTCGGGAGAGCTGAGCCGGTTTCCCGTGTCGATCAGGGCATCCGTTTCCGTCTCTCTTCCTTTAAAAACCAGCTTCACCCGGCATATGGCTTTTTTCTTTCCGTTCCACTCCTGGACGGCAGACCACAGGCTCCGGCACAGAAAAATGGTTCCTGCTGCAAGGAATCCCCAGGCCCCCAGGGTCAGCACCTGACGGCCTTCTCCCACTCCCAAACCGGAAGCCAGACCTTCCAGCAGAGAAAAGCCTCCTCCCAGCAGAATGGCGGTCAGAAAAAGGCCCGCCGTTTCCGCCCCCAGCCTTCGCAGTTTCTCTCTGAGATCTCCCGGCCTTCTCCATTCAAAAGCGATCCATACCATCCCTCCTCCGGAAACAGCCATTCCGGGAAAGCCGGAAAAAAAGAAAGGCCTCGGCAGAAACAGCGATACACAGGCCCAGACTGCCCCGGCTGCCGCTGCCGCGCCAATCCGAACGGCAGAAGCCGAAAGCTTCATGATCTTTTTCAGAAACAGGAGCAGAAGCAGATCCATAAACAGGTTGATGAAGAATACGACATCTATGTACACGGTATATTTCACTGCTGCGAGCATCACCTCCGGTCCATGCCAACCATTATAGCGGATGGACACAGCAGAATTTGTCAAACGGAAGTCCTGTATTCCTGTTTTTCATCGGGGAAAACAGAAAAAAAAAGACAAAAAAATCCCCGGAAGGCATCTGCCCTCCGGGGGAATCTTTCTATCTGGTCTGTTTTATCGTCTGCCGTCTCTGCCCTTTTTCAGGAAATCCGGAACATTGATCTGTACACCGGTATTGGGCCGGTATCCTGCCGTACCGGAAGAAGCAGGCTGACCGGAACTGGGAGCTGCTGCAGTACGGCTTCCCGTCTGTGCTCCGCCGTACTGTCCGGCACCCGTTCCGTATCCGGGAACGGTATAGGTAGGAGCGGTATAAGTTCCTCCCTGACGCGCAGTCTGGTTTGCGGTTGCCGCCGCCTCAGAAGCGGAAGCTGCTGCTTTCACCGGCTGCTTCTTATAGGGATTGCTGAAATCCTTCATCGCCTTGGCTACGGGAGTATTCAGCCCTTTATCGGTAAGGCCGGTAGCAATAACCGTAATCGTACACTCATCCTGAGCATTTTCGTCATACATTGCACCGAAAATAATATTGGCTTCATCACCTGCCAGTTCCTGTACATAGCTGGCAGCCTCATTGGCCTCGATCAGGCTGATATCTCCGGAAATATTGATAATCACATGGCTGGCGCCTTCGATCGTGGTCTCCAGAAGGGGGCTGGATACGGCCTGCTCCACAGCCTCTTTTGCCTTCTCATCTCCCTTTGCATGACCGATACCGATGTGAGCAATTCCCTTATCCGTCATAACAGTCTGTACATCAGCGAAGTCCAGATTGATCAGGCCGGGAACATTGATCAGATCGGTAATTCCCTGTACCGCCTGCTGCAGCACTTCATCTGCCTTCTTTAACGCATCCGGCATGGTCGTCCGTCTGTCTACGATTTCCAGCAGCTTGTCATTGGGAATCACAATCAGCGTATCCACGTTTTCCTTCAGATGCTCAATTCCCTGGAGGGCATTGGTCATACGGGTCTTTGCCTCAAAACGGAACGGCTTCGTCACCACACCTACGGTCAGAATTCCCATATCCTTTGCCAGCTTCGCAACTACAGGAGCTGCTCCAGTTCCGGTTCCGCCTCCCATACCGCAGGTTACGAATACCATATCCGCACCCTTCATGGCCTGAGCCAGTTCCTCAGAGCTTTCCTCTGCTGCTTTCTCACCGATCTCCGGCTTTGCTCCTGCCCCCAGTCCCTTGGTCAGCTTTTCTCCGATCTGCATGGCTGTAGGAGCCTTGCAGAACTGCAGGGCCTGCTTGTCCGTATTTATTCCGATAAATTCCACACCGGCGATGTTCTCGTCGATCATACGGTTTACTGCATTGTTTCCTGCTCCACCTACACCGATTACTATGATCCTGGCTGCGTTCTCTGCTTCATTTATCTTAATCTCTAACAAGACTGCTTCCTCCTTTAACCCTTTTCCTTCTATCTCTCTGGTATATTATATCAGCTATTTCTCGCTTTTTCCGCGGTTCTCCTAATACTATATTTGATTTTTTGAAAAATATCAACTCCTAATTGCTCAAAATCCTTACAAAAATTGCATTTTTTCCCGTCCCGTCATTTCTTTTTAAAGGTATACATCATACTGGTATTGGCCTCATCATAGGAATCCAGATACAGAGTTCCGGCCTGTCCCTCCAGAACCGGAAGGGTATCATGAAGCACCGAGATCTTTCCTCCTATGTCATCAATAGTCCCCAGCTCCACATCGATCTCTCCGATCTTCAGCGTAATCTGATTCCTGCTTCCGAACCGGATCTCATCTGCCTCTATTTCATAATCATAAAGCGCCTGGGTCAAGCTCAGCACCTCGTCAAATACCTGACTGTCCTTTACCGGCAGCGGTGCATACAGCGCAATATGACCGAATTCCAGCCCCGTAACCTCCGGAACTCCCTCCAGTTTTTCATTGGTGCTGTCCACCACAACGCCGTCCTTGTCAAAATACATGTAGCTGCTCATGTATCGCAGATAGCCGACAATGCTTTTTTCGTATACGATCACTTCCACACTGGTCGGGCTCTGGAATTCCAGATCATAGTCCTCTACGTAAGGGATCTTCTTATGCTCTCCGAACCGGTCATTCAGATAGCAGTAGATCAGGCTTCTTTCTTTCGCAGTGGGAAACAAAATCTCCGTAATCTCCTCGCTGGTGCATCGGTTGTTTCCCGTCACCGTAACCTCGCGGATGCGGATCAGAAATCCCGCTGCCGCCAGCAGCGCAAGAACTGCCGCCAGCAGCAGGAGCACTCTTTTTATTCTTTTTTTTCCTTTGCCTTTCTTTCCAGCCATCGGATATCCGCACCTGCCAGCCGCAGATCCCGGCAGATGTCCTCGTACCCCCTTTCTATATGAAAGCAATCTGTAATTATGGTCTCTCCCTCCGACTGAAGACCGGCTGTCACCAGTGCAGCTCCGCCGCGCAGATCTCTTGCGGCAGCCGTTCCGCCCGGAAGAATGGGGATTCCACGAATCACTGCCTCCTCTCCCGCAACGGAAATATCGGCTCCCAGCCTGCCCAGCTCCAGCGCTGTTCCATACCGGCCTTCAAACACCGTTTCCCTGATCCGGCTTTCTCCCTCTCCGCAGCACAGAAGCGCCATAAGAGGGGACTGAAGATCTGTCGGAAATCCGGGATAGGGACCGGTCTCAGCCCAAAGCGGTCTGGGCCGCCCTTCCATTCTGATCCGGATCCTGTCCTCTCCCGGAGAAACTGCAGCACCGGCTTTCCGAAGCATATGGAAAACGGATTCCAGATGTGCCGGTTTCACCCCTGTAAGCTCCACATCTCCCCGGCCCGCCATGGCAGCGATCAGATAGGTCCCTGCCACGATCCGGTCTCCCACCGTACGGTACCGGCAGCCGTGGAGCCTTTTTCTTCCGCGCACAGTGATTCTGTCTGTCCCTTCCCCTTCTATTCCGGCTCCCATAGTCCTGAGAAACAGACAGAGTTCCTCAATCTCCGGCTCTCTGGCTGCTCCGCGGATCACGGTCGTTCCCTCTGCCAGAACCGACGCCAGCAGCACATTCTCCGTGGCACCCACACTGGGATAGGGAAGCCGGATTTCTGTACCGGATAAGCGGACTGCCTTTGCCCGGATGCAGCCTCCTTCCTCCTCAATCTCCGCTCCCAGCTGCCTCAATGCACAGATATGGTAGTCCACCGGCCTCTTTCCGATGGAACAGCCTCCGGGATAGCAGGTGGATGCCTGGCCGAACCTGCCCAGCAGCGCTCCCAGCAGAATGACAGAAGAACGCATCTGCTTTACCCGACAGGCAGGAAGATCCGTACGGCCCATATCCCGCGGACTGATGGTCAGCTCCCCGTTTTCCAGAAGACAGGAGCTGCCCATAAAATCCAATATCCCCATCATACAAAAAACATCCTGTATGGCAGGGACATTGGTAAGGACTGTTGTTTCTTCACTGAGTACGGAAGCTGCCATCAGGGGCAGCACCCCGTTTTTGGATCCCTGGACCGGGATCCGGCCGCAAAGCCTCCGAAAACCACCGATATGTATTACTGACAACCGCTTTTGCCTCCTGCCGTTTCTATATCTTATCTTATGCGGCAGCAGGCCTTTTGGTGAGGCTCTCTATTTCTGCAGTCTGATCTGATTGGAAACGCTGAGCACAATACCCATCTCCACCATCAGAAACAGTACGGAGGTGCCTCCGTAACTGATAAAAGGAAGGGTAATTCCTGTATTTGGGATGGAATTGGTCACTACGGCAATATTCAGGATTACCTGGATGGCAATATGCGCCATTACGCCGACGACCAGAAGAGCTCCGAACAGGTCCGGCGCATTGCTGGCTATGAGCATGAAACGGTAGATCATAAACAGAAAAATAAAGATCACAGACACCGCTCCGAACAGTCCCAGCTCTTCACATATAATGGAAAAGATCATATCATTCTGTGCTTCCGGCACGAATCCCATCTTCTGAATACTTTCTCCCAGTCCTTTTCCCAGCAGGCCTCCGGAACCGATGGCATACAGGCCCTGAAGCACCTGGAAGCCTCCCTCCTGCGCATATGCTTCCGGGTTCAGCCACACATTGATTCGCTCCAGCTGATAGCTGTGGAGCAGGCCGATTGCTTCCAGTGCATGGCCGATCTGGCCTGCAAAGCAGTATACCACTCCTGCAGCTCCGATACAGGCACCGAAAATCAGTTTCTTTTTAGTGGCAACAAACAGCATGACAAATACGATCCCGCAGATGATGATTCCTGAACTTAAGTTATTCGCCGCCACCAGACCAGCCAGAGGCAGAGCCATTCCCGCCACCATGGCCATATTTTTTGTCTTATTGATCCGGTTTCCCATACGGGTGATTACCACAGCCAGAGTAACAATCAGAGCCACCTTCACGAACTCCGTGGGCTGAAAGCTGGCCGGTCCTATGCCCAGCCACCGTTTCTTTCCGTTGACCTCTCTTCCCACCAGGCTTACGGCGATCATGAATACATAGGACAGCACGTAAGACAGCGCGGCAAATTTGGCAAAAAAATGATAATTGATTTTTGAAACAATGATCATCAGCACAAATCCGCCGGCTGCAATCGCCGCCTGTCTTTTCATAAAATATCCTGCATCTCCGTCAAACATCAGCTGTGATGTATAGGAGCTGGCGCTGTAGATCATGATCAGGCCGAACACCGTTACAAAAATAACCGTGAACAGCAGGCTGTAATCATAAAATCTTCGAACCTTTTTCTTCTTTTTCGGCTGTGCCTGCGGCGCAGGCTGTGCCCGCCCCGTCTGCTGCTGCCTTCCTGCCATATCCTCGCTCCTTTTTCTTCCTACAGGCTGCGGACACACTCCTTAAAGATCCGTCCCCGTTCTTCATAATCCTTAAACATTCCCCAGCTGGCGCACGCAGGAGACAGGAGCACACAGTCTCCCCGGTCTGCGTAGGACGCGCAGACATGGATCGCCTCCGCCATATCCTCCGCATACATGATATCCTGGAAACCATGCTCTCTGGCGCACTGGGAGATCTTATCTCTGGTCTGACCGATCAGCACCAGATACTTCACCTTGCCCCCGAAGCTCTCGATCCATTCATCATAAGCAGAACCCTTATCATACCCTCCGGCAATGAGCAGAATAGGACCCGGCATGGCCTTTACCGCCTGAATCGCCGCATCCGGATTGGTTCCCTTGGAGTCGTTGTAGTATTTTACGCCTGCCCTCTCCAGGACAAATTCAATGCGGTGTTCCACCGCTTTGAATTTTTTCGCCGCCTCCACAATATGTTTCATGGGGACGCCTGCTGCCGCGCTCATGGCGATGGCGGCCATTACATTTTCATAATTATGGCGCCCCAGGATCTGCAGTTCATGGACATTCAGCAGTTCTTCCTCTTTTCCGCCCTGAGCGTACATGATCTTGTCCCCGTCAAGGAAATACCCGTCCTTCAGCTTCTCTCTGCTGCTGAAGAATACCACCTTCGGCTGAAGTTCTCCGCTTTTTCCGAATTCCCTCAGCACCGGATCGTCATAATTCAGTACACAGGTATCTTCCTTTTTCTGGTTCATGGCGATGCTTTCTTTTACGGCAATATAGCATTCCATGGTCTTATGCCGGTTCAGATGATCCGGTGTAATGTTCAGGATGGCACTGACATCCGGCCGGAAATCCATAATGGTCTCCAGCTGAAAACTGGACACTTCAGCCACTGTAACGGAATCTTCTTCTGTAGCCAGAGCCTCCTCCGTGTAAGGAATACCGATATTTCCCACTACATGAACATCCTTGTAAAAGGACTTCATGATTTCTCCCGTAAGGGCAGTCGTGGTCGTTTTTCCGTTGGTTCCCGTAATAGCGATCAGCTTTCCTTTTGCGCACTGATAAGCCAGCTGAATCTCACTCCAGATGGGAATTTTCATATCTGCAAGCACAGATACAAAGGGAGCATCCAGAGGAATTCCCGGACTGATCACACACAGTTCCACTCCCAGAAGGTCCGTTCGCTTCAGATCTCCCAGAACCACGTCCACCTTATCCTTTTTTCCAAATTTTCCGCGGATCTCCGCTTTATTCAGGCCGGCATTGCTGTCATACAGCACGATCTCGCCGCCCATATCAAGGAGCAGTCTTGCCGCTGCAATTCCGCTCTTTCCTGTTCCTGCAACGATAACCTTCTGGCTCATGTTTTCCCTCCTATAATCCTAAGTACGCTACCAGGCAGAGTATGGCCGTTATAATGGAAAATACAGCCACCACTCTGGTCTCCGGCCAGCCGCAAAGCTCAAAATGATGATGGATCGGCGCCATTTTGAAAATGCGCTTTCCGCCCGTTTTCTTAAAGTAAGTGACCTGAATGATCACGGAAAGTACTTCCACCAGGTAGATCAGTCCCACTACGGCAATAAACAGCGGAATCTGCATCATAAATGCACTGGAGGCCACAAATCCTCCGAGAGCCAGGGATCCCGTATCTCCCATGAACACTCTGGCCGGATATACATTAAACAGAAGAAATCCCAGAAGACTTCCCACTACCGCTCCGGTAATGGGACTGATCCCCGTATTTTCTCCGATGGCCACTACCGTCATAAAGGTGGCTACCAGAATGGTCACACTGGTGCACAGGCCGTCCAGACCGTCCGTAAAATTCACTCCGTTATCCGTTCCCAGCACCACAAAGAACACGAAGGGAATGAACAGCCATCCGAAATCCACATAATATCCGTTTTCAAAACCGCCCGTAAAAGGAATGAGAGCCGTTGTTCCCACTTCTCCTGATGTGATCAGATACCAGCAGAAGATTCCTGTGATCACGATCTGGCCTAACAGCTTCTGCTTCGGATTCAGACCTTCCGATCGCTTCATCACAATCTTGATATAGTCATCCAGAAAGCCGATGATCCCGAATCCCACGGTTACGAACAGCACCGGAATGATTTTGGGATAGTCCTTCAGGTAAAATACGGAAGTTACAATAATGCTGGTAAGGATCACCAGTCCGCCCATGGTGGGAGTTCCCTGCTTCTTTAAATGAGCCTGAGGTCCGTCATCGCGGACCTGCTGCCCAAATTTCAGTTTATGAAGAAACGGAATCACAATGGGGCATAATATGGCGCTCACTGCGAAGGCAATAATAATTGCCAGTATGGTCTCATTTATCATATCGCACCTCTGTCTTTTATGTATTCACGGAATAGTATACGTCTTTTTCCGGGAATAATCAACCGT
>CALWRQ010000052.1 GCA_944383965.1 uncultured Lachnospiraceae bacterium
GCTATGTCTAACGTAATCGTAAAAGATAACGAGAGTCTGGACAGCGCGCTGCGCAGATTTAAGAGAAACTGTGCAAAAGCAGGCATCCAGCAGGAGATCCGTAAGAGAGAGCATTACGAAAAGCCCAGCGTAAGACGGAAAAAGAAATCCGAAGCGGCTAGAAAACGTAAATTCAACTAATCGAATCCATTGTAATCAAATCCCCGATATTTTATCGGGGATTTTTTCTGTCTGTTTCCGGATGAAGAAAACCGTATGAGCCGGGAATGGGACAGAGAGGAAGCTGCATACAGTATAGAAAAAGGAAAACGGGGCCTGCTTATGGGTCAGCGGATCAGATCAGCCGCCGCAGACAGACTGGGGCTGCCGAAGGATGCGGTGCTTGGAGAAACGGTGATTACCATGGAAGGGGCAAGGACCATGGTGATTGAAAATTACAGGAGTATTCTGTTTTACGGGGACGGCTGTCTGAAGCTGCTTACCGGGGACGGAAAGATCTCTGTGGAAGGGAAAGGGCTTGGAATCGAATACTATGACGGAGAGAGCATGAAAGTGACCGGGCGGATCTGCCGGGTGGAATTGGAAGAGAGGCAGGGATAAATGTGGGGGAAAGAATAGGACGCTGGATGAGAGGCTATCTGAAGGTGATTCTGACGGGAAAAGATCCGGAGCGGTTCCTCAACCTCTGCCGGAACAGAGAAATCGAGCTGTGGAAGATCCGGGCGGTACCGGGAGGCTGCAGCGGGCAGATGACTGTGAACAGCTTCAGAAAAATAAGGGAACCGCTTCGGAAGGCGGGAATGAAGATCAGAATCCGGAAGCGATGCGGCTTTCCGTTTTTTTTATACAGGAACCGGAAGAGAAAACTGTTTTTTGCAGGTCTGGCGGCAGGAATTTCCATGCTGTTCGGCCTGTCTTTCTTTATATGGGATATTCAGGTGGAAGGAAACCGGATGTATACGGAGGATACCCTGATCCGGTATTTTGAAGGATTGGATATCCGGTGCGGTATGAAGAAAGAACAGGTGGACTGCGAGGACCTGGAGGAAAGCCTGCGGGCTGACTTTCCGGAGATTACCTGGGTATCCGCTCAGGTATCGGGAACCAGGCTTCTGGTAAAGATAAAAGAAAATGAAGCACTTTCCTCGGTTCCGGATATGGATCCGGAACCGTGCGACATTGTTGCGGAAAAAGACGGAGTGATCACGGAGATGATTGTCCGGAGCGGAACGGCCATGGCTGCTGTAGGAGACACGGTATCGGCAGGAGATGTGCTGATCAGCGGACGGATTCCCGTCACGGATGACAGCGGAACGGTTACGGCGGAGCATACGGTCCGGGCAGACGGGGATGTGACAGCCAGAACAGGGCAAACGTACCGCAGGGATTATACAGGCTGGAAGACGGTGGAAACGATGACAGGACAGGAAAGAACGGGGCTGACCCTCCGTATGGGAAACCGCTTTTTCCGACTGATGAAGCCGGCAGAAGAGGGGACAGCATGGAGAATATGGGAAGAAGAGAGGCAGCTGTGTCTGACGGAAAACTTCTGCCTTCCTTTCTGGTGGGGGACGGTCCGGGCGGAAGAGTACGTTACCTGCGAGAGAAAATATACGGAAGAGGAAAAAGAGGAGATCAGGAAAAATACGGCAGAAGAGTTTGAGGAAAAATTGACACAAAAAGGGGTGCAGATTGAAGAAAATAATGCTAGAATAATAGAAAACGGTTCCGGCTTTTCCATAGAGGGAACTGCGGTGCTCCGGGAATCCATAGGAGAACCGCGGAGGATCACCTTTCCGGAAATGCCGGCGGCAGAGGAGAATGACAGAACAGAATGAGTGTAATAGAAACCATGATCGATATACCCGCAGAGCATGAGCAGAATGTCTGTGGGCAGTTTGACAGCTATATGAAAAAAATTGAGAGAACGCTTCACGTGACCATGATCGCCAGAGATGGTATGATCAAGGTTATCGGTCCGGAAGAAATGGTAAAAAGAGCCCGAAGCGTGTTTTCCAATCTGATTGAACTTTCCCGCAGGGGAAATTCCATTACGGAGCAGAATGTGGATTATGCCCTCTCTCTTTCCTTTACAGAAAGCGACGGACAGATTCTGGAGATCGATAAAGACATTATCTGCCGCACCATAAACGGAAAGCCTGTAAAGCCCAAAACAGTAGGGCAGAAACAGTATGTGGATATGATCCGGAAAAAAATGATCGTATTCGGAATCGGTCCGGCAGGAACGGGAAAGACCTATCTGGCCATGGCCATGGCTATTCAGGCATTTAAAAACGGTGAGGTGAACAGGATCATTCTTACCCGTCCCGCCATCGAAGCAGGAGAAAAACTGGGCTTTCTGCCCGGCGATCTTCAGAGCAAGATTGATCCCTATCTTCGGCCTCTCTATGACGCCCTTTATCAGATCATGGGAGCGGAGAGTTATCTGCACAATTCAGAAAAAGGACTGATTGAGGTGGCTCCTCTGGCCTATATGCGCGGACGGACCCTGGACAGCGCCTATATTATTCTGGACGAAGCGCAGAATACCACTCCGGCCCAGATGAAAATGTTCCTTACCAGGATCGGTTTCGGATCCAAGGTGATCATCACCGGAGACCAGACGCAGAAGGATCTGGCTCCCGGAACCGTTTCCGGTCTGGACATGGCGCTGAAGATTCTGGCGAAGATTGATGACATCGGCTTCTGCCGGCTGACCAATCAGGATGTAGTGCGTCATCCTCTGGTACAGAAAATCGTGCAGGCTTATGATGATTATGAAACCAGGACCAGAGAGAGGGAAAAAGGCAAAGGAGAAAAGCCGAAAGGCATAAGGAGAAGAAAAAATGACAATTGAGATTGAGTATGAGGCGGAAAAAAAACTGGAGCTTCCGTGGGAGAAGATTATCCGTGAAGTGGTGGAAGAGGCGATGGACTACGAGAACTGTCCTTATGAAGCGGAAGTCAGCGTAACTCTGACAGACAATGCTTCCATACAGGAGATCAACCGGGATCACAGGGGAATCGACAGTCCTACGGATGTACTGTCGTTTCCTATGATTGAATATGCCAGTCCTGCGGACTTTGACGGCCTGGAGGATCAGGCGGAAGACTTTTTCAACCCGGAGACGGGAGAGCTGATGCTGGGGGATATTGTAGTGTCAGTGGACAAGGTAGAGGAGCAGGCAGAAAAATACGGACATTCTCAGGAGAGGGAACTGGCATTTCTGGTGGCTCACAGCATGCTTCATCTGTTCGGCTATGATCATATGGAGGATGGAGAACGGCTGGTGATGGAAAGAAAGCAGGAGGAGATTCTGGAGAGGAGAGGGTATGTGAGATGAAGAGGGCGGGGGGATACGCGCTCTGCCTGGGGTTTGCCGTACTTTCTGCAATTCCGGGATGCGGCAGCAGATATGAAGATACTGCAGCAACCATGACATCCCGGACAGAGGAGACCTCTCAGGCGGCGAAGCCTGTGGAGGTGACCGCAGCCAGCGAACCGGAGACAGAGGAGCAGGAATATATTCCGGAAGAACGGATTGCTGTGGACGGAAGGATCCAGAGCTATCTTACGGGAGAAATGACAGCAGTGGAGAAGGGGAACAGAAGGCCGCTTGCTGTGATGATCAGCAACGACAAGGAGTCCTGGCCCCACTACGGTATGGGACATGCAGGGGTGATCTATGAGGTTCCTGTGGAGGGAGATATGGTCAGGTACATGGCCCTGATCGAGGACTACGATGATCTGGAAAGAATCGGATCGGTAAGAAGCTGCCGCAACTGCTTCATCTCCTTTGCAAAGGAGTTTGATGCTGTTTATGCTCACTACGGGCAGAGCAGCTTTGCAAAGGCGGATCTGAAGGAGATTGATCATATCAACGGGCTGGAAGGAGCCGGAGCGAAGGCATTTTTCCGCTCCGACGACCGGAAGTCTCCTCACAATGCATATACCAGCTTCGACCGGATACAGACGGCCATAGGGGAATTGGGCTACAGCCAGGAATACGGAGAGGGGTATGAGGGGCATTACCGGTTTGCCAGGCCTGACCAGCCCGTGATTCTGGAATATGAATCGGCGGTGGATGCGCAGAAAATCGAGCCGGGCTATCCGATGTACCATCCCTGTTTTCAGTATGATGAAGGAGACGGACTGTACCACAGATATCAGTCAGATGCACCGCAGAAGAGTGATGAAGGTCCTCTGACAGTTAAAAATGTAATCATTCAGTACTGTCAGTCAGGGTATTATGCGGATACTCCCTATCTGAACATCAATGTGGATACACCGGAATGGGGTTACTATGCGACAAACGGAAAGGCTGTGCCCGTAACCTGGAAAAAGGAAGATGGCATAACCCGCTACTATGATCCTGACGGAGAGGAAATCCTTCTGAATCCCGGGAAAACATGGGTATGCATCCTTTCGACAAAACATGTGGACAGAACGGAGTTTTATGGAAGATAACAGAAAACAGACAGGCGGCGTGACCGGATGCGCCGCCTTATTTTCGGGAATGGATGTGGTAATCAGTGCCGCCGTTTCACTGGGATTCCGGATACCGGTTATTAGCCGGATCGGCCGGGAAGGAAGCGGGTGGATGGCAGGACCTTATTTTGCATATCTTTTGCTGTGGGGACTGACAGCCTGGGCTCTGGCCGGATTTACAGCCAGAAAAACGGCAGTTTTTGCAGCGAAAGGGAGAAAAATCAAAGGAAAACGGTTTTTCCGGAAGATCCTGATTACTTCTGTGCTGGCAGGAGCAGCGGCGGGAATCTGCCTGCTCCTGTTCGGGAAGGGAGCTGCCGGCGCGGCAGGAAGACCGATGGAAAAATACGCATGGGAAAGTCTCGCACTGGCGGCGTTTTTTCTCCCCTGTCTTGGGGCAGTGCGCGGCAGACTGACCGGCCTGGGAGCACGCGGCTGGTCATCTGCATCCCTGCTGCTGGAGCAGCTGTTTGGGGGAGCGGCATCCGTACTGGTGACGGAGGCGTGGATCAGGGAAGGACTGAAATCAGAACTGGTATATGAAACAGAAGGATATTCCGAAGCGTTTGGAGCTGCGGGAGGAATTCTGGGGCTGGGAGTCGGAGCTGCGGCCGCTGTGGCAGTTTCAGCTGCTGCTCTGGCGCTGTATGGAAAGAAAAAGGAAAAACGGCCCTCCGGTCTTTCAGAACCGATTCCCCCCAGCAGTGCGGGAGCGGGTATTTTCTGCTTCGCCTGGGGATGCTCTGTGCTTCTGGACTGGGGAGTTATGAGAGGTACGGAAGCGTGGGGGATCTTTGGGCAGTGTTGGATTCTGGCTTTGCTTTGCGTTTGTCTGGCATCTGTTCCGTGGAGTGCCTGCCTTTCCGGGCTGGAAAGCTGCAGAAAAAACAGAAAAAAGCTTCGGGAGCTGTCCGGCAGGGCCGGACGCCGGGCGGCTGTTGCCGGGGCAGCCGGAGGAATTGCTCTGGTCATTCTGGGAGGCCCGGGATATGATCTCCTTCTTTCGAACAGAACGGGAGGATTTCCGGGTGAGGCCGCAGTGTGTGCCGTATCTGTTTTCCTTATGACGGCGGCGGCATCTCAGGCGGGATTCCTGTTCCGTCTGGGAAAGGGGATTCCGGCTGCGGCCGCTGCCGTGGCGGCATTGGCTGTTCACGGAGCAGGACTTGGCATGCTTGTTCTGGCGGCCGGGCTGGGAGTCTGGGGAGCGGCAGCCGCCCATATTCTGTCGTCTGCCTGCTGCCTTCTTCTCTGCCGGGCGGGAAAGAGCCTGCTGCTGAGAACGGGAAAGCAACCGGAACGGCGGTAAGGGAAGGGCCGGAAAGGACCGGAATCCGAACCATCTTTTGGGAACTGTAGAAAAACCGTAAGGAAATCGAAAAGACGTTCCGTCTGCCTCTGTGTTATACTGGACGAAGAAAAGGGAGGAAAGAGACCGGAAGGAGGCAGAATATGGACGGAAACAGAGTGAAAATGCTGAGCGGACTGACTCTGGTCACGCTGCAGTCTGCAGTGGGGGAACGGGAGCTTCTGCTGTTTTCCGGTTATGCGCTTTTGGTGTGGGGAGTATGGGGGATCGAAAGAGAAGAGGGCTACAGCTCCCCCTGGGTACACGGCGCCATGGCCGGACTGATCGTTCTGGCCGGAATTCACGGAATGGCGGAAGGAAGGCTGAATATGGCAGCGGGGGCAGTGCTCCTTCTGCTGGAGGTCATCTGTCTGAGGTATGTTCTGGTGCTGATGCAGAAACGGTATCTGTCTCAGGATTTTGAAATGGTTTACCTGATGATGATGTGTGCTGCTTCTCTGGGAATGGGTCTGTCTTCTGCATTCGGTGCGGAAATGTTTGCTCTGTCAGAGTCGGCGGCCTGCTTTGCCGGCCGTGCGCTGGCGGTCTGGGCGCTCTGCCGGAAACAGGAGAGGGGCTGAAAGACCGGCCGATACGGAAAGTCCCCGCGGAAGGATTTCCGGTTGGGAGTTGACAGAAAAAGACAAGTGTGCTAAATTAAGGTCTAGTGTAAATACTGTGACAGGGAGTAGTAACCATTCAGAATGCATCAGAGAGCTGCCGGCAGGTGAAAGGCAGTTGCAGGAGAAGGGTGAACTGGCCCTTGAGTAGCCGTCCCAAAGGATAACCGTTTCCCAGTAGGAACGGCCGGCAGCCCGCCGTTATCGGGAAGATGAGGGCACACGATGCAGGTGTGAAATAGAGTGGTACCGCGTGAGGATGGTCTTGCGTCTCTATACAGCATAGAGGCGCAGGGCTTTTTTTATTCCGGACTGCCCGGCCTCTGAAAGAAACCACCAAAAAGGAGGAACTGTCATGGCACAGTACAATCACACAGCCATAGAGAAAAAATGGCGTGAGCACTGGGAAAAGCACCCGATCAATGTAAATGACGGAAAAAAGGAGAAATATTACTGCTTGGATATGTTCCCGTATCCGTCCGGAAGCGGACTGCATGTAGGTCACTGGAGAGGCTATGTGATCTCCGATGCCTGGAGCCGCTATCAGCTGCTGAAAGGGAAATATGTGATTCATCCCATGGGATGGGATGCGTTCGGCCTTCCTGCAGAAAATTACGCGATCAAGATGGGCGTACATCCGGCTATTTCCACAGCGGAGAATATAAAGAATATTAAAAGACAGATCAATCAGATCGCTGCGATCTATGACTGGGATATGGAAGTAAATACTACGGATCCCGGCTTTTATAAGTGGACGCAGTGGATCTTTGTCCAGATGTTCAAAAAGGGACTTGCATATGAGAAGGAATTCCCCATCAACTGGTGTCCTTCCTGTAAGACCGGTCTGGCCAACGAAGAGGTGGTCAACGGTTGCTGCGAGCGCTGCGGAACCCCCGTTACAAAGAAGAACCTGCGTCAGTGGATGTTAAAGATCACCAACTATGCAGAGCGGCTGTTAAATGATCTGGATAAACTGGACTGGCCGGAGAAAGTAAAAAAGATGCAGAGCGAGTGGATCGGCAAATCCTACGGCGCAGAAGTGGATTTCCCGGTAGAGGGAAGAGAGGAAAAGATCACGGTCTATACGACTCGTCCGGACACTCTGTACGGAGCTACCTTCATGGTACTGGCCCCGGAGCATGCTCTGGCAAAGAGCCTTGCTACGGATGAAACAAGAGAGGCTGTGGAGAAGTACATCTTTGATGCTTCCATGAAATCCAATGTAGACCGTCTTCAGGATAAGGAGAAGACCGGTGTGTTTACGGGAAGCTATGCGATCAATCCGCTGAACGGCGCTAAGGTACCGATCTGGCTGTCCGACTATGTACTGGCTGATTACGGTACGGGCGCCATCATGTGTGTACCGGCCCATGATGACAGAGACTTTGAATTTGCGAAGAAATTTAACCTTCCCATTATTCAGGTTATCGCCAAAGACGGAAAAGAAATCGAAAACATGACAGAGGCTTATACAGAAGCTGCGGGCACCATGATCAATTCCGGAGAGTGGAACGGCATGGAGAGTTCTGTGCTGAAGAAAGAAGCTCCTGCCATGATCGAGGCAAGAGGAATCGGAAAGAAGACGGTGAACTACAAACTGCGTGACTGGGTATTC
The DNA here is from genome assembly GCA_944383965.1 of uncultured Lachnospiraceae bacterium. Lineage (GTDB taxonomy): Bacteria > Bacillota > Clostridia > Lachnospirales > Lachnospiraceae > Lachnoclostridium_A. The sequence goes on from CALWRQ010000052.1 coordinate 8,073, forward strand.
TCCCGTCAGAGATACTGGGGAGAGCCCATTCCGATCATTCACTGCCCGAAGTGCGGAAATGTTCCCGTACCGGAGGATCAGCTGCCGCTGACGCTTCCGGAGGTGGAAAAGTACCAGCCTACAGGTACGGGCGAGTCACCGCTGGCAGACATTGACTGGTGGGTGAATACCACCTGCCCCTGCTGCGGATCTCCTGCCAAGCGTGAAACCAATACCATGCCTCAGTGGGCAGGCTCTTCCTGGTACTTCCTTCGCTATGTGGATAGCAAGAACGATCAGGAGCTGGTATCCAGGGAGAAGGCAGACAAATATCTGCCGGTGGATATGTATATCGGCGGTGTAGAGCACGCAGTGCTTCATCTGCTCTATTCCCGTTTCTACACCAAATTCCTGTACGATATCGGTGTGATTGATTTTGATGAGCCCTTCACGAAGCTGTTCAATCAGGGAATGATCACCGGAAAGAACGGTATCAAGATGAGTAAGTCCAAGGGAAATGTAGTATCTCCTGACGATCTGGTAAGAGACTACGGCTGCGATGCCCTGAGACTTTATGAGCTGTTTGTAGGACCGCCGGAGCTGGATGCAGAGTGGGATGACAGGGGAATCGAGGGAGTAGCCCGTTTCCTGAAGCGCTTCTACTCTCTGGTAATGGACAGCAAAGACAGCGATGTGAAAGAAACAAAGGAAATGGTGAAGCTGCGCCATAAGCTGGTATACGATATTGAACAGCGTTTTGACCAGTTCAGCCTGAATACGGTAGTATCCGGCTTTATGGAATACAACAACAAGCTGATTGAGCTGGCAAAGAAGGAAGGCGGAATCGATAAGGAAACTTTAAAGACGTTCGTAATCCTTCTGGCGCCGTTTGCCCCCCATCTGGGAGAAGAACTCTGGGAGGCACTGGGCGGTACGGACAGCGTATTCCACGCTTCCTGGCCGGAGTGCGATCAGGAGGCCATGAAGGATGATGAGCTGGAGATCCCCGTTCAGGTAAACGGCAAGACCCGTGCCGTAGTGAGTCTTCCGGCAGACGTATCCAAGGAAGAGGCGCTGGAAGCAGGAAAAGCAGCGGTGGCAGACAAAATGACAGGAACCATTGTGAAGGAAATCTACGTTCCGGGAAAAATCATCAACCTGGTATGCAGATAAGACAGAATAGGATGCAGAAAAACAGCGTATGGGAGAATATTCCCATCCGCTGTTTTTCCATGGGTGAAAATAGGAGAAAAAGCTGTGGCTGAAAAAATCAAACATTTTATCAAAACGGAAACCGTACTGGCAGCAGCAGCGGTGCTGGCGGCCGTTTCCTGCTTTCTGGTTCCTCCGGACAGAGAATATATGGGGTATATCGACTTTCGCACCCTGGAACTTCTGTTCTGCCTGATGGCAGTGATGGCGGGAATGCAGAAACTGGGAGTGTTCCGCCTTCTGGGAGCGGCGCTTCTGTCAAAAGTGAAAAGTGAAAGAGGAGTGGCTGGGTGTCTGGTATTTCTGTGCTTCTTCTGCAGCATGATTATCACAAATGATGTGGCACTGGTTACTTTTGTGCCTTTTGCCGTGCTGGTGCTGGGAATGGCAGGAATGGAAAAAAGAGTCTGCATTACGGTGGTGCTCATGACAATTGCCGCCAATCTGGGCAGCATGCTCACTCCCATCGGAAATCCGCAGAATCTGTATCTGTATGCGCTGTCCGGGATGGGAGCAGGTTCATTTGTGGCACTCATGTTTCCCTATGCCGGGGCATCAGCTCTGCTGCTGGCCGCAGGAATCCTGGCAGTATTCGGAAAAGGCCGGGCAGAATGTTCGGTGGAGCGTCCCTCTGCTCCGGACAGAAAACGTCTGGCTCTTTATACGGGACTCTTTCTGCTGTGCCTGCTTACCGTGTCCGGACTGCTCAGAGAGGAACTGCTTCTGGCGGCAGTCGTTCTGGCGCTTCTGGCTGACAGAAATGGCCTTCTGAGAAAGGTGGACTACGGTCTGCTTCTCACTTTTGCTGCATTCTTTATCTTTATCGGCAATATGGGCCGGCTTCCGGAATTCTGCAGTTTTCTGGAAGGAATTCTGGAGGGAAATGAGCGGCTGGCAGCTGTAGCGGCCAGCCAGATCATCAGCAACGTGCCGGCTGCCCTGCTGCTGTCCGGCTTTACCGACCGCTGGGAAGAACTGATCATAGGAACGAATCTGGGAGGTCTGGGAACGCTCATTGCATCCATGGCCAGTCTGATTTCCTATAAACAGATTGCTGTGAAGTTTCCGAAGAAAAAGGGCTCGTATCTTCTCCAGTTTACCGTGTGGAACGTGGGATTTCTGGCTGTGCTGCTGTGCCTGTCCGTTTTTCTGTAAAAAAGCCGCATACGCTGCTGCTTTACGGAAGCTTTTTCCTGTGCTATGATGACGGAAGAGAAAGGAAGGTGGACATCGTGGGAAGATGGAAAAAATTAGCTGTGCTGCTGTGTCTGGCGGCGGGAATGGCTGCTGCAGGCAGTGGTACGGCAGCGGCTGAAACGGCAGTATCCGGCCCGGGAGCTGGGCTGACAGGGACCCGGGACGGAAAGACCGCCAGAGAAGAGGAAACGCCTCTTCCTGAGGTGCCTGCAGAACTGAACGATAAGGATCTGTTGTCAGATCCTGCCGTGGTGGGGGATGCGGACAAGATCCTGGTTGTAAGAGGAAAGGGCGGGTCGGCAGTGCGGGCAGCCTATTATCAGGTGTCTGAAGGAGTGTGGAGTCCGGTATTTGAAACGGACGGAGTGTGGGGGTTAAACGGCTGCAGCCGTGACAAGAGAGAGGGAGATAAGAAAACGCCCTGCGGAGTGTACCATTTTAACCGGGCGTTCGGGATTCTGGATGATCCGGGATCGATCCTTCCCTATCATAAGGTAACGGAGAACGATTACTGGGTGGATGATCCGGACAGTATCCATTACAACCGGATGGTCGATGTATCCCAGACAGAGAGAGACTGGAATTCGGCGGAGCATTTGATTGAGGTGTCGCCTTACTATCATTATGCTCTTTCCATCAGCTATAATGAAGAAGCGGTTCCCGGCATGGGATCTGCCATATTCCTTCACTGTACAGCGGAGGGATACCCCGGCTCCAGCGGCTGCATCTGTATTCCGGAGCCGGAGATGAAAACGGTTATGATTTCGGCGGATGAGAAAACAAAGATCGTCATTCTGGAACACTAACCGGTTCCGGAGGAGGCTGCTGAGCCTCAGACTCTTCGGGAACTCATCTTTCTTGCGAACAGCCTGAGCATGGACAGTTTTTTCTGCTCAGACTGGGGCATGCGGGCAGAAAGGATGGATACCAGAAGACCGGTTTCCTCATCGGAAAAACGGATTCCCTTTTCTTCTGCCTCCATCTGAAAAGAAAGAAGGACAGAAAGCATCTGCGGTCCCGGCGTCTGCTCAAGACGTCGGGAAAATTCTGAGAGGACCTCGATTTTTTCGGGGTCCATTTTTTTCAGTCTTGGATCTTTTTTCCAGTCATTCATAAAAGCTCCTTTCCGGCAGGTCAGCCGGTCTGCTGCATGGCCTGTATCATAAGCTGCATGGCGTCCATCCGGGACTGCTGCTCCGGAGACAGAAAGCTTTTCATCTGGTCCATGGCAGGTGAAGAGACTCCTCTCAGCAGATTGATCAGGAGACCGATGGTTTCCTGCTCGCGGGGGTTTCCGTAAGGGCGGATGGCTTCCAGCATATCTGCCGGAGAAGAGGATCCGGGGCTGCTGATTCCCATTGCCGCTACCTGCTGGTCATGAAAAAGCCCCATGGTGCGCTTAAGCTCCATTACCTTGACGGCAGCTGAAAAAACACGCTGCTGGGGAACATTCATATAGGGAAGAGCGGCCTTCATCATCTGGAGGTGGTGATCTCCGGTGAGATAATCCAGATCCGTAAGCTTCAAAGGCTGTTCATCGTGATTGATCATCCCATACCTCGAAAATTTCTTTGGTGACAATATATGCGCCGTTCAAGGAATTCATGCCGCCTGCATATAGTAATGGTGATAGGAGGGTGATGAAAATGGCTACACGCCTGATTATAGATGGGAATGCGGTTTATGAAATCGATGAGGACTGCCTGAAAAGCCGGCGGAGAAAGGAGCCTGATCAGCGGCTCATGCAGAGTCAGGAAGCAGGAAGGAAGAGAAAAAAGAAGAAGAAATAAAGAAAAAAGGGGCGCTGAACAGCGCCCCTGAAAAGTGGAACAGATCGGTCAGCAGAAGCCTCCGTTTCCGCCCCAGCCTCCGCCGCCGCAGCAGCAGCACAGGATCAGGATCCAGAGCCATTCCGATCCCCAGCCTCCGCTGTTTCCGCATCCGCAGCTGTTATGTTCTCCGCCGCAGCAGCAGCACAGAATCAGAAGCAGGAAGAGAATATTGCATCCTCCGCCGCAGCTTCCTCCTGTTTCGCATCCGCAGCCACATCCGCAGTTCGTTGCCGCCAAATCACTCATGTCAGTTCCTCCAATAAGTTGATTACACTCCATCATATGAGGTCCGGCTTGCCATAGTTGCGCCTTTTTCTGAAAAATTTTAGAAATCATCTGATTGAAGTCAGAGAAGAGTTGTGTATAATAGGGATAAGAACAGGCAAGGAGAATATTATGGAACGAATCTATCATCAATCATCCTATGAAAAAGAATTTACGGCGGTGGTTACCGGATGCCGGAAAGGCAAAGAGGGACGGTGGGAGATCACCCTGAACCGTACGGCCTTTTTCCCTGAAGGCGGAGGACAGCCCTGTGATACGGGAGTACTGGGAGGAGCGCAGATTCTGGATGTTCAGGAAGAGAACGGAGAAATCATTCATTATGCGGACAGGCCTCTGGACGAGGGCAGCACAGTGAACGGGGAGATCTGCTGGGAAGAGAGGTTTAGCCGGATGCAGGGACATTCCGGAGAGCATATTCTTACCGGATGCATACATAATCGGTTCGGATATGACAACGTGGGATTTCACATGGGAAGTGAAGAAATCACCATCGACTTTAACGGAGTTCTCACCCAGGAGGAGCTGGATGAAATGGAGACGGAAGCCAATGAGGTCATTTATCGGAATCTGCCCATTGAGATTCTGGTGCCGTCTCCGCAGGAGCTTTCAGAAATGGAGTACCGCAGCAAGAAGAAGCTGGAGGGAGAAGTGAGAATTGCCGTGATTCCGGGAGTGGACAGATGTGCATGCTGCGGAACTCATGTAGCCAGAACCGGGGAGGTCGGGCTGATAAAGGTCCTGGGAATGATCCACTATAAAGGAGGAGTGCGGATTTCGCTGCTGTGCGGCAGGAAAGCCCTTCTTCACTGCAGGAAGAGACAGAAACAGGTGGCTGCTCTTTCCGCTGCTCTTGCAGCTAAGCAGGATGATGTCACGGAAGCAGTGAAACGGCTGAAAGAAGAGAACGGCCGTCTGGAAGGGGAGATTTCCCGCCTCCGTCTGGAGTCTGCAGAGGTGAAAGCTGCAGCGTTTCCGAAGAAGGACGGCCTTCTGGCAGTGTTTGAGGAAATGGATCCGGTACAGCTGAGAAAGTACTGTACCCTGCTGTATGAGGGAGGAAAGGGAACAATCGTGCTGGCCTGTTCCAGAAAGGGAGACGGCTATCAGTATGTGCTGGGCAGTGCTTCTCATGATATGCGTTCCCTGTCAAAAAAGATGAATGCCTGTCTGAACGGCAGAGGCGGCGGCAGCAGTCTGATGGCCCAGGGAAGCTTTCAGGCGGAAGAAAATGAGATCAGGAGCGCATTCTGTCGGTGCGCGGAAGAGGGAATTCAATGAATCTGTCCAATGATACGGTGAAAAAAATAAGAGGTCTGATTCTCTTTACGATTGTGGCGGCGGTAGCGGCCGTCCATTACAGGGAATGCCTGGCTGTTCTGGCCAGGATCCTGAAGATGCTCTCTCCTTTTCTGCTGGGAGGAGCCATTGCATTTATTCTGAATGTTCCCATGAGACGGGTGGAAAAGCTGATGGCCGGCAAAGGGGGAAGAAAAAAATGGCATCGTCCGGCCGGGCTGATCATTACGATCATTCTGGTATCAGGAGTGTTGTTCCTGGTTACTTTTGTGGTAACTCCGGAAATCGTAAACACATTGATGAGCCTGAGCAGGAGCATACCTGCTTTTGTGGAGCAGGTGCTGTCAGGGGCGGAAGCTCTGTTTATCCAGTACCCGGAAATTGTTGAGTACATTGAGACCATACAGATCAACTGGGCAGAGCTGTTCCAGCAGATAGCAGGCTTTCTGAAAAACGGAGCCGGATCTGTGCTGGACACCACATTTTCTGCGGCCATATCCATTGTAACCGGATTTACCAATTTCGGAATCGGATTTATCTTTTCTCTTTATATTCTGCTGCAGAAGGAAACGCTGTGTGCCCAGGGGAAAAAGCTGGTACGGGCGTTTCTTCCGGAGAAAGCGGCGGAAAGCGTGATTGACATCGCGGTCAGAACAGAGAAGACCTTTTCCAGCTTTCTGGCAGGACAGTGTGTGGAAGCAGTCATTCTCGGAACGATGTTTTTTGTAGTCATGTCCCTGCTCCGCATGCCGTATGCCCTTCTGATCGGGGTACTGATCGCCTTTACGGCTCTGATCCCGGTGTTCGGGGCGTTTATTGGCTGTGCAGTGGGAATCTTCCTCATGCTTATGGTCAGTCCGCTGATGACACTGGAATTCATAGCAGTATTTTTTGTACTTCAGCAGATAGAAGGCAATCTGATCTATCCTCATGTGGTAGGCAATTCTGTAGGTCTTCCGTCCATATGGGTGCTCATGGCAGTTACTGTGGGAGGCAGCCTGATGGGAGTGGTGGGGATGCTGATTTTCATCCCTCTGTGCTCCGTGCTTTATTCCCTTCTCCGGGATGAAGTTCACCGAAGGGAAGAACGAAAAAAGAACAGAGAAAAATAAAAAGCGCCGCGGCTTTCTGCCGCGGCGTCAGACTTATTCGCCCTGATACATATATTTGATCAGACGTTCAATATCTTCCTTTTCGTGAGCAACCAGATCCAGCTCGTTGATGTAGCCGTTGGAGAACATGGTGGCCATGGAAAGGTACTGGCTCAGCTTGGATTTCAGGTTGATCCGGTCTCCTTCCGGGGAAATCAGTTCTACCGGACCCTTGCAGGAATCGATTACCTTGAAAAAGGCTTCCACATCTGTGATATTCTGAATTTTCATTTGGAACATCCTCCTATTCTTTGGAAACTTATCTTTTCTCTGAATTCGTTATCATTATAATAAAAGACCTGCCGGAAAACAAGAAACAAATTTCCTAAAAATACCGGTTTTCTCACGGAAAATATAGTGCAGCCCGCTATGGGATAGATCGGAGACAGGCAGCACGGATATCATCCAGAAGAAGGGAGGAGATCCGCAGATTGCCCCTGCCGGACCCGATGCGGATATCCGGTTTGTTTGCCCCGTGAAAGTCAGAACCGCCGGTGGGAAGCAGCCCGTGGCGAACGGCCAGCTCCTTCAGTTTCTGGCTTTCCCACGCGTTGCAGGAGGAATGATAGACCTCGAGTCCTTTCATTCCCAGTTCTTTCAGATATGCGGTAAGCCCATCCAGATCACGTTTGCTGAACCGATACTGAAGGGGATGAGCCAGAGCGGGAAAACCTCCTGCGGCAAGAATCAGCTCGACTGCCGTTTCGGGGGAAAGCTCTTCCTTCTTCGGACAGTAGGGGCAGCCCGGCTCCAGGTAGCGGCGGAAAGCCTCCTTTCTGGAGGAAACGTACCCTTTTTCCTCCATGACCCGTGCAAAATGAGCTCGGGTGATCACCGTATCCGGATTTCCGCTCTGGAGTTCTTCCCGGGTCATGGGAAAACCGGCTTTTCGGAGACGGGAGAGGATCTCTTCATTTCGCGCTTCCCTTTTTGCCCGTAGCGCTTCCAGAGAAGACAGGAGCAGAGGAGCGGTAGGATCAAGATAAAGGCCAAGAATGTGGATTTCCCTGCCCTTCCATAATGCGGAAAGCTCGGCTCCGGGAATGACCTCAAGGGAGGCGGGAGCTGCTGCAACTGCTTCCTGCACGCCGGCTACGGTGTCATGGTCCGTCAGAGCCATGGCCGAAAGACCGGATGCTGCAGCAAGCTTTGCCACATCAGACGGAGAAAAGGTCCCGTCGGACGCGGAGGAATGAACGTGAAGATCGATAAAACTCATGAAAAGCCTCCTATGAAACAGTTTGGTAATAAATTTCTAACAGTATAGTAACACCATTTCACACATAAGTAAAACACCAAAAAAATTATGACAAAAGAAAGAAAATAGGCATTTCTTTTTTAAAAAAGTATGTTATACTCTATGCTGTGATCCCTTCGGAACAGAAAGGACCGCAGAAAAATTCTAAACAGAATGGGTGAATATATAACATGAATCTTTATGATGACAGCAGAAACGGCTCCGGAAGAGGACGGAGCGGTTCCAGGAATGCATCGCCGTCCAGAAGCAGCGCCTCCTCCAGAGGAGCATCCTCTTCCAGAGCTTCCAGAACGGCATCTTCCGGAAGAAGCACCTCGGCCCATTACGGCACCTCAGGTACTCGTTCCTCCTCAGGAAAGGGTTCCGGAAGCCGGGGAGGCAGGAGGAAAAAGAAACAGAACAATTATAAAATGATCGCAGCAGCAGGAGTAGGGCTGATTCTTCTGATCCTTGTAATTGCCCTGGCCGCAAAAGGCTGCCGCTCCGGCCAGAATGCAGGAAATGAGACTTCCGAAGCAGCACTGGATACAGAAGTTACAGTGGACGGCGTATCCATCGCAGGAATGTCAAAGGAACAGGCCAGAACCGCCATACTGGCCGGATATTCCTGGTCCATGGAGGTATCTTATGACGGAGATACTTACCAGGTGGAAAACCTGATCGGAGATAAGGTTGATGAGCTGCTGGATGAAATCTTTTCCGGAGAGGAACTCAAATCCAGCTACACTCTGGATACCAGCGGCATGGATGCGCTGATTGAAGCCCAGGTGCAGGCCATGGCTGACAAGTGGGACAAGCCTGCAAAAAACGGCGAGATTTCCGGATTTGACAAGGATACAAATTCATTTATTTATTCCGGAGAAGAGAACGGTGTGGTGATTGATCAGGAGAAGCTGACGGCAGATATCAAACAGGCCATCGCGGACAGAAACTTCACGGCAAAGCTTCAGGCGGAAGGCCAGGAGGTAGAGCCGGAAATCACGGAAGCGGAAGCAAAGGAAATGTATCAGGTGATCGGGCAGTATTCCACCACAACGACGGCCAACAAGGATCGGAATACCAACATCAAACTGGCCAGCGAATGCCTGGAAGGAAAGATTATCCAGCCGGGAGAAACGTTTTCCTTTAACGATACTACAGGCCCCCGCTCTGAGGATAAGGGCTATAAGCCGGCGGGAGCCTATCTGGACGGAAAACTGGTAGAAGAGCCGGGAGGCGGTGTCTGCCAGGTATCATCCACGCTTTATAATGCGGTAGTATTTGCCGGCATTAAGACAACGGAACGTCATGCGCACAGCTTTGAACCGTCCTATGTGACACCGGGTGAGGATGCTGCAGTGAGCTACGGCGGACCGGACATGAAATTTGTAAACAATTCCGATACAGCCATTGCCCTTCGGGCAAAGCTGGAAGGAAGCCTTTCCGGAAGAATGAAACTGACGATATCCGTAGTCGGAATCCCGATCCTGGAAGAGGGAGTGACCTATTCCATGCATTCAGAAAAGGTGGCTGAGATTGACCCGCCGGAGCCGGAATATGTGGAAGATCTGACGCTGCCGCCGCACACGGAGAAGATCATCAAACAGGCGGAGAACGGAAGCCGCTGGACCACGAATCTGGTAATCAAAAAGAACGGGGAAGTGATCAGCGATGAACTGCTCCACAACAGTACCTACAAGGGGCATTCCGCTGTGATCCACAGAAATGAAACAGATGAGCAGGTGACTTCCGAGGGAGAAAGCACGACGGAATCCCTGAATCCGGATATGACGGTGCCGACCATTGACGGAGAGACTTCTCCTGTATCCACAAACGCTCCTTCATCCGGAAGCACGCAGAGTCCTTCCCAGCCAGCAGGTTCCGGAACCTCCGAGAGCAAGCCGGCGCAGACGACAGCAGCTCATGAAGAGACCGTGGAAACCGCAGCTCCCGCACAGGAAGGAGAGAATACTCCTGAGACGGCAGATCCGGTGATCGTTCCCCATCCGGAGCAGACAAAAGCTACGGTGCAGGATGGTCCGGGAGTATAAAAAAACAGGAAAAAATGATATAATTCATGTATAAAAACGGGAGATTGTTCGTAAAATAATACTTATTTTTGCGAACAATCTCTTTCCATTTTAAAAAACCTTTGATATAATGATAACAGGTCGCTCCCTGACAAAACCCTGGTTTTCCCAGGGGCCTATTTGGATGGGGAACTATACAATATTCTATTAATTTAGGAGGACAAATCAAATGGCAAGAAACATGAAAACCAT
>CALWRQ010000053.1 GCA_944383965.1 uncultured Lachnospiraceae bacterium
GTTCATCAGACCGTGTCCATATTCAAACTGTAAATTTTTCATCGTCAATACCTCTCTGTCTTTGGCAGCGGCCCGTTCCGGCCGCCGGTGTCTGCGGACAGTCCTGCTTTTCTGTCCTACTGCTCGATTCCCAGATACAATCCGGCAATCTCCAGATATTCCTCCGGATAGAATCCGATCTCTCCGGAGAACCGGGTCAGTGCGATCAGTCCGCCGTCGATGGACGGGATCTCTGCCAGCATTTTCGCATTGTCCTGTTTCAGTCCGCCTCCGTATACCACGTCCATGCCTCCGGAAACTTCTTTTACGTAATCTGCGATCATTTTGATGTATGCTCCGTCAGGCGGAGTTTTTCCCGGCCCGATCGCCCACACCGGCTCATAGGCAATCACTACGGAAGAACGGTCCACGCCGTCCAGACCGGTCTCGATCTGCTCTCTGAGCACCTCCTGCCATCTATCCTGCTCCTCTGCTTTTTCACCGATACAGTAAAGCACAGACAATCCGGCTTCCACCGCCCGTTTCACTTCCTGATTCAGCAGGCGGTTCACTGCTGCCGTATCCGTCACTCCCGCCTCCTTCAGAATGCCGGCCTTATCATTTCTTTCTTCGCAGTGGCCGATGAGAACGCTCTCACAGCCCAGGGCTCTGACTGCCTTGGCCGTACGATTGGAGGTAAAGGCTCCAAAATTATGTCCGGGCGCCGCATCGTCCCGGTACACGCTCTGACATCCGATCTTCACCAGGCTGTCCGCCGTTTTTGCCAGAACAGCAGGGATCAGATGAGCCTCCGGCAGATACATCACAAACTCCGTATCCGTTCCGGCTGCTTCCGCAATCTTTCTGATCCCATCCTGGGTCCCTTTTACAATAAAGCTTCCCCACTCTGCCGCCGGAGCAATGGCATTTACGCCGCCTTCCGTCTTCGGAATGTCAAACCGCTTTAAATTCAGAAAAATATGTTTCATAGTTCCTACTCCTCATTTCCGTCCTGAAAGTCAATAAAGTCTCTCAGCTCCGGTCCGATCAGCGGACGGCACCAGTTTACAAAAGCATCCGTCACATCGTTTCCCTTTTCACTGATAAATTCATCCGGCATGGTCTTTTCCACCATCATGACCTGCTCGATGGGAATCAGAACCGTTTCGATCCCGTAGCCTTCCGTTCCTTCCGTTCTTTTAAATCCGACCATCACTCCCGTATGGCCTTCCAGTGCTGCCTCCAGAGCCTTCGATCCCGCAAGGACCGCTTCCTCCCGGTCCACCGGAGACTGCCAGGCGATGGACGCCCGTCCGCAGAGACCCGGTTTCTCGCTCCTGGCCTTGATTCCCAGGCGGCGGATCACCAGGTTCGCCAGATAAGAGCTCACGTCTCCGTAATAAATCGCTCTCTCCGTTTTGAAGATCGGTTCCACCACCGGGGTTCCGTCCGCCTTTTTCAGGCCTTCACTGGCTACCACCACCACACCGCCCAGGCGGTCATACAGCTCCTTCACATCCCGGAGAAATTCTTCCTCGTCAAAAGGACGTTCCGGAAGGTAGATCAGATGGGGAGCATCATTCTTTTTCTTTCTCGCCAGGGCAGAAGCCGCCGTGATCCAGCCGGCATTTCTCCCCAGGGCTTCTATCACACAGACATGGATGGGAAGAGAACGGACGTCCGCCCCCACTTCCTGTACCGATGCCGCAATATACCGGGCGGCGCTGCCGAATCCGGGCGTATGATCCGTCACTGCCAGGTCATTGTCAATGGTCTTGGGAATCCCCACGACCCTCAGGTCCTCATACCCTTCCGCCGCGCAAGCCCGGTAAATATTGCCGCAGGTATCCATGGTGCCGTTTCCGCCGTTGGGAAGGATGTATCTGATATTGTATTTCCTCATGATTCCGGGAGTTTTCCGGTAATCCTCTTCTGTAACCGGATAGCGGGAAGATCCGATCGCCGTTCCCGGAGTTTCCAGAAGCTTTTTGAGCTCCCCGTCGTCCAGGCGGGACAGGTTTACAAACCGCTCCTTAAAGATTCCTTCCATTCCTCCCAGCACACCGTAAACCGTTCCGATCTCCGGATGTTTTCTGCTCTCCATGATCACTCCGTAGAGAGAAGCATTCATTACGGGGGTCGGTCCGCCCCCATGGACAACCAGTACGTTTCCTGTCATGTCTCCTCCATAGAACGTCATCTGCCGGCGTTCTTATAATATTCCTTCATTTCCTCCAGAGTGGCCTGCTTTACCAGCGGTGCCTTTCCGTAAGCGCCGAACTGAACGATCAGGGTTCCCACCGCCTCTTTTACGCCTCTTTCCACGCAGTCCATCAGACGGGCCACATCCTCGTCCGGCACATTTCCGAACATCACTGTATCCATGACCGGAGGCAGGAATGCTCTGGGGTCGAACTGATCCCGCTTGGTCTCCAGCAGACGGTACACCTCACCGATGGACGGACTCTTCTGAAGCTCGGGAACGTTCTTGAACAGCTCTTTCATATTTCTGGTCACCGCCAGGCGGATATCCGTATCCACATTGATCTTGTTGATGCCGCAGGTGATGGCCTCTTTCAGCTCTGCAAGAGAGATTCCGTAGGCATTCCGGATATCTCCGCCCAGAGCGTTGATCTCATCCACAATGTATTTCGGCACGGTGGAAGACCCGTGGGATACCAGACCTCCCCGGATGCCCTCATGGTTCAGGCACTCCCGAATGGCAATGGGGATCTGCTTTCTCAGCTTCACATCCTTGCCTTTGGAGGCTCCGTGCATGGTTCCGTAGGAAATCGCCAGAGCATCCACTCCGGTTTTTTTGAAGAACTCCACTGCCTTTAAGGGGTTTGTGTAGGTAGAATTGCTGGCAAACACATGGTCCTCCACGCCTGCCAGTACTCCCAGTTCTCCCTCTACGCTTACGCCCCGTTCATGAGCGTATTTGACCACTTCTCTGGTCAGCTCCACGTTCTCGTCAAACTCCAGGGAAGAACCGTCGATCATGACAGAGGTATAGCCTCCGTCAATAGCTGCCTTACAGGAGTCAAAGTCCCTGCCGTGATCCAGATGGAGCACCACCGGAATGTCCGCATGTTCCCCATACTTTCTCACTGCATCCGCAATGCGTTTCGCTCCCCGTTTTTTGTCCTCCAGGGTAGCATTTTTGAAATCCACGCAGCCGCCCATGAAGCCGTTTGCCAGATCCGCTCCCTGTAAAACCGCGGGAGCGCGGAACATTTCATGGACCTCGATCACTGCTTTGGCCTGAGCCACTGCATTTACATTGAACGCGCCCTGGCCGTAGCCATGATCCAGAGCCGCGTCAATAATCGGTTTTAAAGATACCAGTGCCATTTTTTCTCCTCCGTTATACCAACAGGGATACGGTCATGGAATAAGACGCCGTCTTCCCCTTTTCCAGTTTTCTGATATGATTTTTGTGAATCAGTTCGTTATCCTCGTCCGAGCAGACAGCCGAACCGTTCCAGGGCTCAATGCAGAGGAACCGGGCCTGCTCTGAGGTCATGGTCCAGAATGCCACCGTGTCAAAATCCCGGTAATCCACCTCCACTCCCTTGCTTCCGGCTCTGCTCTTTAAGCTGACCCGGTGGGAAGAGGGACGGTCAAACCAGAACGCATCACTGGCAAACAGCTTTCTGTCCAGGGGGATACGTTTTCCGTCTTCTCCCGGAAATGGGTATTCCTTCGACATGTCAAATTCCAGCTTTTCCAGATCGTAGCGGCGGTAACCGTGCTCCTGAATCTCCGGAAATTCCAGATAATAGTCTTCAAAGACCTCCCCCTCCGTCAGCGGACAACAGAAGCCGGTGTGAAAGCCCAGGCAGTACCAGATGTCCCGGTCATCCCGGTTTTCCACCTCCAGGACCGCCGTAAGATTTTTTCCCGTAAGGCGGTATTTCACCCGCAGCTGAAACCGGTAGGGGTAGCCTCCTTCCGGAAAGCTCTCCTGGGTCAAACCGAACACCGCTTCTCCGTTTCCGGAAGACAGGAGCTGAAATTCCAGGCTCTTGCAGGGGCCGTGCTTTTCAATGAACCGTTCCTCTCCGTCGATCATCACCGCTCCGTTTCTCAAATTTCCCACAATGGGGAACAGGATGGGCGAGCAGTTCTTCCACACAGCCGGATCCCGCTGCCAGATATATTCCGTTCCGCTGCTGTCCTTCAGAGAGATCAGCTGGGCTCCCATGGTGTCGATCCCGGCGGTGAGCAGCGAATTTTCCAGTTTTACAATCATTGCATTCACCTGCTTCCTTTACGCTCTGCCCTCTGATCCGGCCAGACGGATAATATCCTTGATGTCTTCCCGAAGTCTTTGCTCCGCATACATGGACAGTTTCCAGGCGTGGCCTTCGTCCTTTCCTTCAGCCAGTCCTTCCTTCAGATATTCCACAAACTGACATCTTACCTGGGTTCCGAAATTGATCTTCGCCACTCCGGCTTCGATGGACCGGCGCACCAGGCTTTCATCCATGCCGGTGCATCCGTGAAGAACAAAGGGAATATCCGTAAACTTCCTGCACTCCTCCAGTACCTCTACCCGGATGTCCACCGGTCCCTTGTAAAAACCGTGGGCATTGCCGATGCCGATGGCCAGGGAATCCGGGCGGCACAGCTCCAGATAGCGTTTTACCACCTCAGGATCGGCAATATTGGAACAGCCCATGGCTCTTCCCTGGTCGTCCAGTCTGGCCAGCTCTCCGATCTCCGCCTCCAGAGGCACCCCAAAGGCCCGGCAGACCTTCGCTACTTCTTCTGTCCTTCTGGCATTTTCCTCCACCGGATAGGCGGATCCGTCATACATGATGGAAGTAAAGCCGATTTTCAGCATTTCCATGCAGCGCTCAAAGCTGTCGCCGTGATCCAGATGAACGGCCACGGGAACCGATACCTTTTCCGCCATCCACTTGGCTGTCTCGAAAAACCAGTCGTGGCCGGAATAAGTTCCCGTATTCACATAGTGAGCCAGGATCACCGGGGACCTCATTTCCTCCGCCGCCATACAGACGGCGCGGATGATATCGTAGGTTCCTCCCTGAGTATTAATGGCAGGAACGGCGTAATGTCCTTTGTATGCCTTATCCAGCATCTCAAAACTTGTTACCAGCACAGCAGCACCTCCCGGCGGTTCAGATTTCCACCACTACCTTCAGATAATCAGCAGGATTCTTGGCCATATCCCGGATCACTTCTTCTACCTCTTCCAGTTTGCAGGTCCTGGTGATCAGAGCGTCTACAGGAAGTTTTCCTTCATGGATCAGGCGGATGGCCTCCGGGAACTTCTTGTTGGAGTTTCTGGACGGCAGCACATCAATTTCTTTCTGCATCAGGCGCACCGTATTGATCGCCACCGGATTGTGGGGCCAGCCTACCAGAGCGATCCGGCCGCCGTGGCATACATAGTCATGCATCTTTTCCAGAATAACAGGAGCGCCGGTACAGTCGATCATGGCCTCCGGAAGCTTTCCGTTGGTCACTTCCTTCAGATACTCTTCCACTCCGCCGTTTTTGGAATTAAATACATAGGGAACTCCCATTTCCTTCGCTTCATCCAGTCTCTCCTGAATGATATCCACCAGGATGGGGGTTGCGCCGTAGTTGATGCACGCAAAGGATGCCATCAGTCCGATCACTCCGGCTCCGAATACCACCACATGCTCTCCTGCGGATACTCTTGCTCTGGTCGCTCCGTGAAGTCCGATGGTAAAGGGCTCTACCAGGGCTGCGTGAAGGAAGGACATGTCGTCCGGGATCTTGAAGCACTGTCTTGTGGGATGAAGGAAATAATCTGCCATCATTCCGTCTTTATGTACTCCGCACACTCTCAGGTCCGCACAGTTGTTGTAACGCTCCGCCTCGCACATATGGCATTTTAAGCAGGGCACATAAGGCTCCAGAACAACCCGGTCGCCCACCTTCAGGCCTTCCGGATTCTCTCCGATCTCTTCGATCACGCCTACACCCTCATGTCCCAGTCCGTTGATGGGATACTTCATGGTCGGATTCACTCCTCTGTAGGCGGTCACGTCTGATCCGCAGATGCCGCACATCTCCATTTTCACCACTGCCTGTCCGGGCTGCAGCTTCGGTCTGTCAAATTCCTTCATTTCCAGTTTTCCCGGTTCCTGTATGCACAATACCTTCATGGTTTATTCCTCCTTGTCGTTTTCCTTGATATAGTTCAGCGCGTTGGGCATGATTCCCAGATTCCAGCCGCCGTCTGCGAAAATCACCTGACCTACGATATAGTCCGATTCCTCACAGGCCAGGAAGCAGGCCAGACTGGCGATTTCCTCCACCTTTCCGAACCGTTCCACCGGGGATACGGAAAGGATTTCATCCGCATTGAGAATTCCTTTCTTCAGAGGTGTTTCCACCATTTCCGTGCGGATCCAGCCGGGTGCAATGGCGTTTACCTTGATGCCGTACATGGCCCACTCTGCTCCAAGCTGCTCAGTCATCAGATTTACTGCCCCTTTGGTAATGCCGTAAGGCAGCCGCCCCACATTGATCATCCTGGTGTTTCCGGATGAGATGTTCACGATGCTGCCGCCTCCGTCCTTTCTCATATACCGGCCCACGGCCTGGCAGCAGAAGAAGGGCGCCTTCATGTTGATGTCGATCACCTCGTCCAGAACCTCCTCCGACAGCTGCAGGCTGGGACAGGGTCTGGCAATGCCGGCGCAGTTTACCAGCACATCAATATGTCCGTACTTTTCATGAACCGCATCCGCCATCTGAAAAATCGCGTCTCTGCTTCTTAAATCGATCCTGTAGAATTCTGCTCCGTTTCCGATACGGGCAGCTGCATCCGCGCCGTTTTCCAGCACATCCGCCATTACTACCCGGGCGCCTTCCGCCGCGAATTTCTCTGCGATCCCAAAGCCGATTCCTCTGGCCGCTCCCGTTACCAGAGCCACTTTTCCTTCCAAACGACTTCCTGTCATCTTTTCCTCCATTACCACCATTTGATCTTGTCTGTGATATAGTTTCTGTACTCAATGAATTTCGGCGACGTAATATCTCGAGGCCTGGGAAGATCAATGTACACTTCCTCTTTGATCTTTGCCGGTTTGTTGGTAAGGATCAGAACCTTTTCAGCCAGGTACACGGCTTCCTCTATGTTGTGAGTGATGAATATAACCGTACTTCCCAGTTCCTTCCAGAGACGGATCACTTCATCCTCCAGATAGAAACGCATCTTTACATCCATCTGTCCGTACGGTTCGTCCATGAGCAGCAGGTCCGGTTGCATGGCAAAGGACCGGCCGATGATGATACGCTGCTCTGCAGATACGGACAGCTCTCCCGGATAGGCCTTCCGGCTTTCCTGCAGTCCCATAAGATCCAGGATCTGATCCACCCGGCGGTTGATCTCACTCTGGGGAACTTTCTTGATCTTCAGTCCGTAAGCCAGGTTCTGTTCCACCGTCTGCCAGGGCAGAGCGCTGGGCTCCTGGAATACGAATGAAATATTATGTCTGCGGGGATCCGCCGGCACGCCGTCAATGAAAATATCTCCCTGAGACGGCATATGGATTCTGGTAAGGCAGTTGAGAAACGTGGATTTTCCGCAGCCCGTCGGGCCCACCACGCATACAAACTCTCCTTTGTGAATATTAAATGACATATCGTCAAGGACGAGCAGATCGCCGAACCGCTTCGTTAAGTTTTTCACTTCTACCTTGACCGGTCTCTTCTCATTATCAGGCATATATCTCTCCTCCTGCGATTATATTGACAGATCCGTATTGTCAGAGATCGTGGTGCGCAGCTCCAGGAATTCCCGGCTGACCATATCTCTGGGACGGGGAATATCGATGGGATAAACCTCTTTCACCTTCGCCGGGCAGTCGCTGAGGAGAATGATCCGGTCTCCCAGATAGCAGGCTTCCTCGATGTTGTTCGTAACGAAGATGATGGTTCTCTTTTCTTTCTCCCAGATCTTTAACAGGTCCTCCTGCATCTGATATCTGGTCTGTGCGTCCAGTTTTCCGAAGGGCTCGTCCATGATCAGCAGCTTGGGATTGGCCGCATAGGCCCTGGCAATACCCACGCGCTGCTGCATTCCGCCTGACAGCTGCTTGGGATAGTAATTCTCAAAGCCCTCCAGCCCTACCAGCTTGATATAATGCCTGGCAATCTCCCGTCTTTCCTCTTTCTTCATTCCGCGGAATTTTAAAGCCAGCTCCACGTTTTCAATAACCGTCTTGAAGGACATCAGGGCCAGCTTCTGGAATACCATTCCGATTTCCGGGTTCAGCCCCTTCCACTCTTTTCCGTTGTAGATGATCTGTCCTTCCGTGGCGTCCTCCACTCCGGCAATAATATTCAGCATTACGGTCTTTCCGCAGCGTCCCGGTCCCAAAATGACCAGAAACTCTCCGTCATACACATCAAAGCTCACATCGTCGATTGCTGTAAAATACCCCTTTTTGGAAAAAAAGGTTTTTGACAGATGACGGATCTCCATTCTTTTTACTTGCTGTTCCACGGACACACCACCTTTTCCAGTTGTTGTAAGATCACTGCCAGCAGAGCTCCGATCACCGCAATGGTGATCACCGCCACCAGCACCAGGGAAAGATCGCTTCCCTGCCAGCCTCTTGTAACCAGAGATCCCAGTCCCTGCTGCGCTCCCATCATTTCCGCTGCCAGCACGGTGGTCCAGCCGGAGCTGACCGATGTGCGGATGCCCGCAAAAATGGAAGGAAGGGCAGTGGGAATCACGATCTCCTTCAGTATCTGCATATCGTTTCCTCCGAAGATCCGTCCCACATGAAGGTTGATCTTATCCACCATCTCGATTCCTGCGGACGTATTGATCACCAGAGGAACGAAGGTTCCGATAAATACCAGAAGAACCTTGGGGAATTCTCCGATTCCGAACCACATGATTACGATAGGGATCCATGCGATCGGCGGGATCGGACGGATTACTTCAAATATGCTTCCGAAAAATGCTCTGGCCTTCCGGTTCCATCCGATCAGGATTCCGAAACCGATTCCGAAAGCCCAGGCGATCAAAAGAGCGATCAGTACGCGGCGCAGGCTGGCCCACGCGTGGCCGATCAGGGTCGTTTTTGCGATCGGTCTAGTAAAGGTTCTGATAAAACGGTCCCACACATCTACGGGAGCCGGCATCAGATCGGGATGGGAAGCCGAAAAGGTTATCCATCCCACAATGATCAGCAGAACTGCCAGCACGGGGAGTCCCCAGTACAGCACGGTTCTCACTGTTTTCTGTCCGCTGCTCATTCTGTCCATACGCTTCCTCCTAACGATTTACCTTCCAGCGAAGGAAATATTTCTCACAGCGGGACAGGATTGCGGAAAGAATCGCTCCGATCGCGCCGATCACCACCATGCCTACAATTACAATATCCGGTCTGGCCACCGTACGTCCGATCTGAATCATATATCCAAGACCGGCACTGGCTGCCAGCATTTCTGCAGCCACCAGAGTGGACCAGGAGTTGCCCAGAGCCACCCGGATTCCGGCAAATACCATGGGAAGAGAGGAAGGAATTCCGATCTTCCAGAAAATCATCCAGTTGGGGGCGCCGAAGGTTCTGGATACATCGATCAGCACCTGGCTGGTCAGTTTGATTCCTGTATAGGAGTTGATCACACAGGGAACAAACGCCGTAAAGAAGATGATCAGGGCCTTTGCCTTCAGGCCTACTCCCATCCACACCACTACGAGGGGAATCCAGGCAATGGGAGGAACGGGACGAACCAGTTCAAAGATCGGACGGATAAAGCGGTCCGCATAGGTCCACCATCCCATGAGCAGTCCCAGAGGAACTCCGATCACGATCGCCACGCAGAATCCGGACAGAGCCACCTGCAGGCTGGCGATGATATTGGTTCCCAGGGTATTTCCGTCAGGTACCGTATTATTCAGTTTGTAAATAAGAGTGCTAAGCACCTCCGTAGGCGGGGGGAGCAGTCTGGAATCTACCAGGCCCAGCATTACCACGGCCTGCCAGAGAACCAGTACTGTCAGGATTCCTGCTGCGCTCAGCAGCATGTATTTCACATTATCCTTTTTCTGATTCTCCAGATATTCCGCCCACTTGGCTTCCAGCTTCTGTTTGTCAGCTGCCATATCTGTTCTCCTTTTTTCTGTATTCCGGCAGAAGACCTGCCTTAATAAAAATCCCGGCCGGCAAAACGCCGGCCGGCTTTTGTCTTTTTTTCCGTTCCTTACTGGGCAGATTCTGCAAGCACTTCATTGAGCAGCTTGGAATCCGTATGGCCCTGGAATCTCTCCAGGTCGCCCTCTGCATAGTTTCCGCACTGGATAAAGAATTCAAGAACATCCATCATGCTCTGATCCATCTCGGAATTCTCACTTCCCTCAGCCTTGTTCTCCATCATCGCGCAGGCCTCTTCCAGAGTGAAGTAAGTATCTGCAGACACATACATCTTCGTGGTCTCTTCGTCCATGGAGCTTCCGTTCTCATCGTTCATGGCCATGCAGTACTCCACTGCCTGATCCGGATTCTCTCTGATCCAGTCCATTGCTCTGAAGTATTCCTTCATGAATACTTTCATTGCCTCATACTTTTCCGGATCTGCATAGCTGTTCTTGTTGGCCACAAAGTGACACATCAGACCGGAGTCTACCAGCGGACCGCTGGAAACAGCCGTATACTTGTCCGGCTCGCCCATCATCTTGAAGGTTCCGCCGCTTCCTGTAAGCACGCAGGCATCTCCTTCACCGGCGATAAATGCACTGTATGCCGTTGCCGGATCCATAGCGATAAAGTTCACATCCTGCTGAGTCAGGCCGAAGCCTTCCAGAGTCTTTACAAACACATACTGCGTTACGCTTCCTGTATTGCACAGTACAGATTTTCCTTTCCAGGTATCGGGTGTTCCGTAGATCTCCTCACTCAGAGAGTTGTTTCCTGTTCCTGCTGTTACAATATCGGAATCGTTTCTCGCAAACACCACCTGAGTGCCGTCATCCGTATTGCTGGCTCCCAGCACCACCGCATCGTAGCCAAGAACTCCGGCAAACACGCCGCCGATTCCCGTACATCCGATATCCCATCCGTCTGCGGAAAGGGACTCCATCTGAACCGGTCCGTTGGTAAACAGCTGTTCGCTGATGCTCAGACCCGCTTCGTCAAAATATCCTTCCTGCTCCGCTACATAAATAGGAAGCCAGTTCAAGCTGCCTCCGATTCCGGATACGGTCAGCTCGTATTTCACTTCTCCGTCTCCGCCTCCGGTGGTACTGGTTCCTCCGCCGCAGCCTGTGAGCGCTCCTGCTCCCAGCACTGCTGCCAATCCGCATGCTACAAACGCCTTCAACTTCATAACACATCCTCCTTGAATAAAGTTTTCCTTTTTGCCCTCCCCCATCTGCGGGCAAAACACAGCTTGTTTCCTGTTCTGTCTTTACTTTGTTGGTGAAAATTATGTCTTTTCCTGTTTCAAATACATCCTTATTATAAGAAATAGATAAACAAAAAGCAAACATTTTTTACGCAAACGTTTGCACTATCGTGAAAACTGTGTTATACTTTTATCAGATAGCCATTATTTTTTGTAAAATCTATGTGATTCAAGCAGAGGAGGCCTCTATGACCTTAAAGGAAATTGCACAAAAGGCCGGTGTTTCCGTGTCCACCGTATCAAGAGTCATCAACAATCACAACTCCAAGGCTGCCAGCAAAGAAGTGCAGGAGCGGATCTGGCAGATCGTGAGAGAGACCGGATATACCCCCAATCTTTCGGCCAAAAGCCTTCAGAAAGGCTCTTCCGCTCCCATCAATACCCATTCCCTGGCCTGTCTTTTCGCCCGGACTCCGGACTCCCCCAATGATCCCTTCTTTTCCTCCCTGGCCAGAAGTGTGGAGACTGCTGCCTATCAGCAGAATTACCTTGTAAAATCCTCCTTTACCGCCTTTGATCTGAATGAAACGAGCAACGGTCACATCTTTATGGATCCATCCATCAACGGTGTCGCTGTTCTGGGCCGGATCGACAAGGCGGGTCTGAAATTTCTCAAACAGTACTGCCGTTATGTGGCATACACCGGCCTGAACGAAATCAATGCAAAATATGACCAGATCCTGTGTGACGGCTATCAGGCCAGCGTCACTGCCGTGGAATATCTGATCGGACTGGGACACCGTCATATCGGATATATCGGAGAGACCGACAACGAGACCCGATACAGCGGATACCGGGACACTCTGGAAAAGCACCTTCTTCCATGGTCTTCCGCCTATGTATCTTCCGTTCCTCAGACCTCCGGAGGCGGCCTGAAAGGGGCTCAGCAGCTCCTGGAGCATCAGCCTCTCATCACAGCCGTTTTCTGCAGCAATGACGTGACGGCCATAGGCGCCATGCGGGCCATCCGGGACAAAGGCCTGAAGATCCCAAAAGACATCTCTGTAATCAGCATCGACGACATCGACACCGCTCAGTACTTATCCCCCATGCTTACCACCATTCACGTTCCCATTGAAGAAATGGGACAGATGACCGCCAAGATCCTCATTGACCGTATTACGGGAGGGCACACTCTGCCGATGAAGATTTTTCTGCCCTTCTATCTCTGCCAGCGGGAAAGCTGTGCCCCGCCCCGCCCGGATTCCGGGGAAAGATAGCAAAAAAGCCCCGGAGCACTCTCTGTTTTTCAAGCGCTCCGGAGCTTTCTCTGTTCTTTTTTCATTTCCGGCGGATCCCCGCCGCTCTCCTGTTATTTTTTTCTTTTCATCAGTTCCCGGATCTCCGTCCATACCTCCCACAGCAGCAGTACCCCGCCTCCGGCAAAAATAAACAGATCTCCCAGGTTAAAGATCACTTTTTTCAGTTTTCCCCAGTTAACGGAGAAATAATCCACCACATATTTCCTGGATGCACGATCCCACAGATTGCTGAGAGCACCGGCCAGTACCAGAGAAAAACCCAGTTTTTCCGCCCAGTGTCCCTTTTTCTGAAGCAGCCAGAACAGGATCCCCGCCACTGCGGAGGCAGCCGCCACAGGGATCATGAGCACCGCCTCCCGGTATTGCTTCAGCAGGCCGAAGGGCAGTCCTGCATTATGGCTTTTATGCAGAATGATCCGTCCCTTTTCATCCAGCTTTGTGGGAAACTCCGCACCGTCCCTGCTTTCAATCTCTGCTTTCAGCGCCAGATCCACCATCAGAAGCAGTCCGATCAGTCCTAAAAAAAACATATTTCCCCTCCATTCCGTCCTATGGTCATCATAGCCTTTCGACCGGTTCCGTTATTTCTTTCATTGTACTATTCTTCCTCCGTTCCGTCCAGTTCATTTTCATTTTCCCGGCCTGACGGCGCATATACTGACAGAAAACGGAGTTTTTATGGAACCATGCAACGCTTCCGTCTCCTCGGAAGACTATGTGGACTTCATCCTCTCTCATAACAACTATTCCCGGCAGCTGCTGGAGGAAACTGCCCGCACCTCCTGCGTCGACATCATCAACCGGCAGTATGCCGTGGCCTACGTCCCGGCAGAAAAAGCTCTGCCTCTTTCCCTTTCCAGATATTCTTATACATCGATTCCCAAATTATACACTCCTCTGGATACCTCCGCCCTGGAAGCAGCAGGAATCATTTCCGTGCTTTCCCAGCCGGCCCTGAGTACGGGCGGAGATGGAGTGATGATCGGAATCGTGGACACGGGCATTGATTACTGCAGCCCTCTGTTTCTTACTCCCGATGGCCGCACCCGGATTCTGGGAATCTGGGATCAGACTCTTTCTCCGGAAGGCAGCAGGCTTTTTTTCCGGGATCCTCCATCCTTTTCCGGTTTTTCCGATACCTATTTTTCCTACGGCAGGCAGTTCACAGAAGAAGAGATCAATGCCGCCCTCTCCTCTCCTTCTCCTTCCCAGCTGGTTCCCGTAACGGACGAGAGCGGGCACGGAACCTTCCTGGCAGGTACGGCCGCAGGAAGTCTGACAGACGGCAGCACCTTTCTGGGAGCGGCTCCGTTCTGCCGTCTGGGCGTGGTAAAGCTTAAGCCTGCCAAAGACTACCTCCGGAACTTCTACCTTCTCGCCGAAGGAGCCGACGCCTACCAGGAAAACGACATTATGATGGGAATCAAATACCTTCTTCTTCTGGCTGCTTTCTATCATCTTCCTCTGGTCATCCTGATCGGACTGGGCACATCCCAGGGAAGTCACGAGGGCACCTCGCCGCTGGGGAAAATGCTGGGACAGACCGCGGAATTTTCCGGAGTGATTCCTGTTCTGGCAGCAGGAAATGAAGCGGCCAGAAGCCGTCACTTCCTGGGTTCCGTGGCAAAGGATGCGGAATACGAGGATGTGGAAATCCGGGTAGCAGAAGGAGAACCGGGCTTTGTGCTGGAACTGTGGGCCCGGGATCCGGAACTGTATACAGTCGGTTTTCTTTCTCCTACCGGAGAGCGGATCGCCCGGATCCCGCTGACCTTTTCCGAAGACAACCGCATCCGGTTCCTTCTGGAGCAGACGGAGATCACCGTCAATTACATCAATGCGGAATCCGGTTCCGGCAGCCAGCTGATCTTCATGCGTTTTTCCTCTCCCACAGCCGGCATCTGGAGGATCCGGGTTTACAACAGTCTGTTCATCACCGGAGAATACCATATGTGGCTTCCTCCCCAGACCTTTATCTCCGAAAACACCTTTTTTCTCCGGTCCGATCCGGATACCACCGTTACCGATCCGGCCAATGCCCCTCTTCCCATCACCGTAGGAGCATACAGCTACACGGACGGAAGCATCTATATCAATTCCGGCCGGGGATTTTCCCGGAGCGGAAAGATCAAGCCGGAGCTGGCTGCTCCCGGCGTCAATGTACCGGGCCCCGGCCGTTCCCCCCTTCCATGCCGGACTCCCATGACCTACCGCACCGGCTCCTCCGCTGCCGCCGCCATTACCGCAGGAGCCGTCGCTTCTCTGGTATCCTGGGGATTAAAAAACGGCCATCCTGAGATGACCGTATGTGCTGCCGTAAAATCCTATCTGGTCCGGGGCGCCGGAAGAAACCCTGCCTTTTCCTACCCGTCCAGAGAATGGGGATACGGAACGCTGGATCTCTACCAGACCTTCCTACGCATGCGGGAGTAGGCCGCTTCTCATTTCGATCACAGGGCCTCCCTTCTTTTCCAGATAGGACCGTGTAATTATGACTGAACCGATATCGGGATCCTTGGGGATCTCATACATGATATCCAGCATAAACTCTTCCATGATCGCCCGCAGGGCTCTGGCTCCCGTATCTTTTTTCAGTGCTTCCTCCGCGATCCATTCCAGGGCTTCGTCCTCAAACTCCAGACGGACCTCATCCAGCTCCAGAAGCTTTACGTACTGCTTCAGGATCGCATTTTTCGGTTCCTTCAGAATTTTCACCAGAAGATCCCTGGTAAGCTTCTGAAGAGTCACCACCACCGGAAGCCTGCCCAGGAACTCCGGAATCATCCCGAAAGCTCTCAGATCCTCTGCCGTTACCTTTGACAGCAGATCGGGATCATTGTCGTACTTATCCTTCAGATCGGAAGCAAATCCTATGGAAGAACGTTTGGACAGTCTTTCCTTAATAATGTCCTCCAGATCCGGGAAGGCTCCCCCGCAGATGAACAGGATATTGTCCGTATTCACTGTTTCCATGGGAGTCAGGGCGTTTTTCTGGTTGGAGCCTACCGGCACCTCCACTCTGGTGCCTTCCAGCAGTTTCAGAAGTTCCTGCTGTACGGATTCCCCGCTTACATCCCGGGTATTCATATTCTTTTTCTTGGCGATCTTATCGATCTCATCGATGAATACGATGCCCCGCTCCGCTTTCGCCACGTCATTTCCCGCCGCTGCCAGCAGCTTGGAGATCACACTTTCAATATCGTCTCCGATATACCCTGCTTCCGTCAGGGAAGTGGCGTCGGCGATGGCAAGAGGCACCTCCAGGAGTTCCGCCAGAGTTTTTACCAGATAGGTCTTTCCGCTTCCCGTAGGTCCGACCATGAGAATGTTGGACTTTTCAATCCGCACATCCTCCCGGTCTCCTCCTTTTGCCGCCATATACACCCGTTTGTAATGATTGTAGACCGCCACGGAGATCACCTTTTTTGCTTTCTCCTGGCCGATCACATATTCATCCAGTCTGCTTTTGATCACATGGGGCGCCGGAATATCCTTCAGCTCAAACTCCAGTTTCTTGTCATCCGACCGTTTTTTGACCTTCTGTTTTTTCGGAATTTCCATTTCCGGAATATTCAGATTTTTCAGATCACTGAAATTCATATTCATATAAGGCATGTTCTGGATCTTGGACCAGTCCAGATTTCCGCTGGTGACGGAATCGAATGCCTTCTGCATGCAGTCATGACACAGATGCATATTTCCGGGCATGGTGATCATGGGCCCCGCCTTGCTCTCCGGGCGCCGGCAGACATAGCAGACCTTCTCGTACTCGTCTTCTCCGCCTTCCCCGCAAGTTCCCTGCTTTTCCTGTTCCAGGCTGTCTTTCTCTCTTTCGTCCAACCGCTCTTCCTCCGTTCTGTTATGCTTTTGCCGCCTTTATTTCTGCTTTTTCATTCCCCGGACGTTCCTTGGCTCCTACCAGAACCGCTCCCACAGCCAGAGGCAGGATGCAGATCCAGATGCTCCTGTCCGCACACAGCAGCCAGCAGCCATACCCCACAGCCACTCCTGCATGGAAGCTGAGCAGACTGCCTCCGAAAAAGGATGCCTTCTGCCTCTTCGCCTCCCGGCTCTCCTCTCCCGCGCTGAGCAGATAGTCCGTATAGGCGGTTACGGTCTGCTTCAGGTTATTGGTAGAAAATATGGTGGAGCTCACGTATCCTTTCGCTCCCTTAAATACGCACCACTGAAATGCGGTGGCAAAAAACACGGGATAAAGAGCTACAAACGGATTCATTTCTCCCGGGAAGCACCCTACCGCTGCCACAGCCGCCAGGTCCACAATGATCGAACAGTACATCAGATTCCAGCTGGTACGCTGTTCCAGAAGGACCGTGGCCGCCATTCCTCCTATATAGAGCAGCAGTGCTATGATCCTGTAGGAAATCTCAACCGGATCTTTTCCCAGCACATCGCATACCAGAGCGATCAGGTTTGCGGTCTGAGCCGATCCGAACACTCCCATCCGGTCCACAATCGCATATACTCCTATGAAACCGCCGCAGAAAGCCATGGTATAATGGATCATCACGTCATAATTCTTTCTATCCACCGTTTACTCCTCCTCCCTTAAACTGTTCCTTATTATATAGCACATGAGGAAGAGATTGCAATAGGCAGATCTCAAGACCGCGCAAAAAAAGCGGCCTCCCTTCCGGGAAAACCGCTTTCTTTTCTCCTATCTTAAGCCTCAGGTTTCTCTACTTCCACAATCGCAGCCTTCTGCATGGGGATCCGGCAGTTCTTATTGCTGCCGAACTCTACGATCACCGTATCGTCGGTCATATCAATAATCACCCCGTAAAATCCGCTGGTAGTAAGAACACTGTCGCCTACAGCGATGCTGGCCATAAGCTCCTCTCTTTTCTTCTTCTCCTTGTTCTGGGGTCTGATCACCATGAAGTACATCAGAGCGGCGAAGAAAATAATGTACCCGATTAATACAATGCTGTTCATGAAAAACTCCTCCTTGTTCGCGTCCTGCGCCTTGCCCGGACCGCTATGCTTCTTCTTTTTGTCCTCTCGTCATACCTTCCAGTTTCTGCTGCTTATATTCGGCATAACGGTGGTTCTCGATTGCATCGCGAATCTCTTCCATCATTTTATTATAAAAGTACAAATTATGCAATACACATAATCGCATCCCCAGCATTTCTTTTGCCTTGAACAGATGGCGGATATAAGCCCTGCTGTAGGAGCGGCAGGCCGGACACTGACAGCCTTCCTCAATGGGCCGGGGATCCAGCTCATATTTCTGGTTGAACAGGTTGAGCTTTCCGTGATTGGTATACACATGTCCATGGCGTCCGTTTCTGGAGGGATAGACACAGTCAAAGAAATCCACTCCCCGGTCCACTGCCTCCAGAATATTGGC
>CALWRQ010000054.1 GCA_944383965.1 uncultured Lachnospiraceae bacterium
AATAACGTCCTTTCAAAAAAGAAATCTACACATCAAATCATTATATAACACTTTTTTACAGATTTCAACAGTTTTTTTCTATGTAATCTCTCTGATTTTATTACCGCATAATCCGGATCTTTTTTTCCAGATTAACGATCTCTACTTCTTTTCTGGTTCCGCCGAACTCTCCGTCCAGCACCCAGTCCACCTCCTCTTCCGCAGTCATTTTCACTTTTCTTGTCTTGAACCGGTATACCAGTTCGTTTTCCTCCTCCTTCAGGAACAGATAAGACACGATACTGCTTAAATCCAGGGGACTTTTGGGCATGCGGATGAGCAGAACCTCAAAATATCCGTCATTCAGGGCCACATCCCGGCTTACCAGGCCTTTGAACCCTCCTACGCTGATGGTATTTGTCACCATCCCGAACAGGAACTCTCCTTCCAGCTCCCCGTCCTCCCACTCTACTTTCATCTTTCTCCCACGGATATCCGTCAGGCTTTTTACCGCTTCCAGCATATACGCCTGATGTCCGAGCACATTCTTCTTATCCTGGGGCGTCAGATAAGATACCTCCGTAAACGCGCCGAAAGCAGCAATATATACAAAATACCGGTCATCACCGAATTTTCCCACGTCTGCCGTATAAGGCTTCCCCTCCACCGCTGTTCTGGCTGCCTTCTCCATCTGTTTCGGCAACTGCAGGCTGGATGCGTAATCGTTGGTGGAGCCGGCAGGAATATATCCGAGAACCGGAACCTTTTTCAACTCCATCATTCCCGATATTACCTCATTCAGAGTCCCATCTCCTCCGCTGCACACGATCAGATCTGCTCCCCGTCCTGCCAGGGCTGTCTTTTCCCTTGCATCCAGGGGTCTCTGGGTAATATAAGTCTCCACACGGTATCCCTTTTCCGAGAAAAGATTGAGTATGGAGATCAGATGATGGCCGATCCTGCCTTTTCCGGAGCGGGGATTGATCACAAACAGCATTCGCTTCATAGGCTCCTCCTCGCCATTCAATGATAGTATGTCTCAAAAAGCCGTCTCTATACCAGGCGGCGATACGGTGAAAAAGCTGCAGGAAGCGGATAACGGCTCTCCAGCTCCTCCTTCCGCACAAAAAAGGGAAGTCCCTCCCCCTGATCCATTGCGGGAATCCGGGACAGCCTCAGCCGGATGCCCTTCATCTTCCACTCCACATGGGAGAAAATATGTCTGGCCTCCGGCAGTTCTTCGGATTCCAGAAGCAGCCTCTCCGGAATTCCCAGCCTGTCCATCCCTTCCTTCCCCTCTGTCCATCCGTCCAGATTGGGCAGTTCATAAAGAGATGCCAGGAGTCCTTCCCCTTCCCTTTTCCGGATCAGTATCTGATCCGAAGTTTCTATGAGGAAGACCGTGCGTTTTTCCACTCTTCTCGCCTTTTTCCCTGCCTTTACCGGAATTTCTTCCGTAAGGCCTCTCCGGCTGGCCAGGCACAGCGATTCCATCGGGCATTCCCCGCATTTTGGAGTTCCGTTGGGCACGCAGACGATCGCTCCTGTTTCAATAAGCGCCTGGTTATATTCACCGGTCCGTTTCTCCGGCATAACCCGGCGGATCAATGCTTCCATTTCCCGCTTCACGGACTGCTTTCCGATATCCTCCCGGCTGGCAGTTACTCTGGAAAGAACGCGGAGCACATTCCCATCCACCGCAGGCTCCCGCAGTCCGTAGGCAATGGACGCCACAGCTCCTGCCGTATAGCTGCCGATTCCCGGCAGACTCAGCAGCCCTTCATAGGTATCCGGCAGCGTCCCCCCGTACTGTTCGCAGGCTATGATTGCCGCTTTTTTCAGATTTCTTGCCCGGCTGTAATACCCCAGCCCTTCCCACAGTTTCATCAGGCGGTCATCGTCCGCTTCCGCCAGACTGCGCACTGTGGGAAATTCCTCCATAAATCTGAGAAAATAGGGTTTCACCGCCTCTACCCGCGTCTGCTGAAGCATGATCTCCGACACCCAGACCTGATAAGGCTCGGGAGAAGAACGCCAGGGAAGAATCCTGGCATGATCCTCATACCAGGCAAGCAGAGGGCCTTCCAGGGCCTTCAGCCTGTCCTCCCGGGACATTTCCCGATCTCCCTCCAGGATTTTCAGTCCTTTATACCATTGTTCCATCATATATATCCGTAAAGCCCGCGGACGGACACCTCTCCGGAAACCACTGCCTCCCGGCTCCCGTCCTCTCTGTCCACAAGCAATCTTCCTTCCCTGTCAATTCCGCAGGAACGTCCGCTGTATTCCCCTTCCGGAGCCAGCACACGCACCGGTTCTCCCGCTCCTGCCAGCTCCCGGTTATATTCTTCCATAAGCAGAGACATATCTCCTGCTTTTTCATATTTTTCGTAGTATTCCTCAAACGCTTCCATCACCGCAGCTGCCAGACGGCACCGGTTTACCGGCTTTCCCGTCTCGATCAGAAGAGAAGTCGCCCGGTCGGCCAGTTCCGGGGGGAATTCCTTCTGCCCTACATTGATCCCGGTTCCGATAATCACATAGTGGATGCAGTCCAGCTCCGCACTCATTTCCGTAAGAATCCCGCAGATCTTTTTCCCTTTGACCACCAGATCATTGGGCCATTTGATCTGTCCTTCCACCCCGGCTGCCTTTTTCAGTCCGGCTGCAACTGCCATGGCTGCCACCAGCGTCACCATGGATGCAGAGGACGGGGGGAGGTCCGGTCTGAGAACCAGACTCATATAGATCGATTCCCCTTTCGGAGACATCCAGGCTCTTCCTCGCCGCCCCCTGCCTGCAGTCTGGCGCTCCGCCGTCACCAGGGTGCCGTGAGGACATCCCTCGGACGCCAGACGTTTCGCCAGATCGTTCGTGGAAGTGACCTCCGGATAGTAAAATACAGGGCGGCCCGCCCATTTTCCTGTGATTGCAGACCCCAGTTCCTCTTCCGTCAGTCCGTCCGGACAGCCGGTCAGCCGGTATCCTCTGTTCCGCACTCCCTCGATCTCGTAGCCGTCTTCCTCCAATTGACGGATCACCTTCCAGACAGCCGTACGGGAAACCTGAAACCGGTCACACAGCTCCTGCCCCGACACATAGCCTTCCGTTTCCTTCAGCATTTTCAAAATTTCTTTTTTCACTGCCTACCTCCAAATGCTCAGCGCGCTCAGCCCGCCGATTACCAGAAGAAATACTCCTACCGCAGTCAGAAGCCATCCGGCTCTTCGGCTCTTTTTTTCTCTTGCAGAGCGGCGGCTGATACAGATTCCGTCTGTCAGATTCAATAATCCTCCCAGAAAAAAGATCACGGGGAAAAAGAACATATGATTTTCCGGATCCAGAAATGTCAGAATTCCCAGGATCACAATCAGCAATCCCAGCGCCACATGAACGACATTCAGAATCATGGCGCCGTTTCTCGGATTGCGCTTCTTTTCCTGTATATACATGAATTATCCTCTCTTTTTCTTTTCTTTCTTTACACGTTACTATACCTTTTCCTCACTGTCAAGCAGCTTTAGCCTGTCCATCGGCCTGAGCTTTTCCAAAACCTTTCCGTACAATTCGCCTGCCGTATAGATCCGGAAGCGGTTCAGCCTTGCTTTCTCCGCCAGGGACTCCAGTACGGCCAGATACAGTTCCTTATAGTCCCAGTCCGCTGTCAGCCCCAGTTTTTCTGCCAGCGCCGGAAAAATGTCTTCTGTAAACGGCCGGTAGCCGCGGATCTGATCCAGCCCCTCTTTCCCTATTTCCTTCTCCAGGCACACTTTCAGAAATTCCAGCTCAGACATCATCCGGTCAAAATAATAGGGTTCTCCGCCGGGAGCATCAATATAATACCGTCTTCCTGCCAGACCGTAGATCATTCTTTTGGCGTCAAAATATCCCAGTTTCATATTCTTTCTGGCCTTGGCCCCTTCAAATTCCAGGATCCCGCCCAGGCTCTGACGGGGCGCAATATGGTAAACGGACACTCCCTCAGGAACAGCCGTCTCCCTTTCTCTGTCCACTCCCCATCCGTATATACGGATCACTATGATATCCTTGTATCCTCTGTCCAGCAGCACATCCAGGGGCACATTGTTGTACCCGCCTCCGTCCATATATCGCTTTCCTCCCAGACGTTCATTCCTGAAGGCCGGAAAGTAGGCGCTGGCCAGGAGCATGTCCCCCACACTTCCTTCCGGAACCTCCCTCAGATCCATACAGATCCCTTTCCGGTCATCCAGTGACAGGGTTACGGTATAAAGCTCTTTCCCGGATGCTCTCAGCCTGTCCTCATCCACATTCTCGTGGATCAGGGTTTTCAGAGGTGCGATGTCGATGCCTCTGTCAGCAATGATTCTGCCGGCCTCCTTCAGGATTCCCGACATATCCGCCGCTTTCCAGGTCTTTCCCTTCAGCTGGCGGATTACCTGTTCGTTTACATTCATGACCTGAGAATAGGAAATCTTTCCCCATATGTTTTCTGCCAGTTCCAGATCATCCATGCAGATCAGTGCTCCGTTCAGAGCACCGACCGAAGAGCCTGCCACGCCGCGGATCCGGACTCCTTCTTCCCGAAGTGCTTTCCAGGCCCCGATCTGATAGGCTCCCCTGGCTCCTCCTCCCTCCAGCACGATGCCGTATTCTTTTGAAATGTCCAGTTTTCTTTCCATATCAGACCTCCCTGTCCTGCGCCGTTTCTTATCGGAAAAATCGGAAAAAAGAGTCCGCCTCTGCAGACTCTTTTTTTCTGAATCTTTTATGATCACTCTTTTGCAGAATCCTCTTTCGCCACTTCCGTAAGGGATTTTACCAGTCCGGCCACACCCTGGATTTCCGACGGAATAATGATTTTTGTGGCCCGGCCATCCGCAGCCTTTCCAAACGCCTCCAGGGCTTTCAGCGTAAGCACTGCCTGATCGGCTCCGGCCTCCTTCAGCATTCTCAGTCCTTCCGCATTGGCCTGCTGCACCTTCAGGATCGCCTCAGCCTGTCCTTCCGCTTCCTTGATCCTCTTTTCCTTTTCTGCTTCCGCATGAAGGATAGCGGCCTGCTTATCAGCTTCTGCATCCAGAATGGCTGATTCCTTCTTTCCTTCCGCCACAAGAATAGTGGATTTCTTTTCTCCCTCTGCTCTCAGAATCGCCTCTCGCCGTTCCCGTTCTGCCTTCATCTGTTTCTCCATGGCATCCTGAATGGCCGCCGGAGGAATGATGTTTTTCAGTTCCACCCGGTTTACCTTGATTCCCCATGGATCCGTAGCCGCATCCAGGGAAGCTCTCATGGTAGTATTGATCGTTTCTCTGGAGGTGAGGGTCTGATCCAGCTCCAGGTCTCCGATAATGTTTCTTAAAGTGGTAGCGGTCAGATTTTCAATTGCCATAATGGGATTCTCCACCCCATAGGTATAAAGCCTGGGATCTGTGATCTGGAAAAACACCACCGTATCGATCCGCATGGTAACGTTGTCCTTGGTAATCACCGGCTGAGGGTCAAAATCCACCACCTGTTCCTTCAAAGTCATTCTTCTCACGATACGGTCGATAAACGGCATTTTAAAATGCAGGCCCTCCGACCATGTGCCCTGGTAGGCTCCCAGCCGCTCCACAACTACCGCATGGGCCTGGGGAACGATCCTGATGCAGGATGCCAGAATGATCAGCAGGATCACCAAAAGTATTGTCAGCAATATCGTAGTTATGATTCCACCCATTTCATTTCCTCCTAAATCCATCAGTTTTATTTTTGAATTCTGCTTACCATCAGTTTTACGCCCTCCACTGCCCGGATCTCTACCTGCTCTCCCGGCAGGAAACGGCTTTCCCCGTCAAAAGCTCTGGCAGTCCACTCCTGGCCTCCGACCACCGCAGCTCCTGTTCCCAGATCATTATCCACGGTCTCCGTCACTTTGGCATATTTCCCCATCAGGCTGTCCACATTGGTCCTGCTGCGTCTTTCTCCGGGTTTCAGCAGGCGGGCAGCAAGCGGTCTGGTAAACAGTAAAAGAATGAACGAGGCAGCAGCAAATATCACCAGCTGAACCTCAACTCCGGCTCCGGTCAGAGCAGCTATAAAAGCAGCTATCGCACCTCCTGCAAACCAGATGGTGGTAAGGGCCATTGTAGCCGCTTCAATTCCGACCAGCACTACAAACGCAATCAGCCAATACACCGCAGCCATTTCTTCTCCTCCTCTCTTCGCTAGCTGCTCATATCCTACCATATTTTCAGATCATTTACAATTATTTCTCTGAATTTGTAAGAAATTGTAAGAAAAGTTCTTTTAATGTCAGCCTGTTCCGAATTCAGTTCCGTCGCTGTCTCGCAGTTTCATACATGAGTACCGACGCCGCTACCGCAGCGTTCAGAGATTCCACCTGTCCCAGCATGGGAATCTTGATATAGCAGTCTGCCAGAGAGGCAGCCGCTTCCGTCAGTCCTCTGGCCTCATTCCCGATCAGGAAGCCGCATCCGGACCGGTAATCCTCCTGGTCATAGGAACGTTCTCCTTTCAGATGAGCCGCATACAGGCGGATTCCCCTGGCTTTTGCTTCTCTTGCCGCATCCTCCAGGCAATCCGTATAGACAAAGGGAACCCGGTAAATGGATCCCATGGTGGACCGGATTACCTTCGGATTGAACACATCCGCCGTTTCCCGGTTCATGATCACGCCTGTAATGCCGGCGCCTTCTCCCGCCCGGAGAATAGTTCCCAGATTTCCCGGATCCTGAAGGGTCTCCAACAGGATAATATGCGGATTCTCTCCTTTCCATACATCGGAAAGGTCCCACTCCGGCTGACGCACCAGAGCCAGAACTCCCTGAGGCGTCTGGGTATCCGCCATGGCCCGCATCACCTCTTCCGTCACGATCTCACAGGGGACCCCTTTTTTCGGTTCTCCGTGTTCTTCCAGGTACCGCTCTGTCATATATACTTTTTCAAGCCAGCTTTCCGGGGCCTCTTCGCACATCTTTCTGCCTTCTGCCAGAAATAAACCGGTTTTTTTTCTCTCCCGGGCTTTTTTCGCCAGAGCGGCAGCCTGCCGGACCTGACTGTTGGATGTACTGGTAATCATGACAGCGCCTCCACTTCCTCCAGCCAGATTGCGGCGGCTCCGTCACTGGGCATGCGCAGATCTCCTCTGGGAGACACTGCCACCGATCCCACCTTCGGTCCGTCCGGCAGGCAGGATCGTTTGAACTGCTGGGCAAAAAAGCGGCGGTAAAATACTTTCAGCCATTTCAGGATCACGTCCCGGTCATACTCTCCCTCAAATGCCAGCTGCGCCAGCCGGAAAATTTTGGATGGGCGGCTTCCGCAGCGCAGAATCTGATACAGGAAGAAATCGTGAAGCTCATAGGGGCCCACCAGATCCTCTGTTTTCTGAGAGATCACCCCGTCCTCCGGAGGAAGGAGTTCCGGACTCACCGGAGTATCCAAAACGTCCAGGAGCACAGCCTTCAGTTCTTCTTCCCCGCAGGTATCCGCATAGTAGCGGACCAGATGACGCACCAGGGTTTTGGGAACCGATGCATTGACTCCGTACATGGACATATGGTCGCCGTTGTAGGTGGCCCATCCCAGAGCCAGCTCTGACATATCTCCCGTTCCGATCACCATACCGTTTACCTGGTTGGCAATATCCATCAGCACCTGGGTTCTCTCCCGGGCCTGAGAATTTTCGTAAGTCACATCGTGAACTCCCATATCATGTCCGATATCGCGGAAATGGAGCGTCACTGCTTCCCGGATATCCACTTCGCTCAGGCTCGCTCCCAGCTTTCTGGTCATCAGACAGGCATTCTGATAGGTCCGGTCCGTTGTTCCGAAGCAGGGCATGGTCACCGCGTGGATCCTTTCTCTTGGAATCCCCAGCATATCAAATGCTCTGGCTGTCACCAGAAGAGCCAGCGTGGAATCCAGTCCTCCGGATATGCCGACTACCGCATCCCGGCAATGGGTATGCTCCAGACGCTTCTTTAAGCCCGCAGCCTGGATGGACAAGATCTCTTCGCACCTTCTCTCCCGGTCAGCCGGATTGCCGGGCACGAACGGCGCCGGATCCACATTTCTTTCCAGCCGGGTCTCTTCCATATTCAGTGAAAACTCTACCTTCCTCCAGTTCATTCCATCCCCTGTGCGGAAGGTGCTCATTCTCCTTCGCTCCCCGTCTATCCGTTCCACATCCACATCCGCTGTCCACAGACCGGTCCGGAACCTGGGAGACTCCGCCAGAATTCTTCCGTTTTCCGCAATCAGGTCATGGCCGCCGAATACCAGGTCCTGACTGGATTCTCCGTCCCCTGCGTTGGCATATACATACGCGCAGACCAGACGGGCGGACTGTCCGCTGACCAGACTGCGTCTGTAATCACTTTTTCCTGTAGTCTCATCACTGGCTGAGCAGTTCACAATTACTGTGGCTCCTGCCATGGCATGGGCCGTGCTGGGCGGGCATGCCACCCAGAGATCCTCGCAGATCTCCGCCGCCACTTTCAGTTCCGGGAGTTCTCTGCAGCAGAACAGCAGACGGCTTCCCATAGGGATCTTTTCCCCTTCCCATTCCACGTCCCGGACCTCTTCCCAGCCCGGTTCAAAATTCCTTGCTTCATAAAATTCTCCGTAATTGGGCAGATGAAGTTTGGGAACCAGC
The DNA here is from genome assembly GCA_944383965.1 of uncultured Lachnospiraceae bacterium. GTDB lineage: Bacteria > Bacillota > Clostridia > Lachnospirales > Lachnospiraceae > Lachnoclostridium_A. The sequence goes on from CALWRQ010000054.1 coordinate 8,621, forward strand.
CCCAGCACCTTTCCTCCCTTGACGGCAGCAGCCACATTGTAGAGTTTTCCGTCCTGCGGCCAGGGAAGTCCTGCAAAGATCAGCATATCTTTTCCCGCTGCGGCTGACGCCAGCTTTTTTAGTTCCTCCTTTGCCCGGTCCAGGAGAAGCCTCTGTCCGAACAGATCTCCGCACGTATAGGCCGTCAGAGACAGTTCCGGAAACACCAGGATCTTTACCCCCCTCTTCTCCGCCTCTTCTATGATCTTCTCCATTTCCATCCGGTTATAGGCAGCATCCGCCACTCTTACTCCGGGAGTCGCCGCTCCCACTTTTACAAATCCGTCTCTCATAAATTCCTCCGAATTCTATCATTAATTATGCCGTATTTTTACTTTTCTTCTCTCGGAAGCCATCTGGCTTTCCAGCAGTACAGCAGATCCATGGTCATGGTAGTGATCCAGGTAATCGGATAGCACATCACCACAGCATGAAAGCTGGGAGACAGAGGCACCAGGAAATGAATGTAAATCATTCTCAGCACACACATATTTCCCACGGCGATCAGCATGGTGGAAAAGGTTCTTCCCGCTCCCCTTAAGGTTCCCATAACGATCTGATGTACCGTCATGGTCAGATAAAAGGGAACAATAATGGAAATCACTTCCTGCCCGTAGGAGATCACTTCCTGATCTGAGCTGAATATCTGCAGTACATTTTTTCCAAACAGGAAAAGAAGGGCGGACACCGCAGCCGTATACACAGCGCTCATCACGATTCCCTGGAAAATTCCTTTCTTTACCCTGCTGTATTTTTTCGCTCCCATATTCTGCCCCGTAAACGTGGTAGCGGCCATGCAGGTCGTCTGCAGCGGCAGCATCACGAATCCCTCCACCTTGGAATAAGCGCCGAATCCTGCCATAGCAGCCGATCCATATACATTGATGTTGGCCTGAACAATCACATTGGACAGAGAAATAATGGACTGCTGGATCCCGCTGGGAATTCCGATGGCCAGGATCCTCTTCATCATCCTTCTGTCAATCCGCAGTTTGGACAGTTCCAGGCGGTACGGTTCCTTCGTCCGCATCAGCGCAGTAAGCACCAGAACCGCCGACACCCCCTGAGAGGCGATAGTCGCATAGGCCACCCCCGCGATATTCCAGTGAAAAACAAGAACGAATACCAGGTCCAGGACAATATTCGTCAGAGATGACGCGATCAGATAATACAGAGGGCGTTTGGAATCTCCTACAGCCCTCAGAATTCCTGCCCCCATATTATATACGATATTGAACAGGGACCCGCAGAAGAAGATCCGCAGATAGGTGACGGAATCCTCCAGCACATCCTCCGGCGTCTTCATCCAGATCAGAATCCTGGGGGAAAGCGCCACGCCCAGCACGATCATGCCCACGCCGCCGATCAGACTCAGGGCAATGCAGGTATGGACTGCCCAATGAAGCTTCTGATTATTCCCCGCACCGTAGTACTGAGAAATGATCACTCCTGCTCCCACGGATATCCCCAGAAACATCCCGATGATCAGGTTGATCAGCGAATTGCTGGTTCCAACCGCAGCCAGCGCCTGACTGCTCACATAGTTTCCAACCACAATGGAGTCTACTGTGTTGTACAGCTGCTGGAAAAGATTTCCCACCAGCAGCGGAAGAGAAAACGCAAGGATCTGTTTCCAGATCACTCCTTCCGTCATCAGCACACCCTTTGTACCCTCTTCTCCTCTTTTTTTCTCTTTCAAGCAAATCTCTCCCCTCTCCATCTTTTGCAGTATTTTTATTATAGCACTCCCTTTTCGTTTGGCAAAGTTCTTTATTTTCAGTTCTTCTCTCCTTCGGCAGTCTCTTTACAAAAGGAAGAATTTTTTGTAAAATACGATATCATACTAATCCGATAAGGAATAATTCAAACCGACAAAAGGAGGAATCCCTTATGAAAATTTCCACAAAGGGGCGCTATGCCCTGCGGATGATGCTGGATTTTGCCCTCCATCCCGATGAATGCACGAAAATCAAGGATGTGGCCGCCCGCCAGCAGATTTCTGAAAAGTATCTGGAGCAGATTGTAACGCTCCTGAACCGGGCCGGTTATGTAAAAAGCGTAAGAGGCGCCCAGGGAGGCTACTATCTGTCCCGTCAGCCCTCGGAATACACCGTAGGGATGATTCTCCGGCTTACAGAGGGAAATCTCTGTCCTGTAGACTGCGTGGAAAGCGGAATGAACAGCTGCGGACGGTCCGGTTACTGCGCCACCATCCATGTATGGGAACGTCTGAATGACGCCATCAGCAGCGTAGTGGATCATATCACGCTTCAGGATCTGGTAGATGATTTCAGAAATGCCCAGGCTGATGGCCGGTATGAGGAGGAACATCAATGACAGAAGAATTTTCCAGAACCGGCATTCTCATAGGGGAAGAAGGTCTGAACCGGCTGGCCGGCTGCTCCGTCATGGTATTCGGTGTGGGCGGAGTGGGATCCCACTGCATTGAAGCTCTGGCTCGCTGCGGAGTAGGGCGGCTGATCCTTGTGGACAGCGACACGGTCTCTGCAAGCAATATCAATCGCCAGGCTGTTGCCTATCAGGACACGATAGGGCTTCCGAAAACGGATGTGATGAAAGAAATTATCCGGAGGATCCATCCTTCCATAGAAGTCTGCACCATTGACCAGTTTGTCCTTCCGGAGAACTTTGACGGGCTGATGGAACATATTCCCGGTCATTTTCTCCCTCTGGATTTTGTCATTGACGCTGTGGATACGGTTTCCGCAAAGCTGGCCATTGCCCAGTACTGCCATCTTCATTCCATTCCCCTGATTTCTTCCATGGGGACCGGAAACAAGCTCCATCCGGAGCTGTTTGAAATTGCTGATATCTATTCTACCTCCGTCTGCCCCTTATGCCGGATCATGCGCAGGGAATGCAAAGCCAGAAAGCTGCCCGGCCTGAAAGTCCTCTATTCCAGGGAAACACCCAGAAAGCCTGCTGCTGCAGTCGATGAGACCAAAGGCGGCCGGCCGGTTCCCGGAAGCATCTCCTTCGTTCCTCCTGCTGCGGGACTGATGATTGCAGGAGAAGTGATCCGTTCTCTCCTTGGGCTTGATTGAGCAGAACGTTCCTCATATTTTTCCGAAAACTGCGCATACTGACTTCAAAGATCTGATCTAATTCATGAAAAGGAGCCTGTATCATGCAGTTTTCTCAAAATCTGACGGAAAATACCGCCTGTCTTCAGGCCATTTTGAAAGCAGACCGGAATTTTGATGTGGTCTGCCGGTCCGTTACCGTAGGCGGCCGGTCTGCCTGTCTCTATTTTGTAGACGGTCTTACCAAAGATGAGGTGCTTTTAAAGCTCCTGCAGATATTTTCTTCCATACAGCCGGCAGATATGCCCAAAGATGCCGCCGGTTTTTCCGAAAAGTATCTTCCTTACGGAGAGGCAGAAGTCACTCCCCAGATCGACTCCATGGTCGTACAGCTGCTTTCCGGTATGTCCTGTCTTCTGATCGACGGATACAGTGAATGCCTTGCTGTCGACTGCCGCACCTATCCCGCAAGAAATGTGAGCGAACCGGATAAGGATAAAGTCCTCCGCGGTTCCCGGGACGGCTTTGTGGAAACTCTGATCTTCAATACCGCCCTGATCCGGCGCAGGATCCGAGATCCGAAACTGGCCATGGAAATCCTCACTGCCGGCGAAAGCTCCCACACGGATATTGCCATCTGCTATATGGAAGGCCGGGTGGATGAACAGCTTCTTGGCACCATCAAAAGCCGGATTCAGAAGCTTCAGGTAGATGCTCTGACCATGAATCAGGAAAGCCTGGCTGAATGCATCTATCCCCATAAATGGTATAATCCGTTCCCCAAATTCCGTTTTTCCGAACGGCCCGACACGGCAGCAGCTTCCGTGCTGGAAGGGAATATTGTGATTCTGGTGGACAATTCCCCGTCCGCTATGATCCTTCCATCTTCCGTATTTGATATTATCGAAGAGGCGGATGATTACTATTTCCCTCCGATTACAGGAACCTATCTGCGGCTGTCCCGCATGGTGATCTCTCTGCTGACCCTGCTTCTGACTCCCATATGGCTCCTGCTCATGCAGAATCCGGAAATCATTCCTCCCTGGCTGGAATTTATCCGTCTGTCCGATCCCTACTATGTCCCTCTCATCTGGCAGCTGCTGATCCTGGAATTTGCCATCGACGGTCTGAGACTGGCGGCGGTAAATACTCCCAGCATGCTTACTACCCCTCTGAGCGTCATCGCCGGAATCGTACTGGGCGAATATTCCGTAAAATCCGGCTGGTTCAACAGTGAAACCATGCTGTATATGGCTTTCGTAACTGTTGCGAACTACTCTCAGGCCAGCTATGAGCTGGGATATGCCCTGAAATTCATGAGAGTCATTACTCTGATCCTCACCGCTCTCTTCAATTTCTGGGGCTTCGGAGCAGGCCTGCTCCTGGCAGCATGCTCCATTATATTCAACCGTACCATCGCGGGAAAAAGCTATATCTATCCTCTGATCCCTTTCCACTGGAACGAGGTGAAAAAGCGATTTCTCCGCACCAGACTTCCTCACAGAGAAAAGAGCGGCTCTCAGGCTTCCCGCTGACCGGGGCCTGTCCGCTCGGTATATCAACAGCTATGATTGTAAAACACTATTCTCATTTCAATCTGCGCCAGATCGCTGCATCCGGCCAGTGCTTCCGGATGACAGAGCTTTCGCCGGACTGCTACTCTGTCGTCAGCCGCGGAAACGTTCTGATCCTGCGGCAGGAGAAAAACCGCTTTTTCTTCGACTGTCCGCCGGAAGCTCTTCCCTGCTGGGAAGAATATTTTGACTGTGGAACGGACTACGGGCGTATCCTTTCATCCGTGTCTCCCAAAGACCCCTACCTGACTGCTGCTGCGGCTGCAGGAGAAGGGATCCGGATCCTGCGGCAGGACCCCTGGGAAATGATCATTACCTTTGTGATCTCCCAGCAGAAAACCATTCCGAAAATCCGGGAAGCCGTAGAACTTTTAAGCAGCCGTTACGGTTCTCCCATTACCGGAAAGCCCGGCTTTCATGCCTTTCCCACACCGGAACAGCTGAACCGGGCTTCTCTGGAAGACCTGAAAGAACTCAAGCTGGGATACCGGGCCAAGTACATAAAACAGCTCTGTTCCGATGCGGTGTCCGGCCGGCTGGATCTTGATCTTCTTTCCGGACTTTCCTATGAGGATGCCATGAAATATCTCACCGGCTTTTTCGGGATCGGAGCAAAGGTCGCCAACTGTATCTGCCTGTTCGGCCTTCATCATATTGATGCCTTTCCCGTCGATACCTGGATTGAAAAAATCCTGATGAAGGAATACTATCCCAGGCATCCGCGAAAGTATAAGTCTCTTGCCAAAAGCCGTCTCTGTCCGGCCATCATACAGGATTTTTTCGGGCAGTACTCCGGGTACGCCGGCGTCATGCAGCAGTACATTTTCTATTATGAACGGATGCGTGTCCGGTCGGAAAAAGATTCCGATCCCTCTCTTCCGGAGAATCCTCCCCAAAACATATCTCCGCAAAGGCATGAAAGCACAGAAGCGGTGTCCGGTCACTGATCCGTGACCGAACACCGCTTTCTCTTCTATTCCAAACCTGAAACAGCTGTTTACTGATCCACGCTGTAGTTCGGAGCTTCCTTCGTAATATGAATGTCATGGGGATGGCTCTCTTTCAGAGAAGCTGCAGAGATCTTCATAAATCTTCCTGTCTGCTGAAGTGTAAGGATATCCTTGGCTCCGCAGTAGCCCATACCGGCTCTCAGTCCGCCTAACAGCTGGAATACCGTATCTTCCACAAGACCTTTATAGGCAACACGGCCTTCCACGCCTTCCGGAACCAGCTTTTTCGCATCATTCTGGAAATAACGGTCCTTGCTGCCGTTTTCCATAGCGGCAATGGAGCCCATTCCCCGATATACTTTATACTTTCTTCCCTGATAGAGCTCAAAGGTTCCCGGGCTCTCATCACAGCCTGCAAACATGCTTCCCATCATACATACGCTGCCGCCGGCTGCAATCGCCTTTGTCACATCACCGGAATACTTGATTCCTCCATCTGCAATGATCGGAATACCATACTCCTTGGCTACCTCATAGCAATCCATCACTGCCGTGATCTGAGGAACGCCGATACCTGCCACTACGCGGGTGGTACAGATGGATCCCGGACCGATTCCCACCTTCACCGCATCTGCTCCTGCTTCGATCAGGGCTCTGGTTGCATCCGCTGTCGCTACGTTTCCTGCAATGACCTGCAGCTCCGGATACTTTTCCTTGATCATCTTCACACAGCGGATCACGTTTGCGGAATGGCCATGGGCAGAATCCAGGACTACCACATCCACATGAGCCTTCATCAGAGCCTCCACACGGTCCAGCACATTGGCAGTGATGCCGATGGCTGCTCCGCAGAGCAGTCTTCCCTGCTCGTCCTTTGCAGACAGCGGATACTTGATCTGTTTTTCAATATCCTTGATGGTGATCAGGCCCTTCAGATTGAAATCATCATCTACAATAGGCAGCTTCTCCACTCTGGCCTTTGCAAGGATCTTCTTTGCCTCCGTCAGAGTAATTCCTTCCTTCGCCGTTACCAGGTTTTCGGAAGTCATACACTCCTTGATCTTCTTGCTGAAATCCTCCTCAAACTTCAGGTCGCGGTTGGTGATGATTCCCACCAGCTTTCTTCCTTCCGTAATCGGAACACCGGAAATGCGGAATTTTCCCATCAGCTCATCCGCATCTTTCAGCGTATGCTCCGGAGATAAATAAAATGGGTCCGTGATGACGCCGTTCTCAGAACGTTTTACCTTGTCAACCTCCTCTGCCTGAGCCTCGATTGACATATTCTTATGAATGATACCGATACCGCCCTGTCTGGCCATCGCAATCGCCATCCTGTGCTCTGTAACGGTATCCATTCCTGCACTCATCAGCGGGATATTCAGACGGATCTTCTTGGTCAGATGGGTGCTCACATCCACCTGATTGGGAATCACCTCAGAGTAAGCAGGAACCAGCAGCACATCATCAAATGTAATGCCATCACCGATAATTTTACCCATTAGATTTTTCCTCTCTTTCCTGATATGTTACAGATGCGGCCCTTTGCAGGACCGCAGCCGTACGTTGAAATGTTGTTAGTACTTTATGCTATCAAACTTTTCCTTTGTTGTCAAACCCATTTCTGCAAAAAATGAAGAATTAAAGAATTTTTCATATTCTCTTTTCCTACAGAAAAAAGAACAGGGTCTCCAGCATGGAAAAAATCAGCCTCATCAAAGGAACAAAAAACATGATAATCAGATACACAGCCAGAACAATCCAGACCGCTTTATATCCCTTTCCGCTCTTTTTTTTGTTCCTGTCAGCCGGCCGCCGGCCCGGCTTGTTTTTTTCTGTACGGCTCTTTTTCGGAAGCTGGTCCGCTCTCTTCACCGCCTGCTTGGGAGGTGCCTGAAACTCCTGCGGCCCATTGTGGTACAGGCAGTCGGTCTCTCCTTTCGGATGACGTTCATTCAAATAATAAGTCACATTTACCATTTTCGGTTCCCGGATCCATTGGCGGCAGCCCGGACAAAAATGACCGACCTTGATTTCCCCGTCGCAGACGGGACAGAGTCTTTTGATCATACTTCCACCTCCTGCTCCGCTCTTTTGCAGAACGGCAGTACTTCCGTACTTTTCTCTGATTCCACTATAGCGGAAGAAAAACTCTTTGTAAATAAGAAACGAAAAATATTCCATCCTTTTCCGCCATACCGGTTCCCCGCAGCAATCCGTCCGACCGGACAAAAACGTATCCTGACCGTTCCGGCCAGGATACGTTTTCGCGTTTCGGCTGAATGCAGCCGACTCTGTTTCATTTACTTCAGGAAAGCTCCGAACAGCACTGATGCAATGATCAGTACGATTCCTCCTCCGAGACGGGAAGAAAGCTGAGCATAGGCCATGAGAGGCATTCTCTTGGATGCTCCCAGAACTGCCAGGTCTCCGGATCCTCCGCGGTTTGCCATACACAGACCTGCCGTGATCGCAGAATCGATGGGATAGAATCCTACCGCATATCCAACCAGTGCAGAGCCGATGATTGCACCGATTACAATCGCCAGAGCTATGACCACATTGCCTAACGTCAGGGCTTTTGCCAGTTCAATAATATTGGTGTCCACGCCGACTCCCACCATGATCACCAGGATCAGGTTGTTGGTAAAGAAGGACTGAAGCTTTTTGCTTGCTGCCCGGATATTGTCAGGAATGATTCCCAGACCGGCTGCCACTGCCACAAAGATGATCATGTACGCAAACTGATGAATGGGAGTTCCGAAAATCGTAGGAAGAATCGTCACTGCAAACAGCCGGCCCAGAGCGTAGAAGCCGATTGCCAGGAAAAATGCAGCTCCCAGATCCTTCATGGAAACACTGACCTTTTTATCCTCTGTGGCAAAGTCTCCTCCCTTCCGGATCAGAGTTGCACCGTCTCCTGTCCAGGAGGTCTTTACATTGCCGATCTTATTCAGTATTGCCGCCGTCAGGATGGCAAAGATATTGGCAATGGTCAGAATGGTAATGGCAAACGAATAATAGGTCGCTGCCGGCTCTCCCGTAACCGTTTCAAAAATCTGGCTCAGAGGCACGGCTCCCGCTCCGTTTCCTCCTCCCATAACGGGAAGCACATAACGCAGCACCACGTCAACCGGGCTTTTTCCAAACAGGAATCCGGCGATGATTCCAAAAAGAGCCGATCCGATCAGTCCGCCGAAGATTGCAGGAATATAGCCTGCAAAGGAACGAAGAAGAAGTTTCCTGTCAAGGGAAAGGATCGATCCGGTGATCAGGAAAATGATGAAGAATGACAGGAAATCCGCGTCATCCATGATCATGGTCATTCCTTCTGCATACTTTTCCGGAATAATATTGTACGTAAACAGGAACGCGGATACCAGGAAAGTAAGTACCAGTCCTCCTCCGATATAACTGTTCCAGAACGGAATTCTTTCACCGATCTCATTACAGATCAGTCCGATCGACAGCATCAGTACAAAGCTTCCTGCCAGATCAGCCGACAGTGCTCCTGTCATCGCTCCGAAAATCGCAATAAGGGCAATGGCGCATGCCAGATACCAGGGCATCCCAAATGTTTTCAGTTCAAATCCTTTTCTATCCATACTCGCTTACCTCCTGCTGTTTTATCCTTCCATTCCGTCTATATCGATTCCTGCGGCCTTTGCCATGGCCAGAGTCCTCTTTGCTCCGTCATAGAATGCAATATCGATCATTTTCCCATCCACAGT
>CALWRQ010000055.1 GCA_944383965.1 uncultured Lachnospiraceae bacterium
AGAGAGTCTCTGGACTGTGCCATGGCTCTTCAGGAGCTGGTGAGCATGGGAGTGGAGAACATCATTACCTTTGATGCTCACGACCCCAGAGTGCAGAATGCCATTCCCTTAAAGGGATTTGAAACGGTCCAGCCTATTTATCAGTTTATAAAGAGCCTTCTGAAGGTAGAAAAGAATCTTCAGATCGACAGTGATCATATGATGGTTATCAGCCCGGATGAGGGAGGAATGAAGAGAGCAATCTTCTTTGCCAACGTGCTGGGACTGGATATGGGTATGTTCTATAAGAGAAGAGACTATACCCAGATCATCAACGGACGGAACCCCATTGTGGCACATGAATTCCTGGGAACGGATATTGAAGGGAAAGATGTGGTCATCATTGATGATATGATCTCTTCCGGAGAGAGTATGCTGGATGTAGCCAAGGAACTGAAGAGAAGAAAGGCCAGAAAGGTGTTCATTTTCTCTACGTTCGGTCTTTTCACCAACGGTCTGGCCAAATTTGACGAGTATTATCAGAACGGTCTGATCGACCGGATCTTTACCACCAATCTGGTATATCAGACACCGGAGCTTCTGACGAAGCCCTACTATACCAGCGTGGATATGAGTAAGTATATCGCTCTGATCATCGACAATCTGAACCATGATGATTCTTTAAGCGAGCTGCTCAACCCAACCAAGAGAATCAACCGGGTTCTGGAGAAGTACAGAAACGGCGAATATTGATCTTAAAAACAACAGCCCTGCAGAATCATTCTGCAGGGCTGTTGCATATAGAAAAACTTACATATCGATCCGGTGATAGGGAATCTTTTCATCTTCCAGAATCTGAAGTTCCCGGCGATGACAGGTAAAGATAATGCTCTGCCCGTCATAACTGTCTGAAATCCATCTCAGAGCTGTTCGCAGCCGTTCGTCATCATACTGCACGAAGCTGTCGTCGAAGATCAGGGGAAGGGGTTCGTTTTCCCCCTGCATCAGCCGGGCAACCGCCATACGCAGCGCCAGGTAGATCTGATCCATGGTTCCGCTGGAAACCTGTTCAATGGGAACCAGCTTTGTTCTGGTATTCATAAAGATATTGAGATTCTCATCCACACTCATACTGCTGTAGATGCCGCCCGTAATCCCGGCGATCAGATCAGAAGCTGTTTTATTCAGCAGAAGACCGAAGGAAGCACGGATCGAAGTAGAGACCTCTGTCATGGTTTCCAGGGCCAGATCAATGGCAGTGATCTCATCCCGCAGACGGTCGTTTTCGTCGATTACATGCTGCAGGGCGGTTACCTGGTCCCGGCAGAATGCCAGCCGCTCCAGCTTCTTTTCCAGCTCCCACTGAAGCCTCTGCTGTTTTTCGATTTCTTCTGTACAGGAGACGGAACGTTTTTCCAGGTCTTCGATTTCTGCCTGTTGTTCTTTCATGGAAGCTTCGGACTTCAGCAGAGCTGCATTCAGACGGATAAATTCATCCATACGAAGACCCAAGGCCTCCATAGCCTGATCGGAAATCGAACTGTCGCCCAGATGTCTGGAAAAAATTTCCCGGATCAGCCCGGTACTCAGCTCCAGCTCTTTCTGATAGCGTTTGCTCCTCATGATCAGAAGCATGCCCAGAAGCAGAAATACAGGAGCGGGGACGGCCAATGCCAGTGCCAGCTGAGCGGAAGGAATGGAGGTTTCCGGCAGGAATCCTGCAAAACCACAGGCAGAGGCAGCCGCAGATATACCGGCAGCCAGAAAAGAAAGAACAGTGAGAACGCGACGTGAGCCGTTTTCGGACGCGGCTTTGGCAGACTTATATTCTCCGTATACTTTCTCCGCATTCTCCCGATAGGCCTGTATGGAATCTTCGCCGGAGAACTGATTGCCGGACAGGATCTGACGGCCCTTGGCTACCTTCTGGATCAGCGTTTCCCGCTCTTCCCGCTTTCTGGCCAGCTGTTCCGTCACGTCTTTCTGCATGGCCCGGCAGGCAGTGAGCTGATTGGCAAATTCAGGGGAAGAAATCTCCTGCTCCAGAGAACGGATTTCCCCCAGGAGAGTGGTGTAATTTCTGGCGGCTTCCGGCACGATCTGGTTTTCCAGATCTTTTCGCTGCTTTTTCAGAAAAGCGGCGGCCCGAGTAATGTTTAAGGCCATACTGCCGGAAGTATTGAGATTGGCAATGTAGTTTTTCAGTTCGGATACCATGGCGCCGTCTGTGGCACTTTTGAGCTGACCGATACTGATGGTATTGGTATAAGCTGTTTCCGTAAGTCCGCACAGGACCTGATCATAAAAGCTTTTGTCCGGTGAGATCTCCTTGCCGAGAGTTTCGTTGATCACATGGACCTCTTTATTGTTTTTCTGAAATTTTCTTTCGATCCGGTAAATGGATCCGCCGCTTTGAAAGCGGAGTCTGCCCTGATAATTGGCACTGTCCTCCCAGGGTTCGTACTTGGAATACAGGTCATTTTTTGAGGCTCTTCCCCGGCTTTTTTCAATTCCGAACAGCATTCCCCGGATAAAGGTATGAAGAGTGGACTTTCCCGCCTCGTTTTTTCCGTAAACGACGTTCAGACCGTCCTGGAAGGTCATGGATTTATTATGGAATTTTCCGAAACCGTTTATATGAAGGTCAAGCAGCTTCATGACTGGCTCCTTTCGTCAGTGGTGTGCAGCAGGGCATTGATGCCGTAATAGAGAGCCTTTTTTTCGATGGGGCTGGCATTTTCTTTCTGGAGAGCCTGAATGTAAAAGCCGATCATATCGCTGGGATGTTCTGCGAACAGAGCACTGAAATCATACTGAGGCTCAGATTCATCTGTGATCTCAGAGATCTTCCACCGATAAGACAGAGTATCCAGATTGAATTCCATTTCCGGATCCCGCATTCCGCGGATGCGGAAGCGGTAAATGTGTTCCTGCCCCCGTTTGGTGATCTCTTCGTCAATCCGCTTCGCCAGTTCCCCGTTGGTGGTCTCCGGAGTTACATGAACGACCAGAGAGATATATTGGGTTCTGGAAAGAGGCACAAATTCCAGGGATGTGATCTTCCCGGTCATATAGTTGATATCTCCCACGATCATGCCGTGCTGTCCGGACTCCGTCTTATCCAGTGGCTCGGGAGATCCCGGATAGGCCATGCGGTTTCCGGAAAAAATTTCCGGTTTATGTATATGACCCAGAGCAATATAGGAGAAGCTGGTACTCAGCAGCCGCTCCCGGTCAAAGGGGAGGTGCTTGGAATCGCCGCCGTGAGCCATCAGAATGGAAATCCGGCCATTGGCCGGTGCATGAACTCCTGCCAGCAGATCCTCCGTAATTTCTGTGGTGTGGTAGGAGAATCCGAACACCTCTGTATTGATATCCTCAAAATAAACGGAAGTGATCCGGTCGTCCAGGAAAAAGGTTACGTTGGGCGACCAGGAAAAGCTGAGCAGAGAAGAGCTTCTGCGCACCCGGTCATGATTGCCGGCGATGATGCATACATGAATGGCCGGAATAGTGGAGAAGAGATAGTTGATTTCCTTTAAATCCCGTACCAGCGGCTGACTGTGAAACAGGTCTCCGGAAATGAAGATACAGTCCACATCCCGTTCTTTCGCCTCTGCAATAATGCGGGCGAAAGTATCTTTGATGGCCTGAGCCCGCTCCCTGCTCCAGGGTTTGTCGCTGTCCGGATTCATCCCCCAGTGGATGTCGGCCGTATGGATAAATTTCATAGAAAACCTCCCAGATCTGCCGGATCGGACCGGCAGGATATCGCTTGCGCTGCCGGAATATACAGCCGGCAGATTCAAGAAACGGGCTGCCGTTCAGGCAGCCCGCTTAAGATCATTACAGTTCGCAGTTGTTTACGGTTCTGGGGAACGGGATCACATCACGGATGTTTGCCATTCCGGTCAGATACATCACACAGCGCTCAAAGCCCAGGCCATAGCCGGCATGACGGGTAGAACCGTATTTGCGCAGGTCCAGATAGAACTTATAGTCTTCAGCGTTCAGACCCAGTTCATTCATACGGGTAAGGAGCTTCTCGTAATCATTTTCACGTTCGCTTCCGCCGATGATCTCACCGATTCCGGGAACCAGGCAGTCCATGGCAGCTACGGTCTTTCCGTCGCTGTTCTGCTTCATGTAGAATGCCTTGATCTCCTTGGGATAGTCGGTAACAAATACAGGCCGTTTGAAGACCTCCTCAGTCAGATAGCGTTCATGCTCTGTCTGAAGGTCGCAGCCCCAGAATACCTTGTAATCAAATTTGTCGTTGTTCTTTTCCAGGATCTTTACAGCTTCCGTGTAGGTTACATGACCGAATTCAGAGTTAAGGACGCCGTTTAACCGCTCCAGAAGGTTCTTGTCCACAAACTGGTTAAAGAAAGCCATCTCTGCAGGCGCATGTTCCAGCACATAGCGAATGATGTATTTCAGCATGCCTTCGGCCACGCGCATATTGTCATTAAGATCGGCGAAAGCCATCTCCGGCTCGATCATCCAGAATTCTGCTGCGTGACGGGTGGTATTGGAGTTTTCCGCACGGAAGGTAGGACCGAATGTATATACGTTGCGGAATGCCATGGCATAGGTTTCCACATTCAGCTGGCCGCTTACGGTAAGGTAGGTGGCTTTATTAAAGAAATCCTTGGAGTAATCAATGGTTCCGTCAGGATTTTTCGGCGGATTGGCCAGGTCCAGGGTAGTAACCTGGAACATCTCTCCGGCACCTTCGCAGTCACTGGCAGTGATCAGAGGAGTATGAACGTATACAAAGCCCTGCTCCTGAAAATACTGATGAATGGCATAAGCGATCAGGGAACGCACACGAAATACAGCCTGGAAGGTATTGGTCCTGGGGCGCAGATGGGAAATGGTGCGCAGATACTCAAACGTGTGGCGCTTCTTCTGAAGCGGATAGTCGGCGCTGGAGGGGCCTTCTACCGTCACTTCACAGGCCTGGATTTCAAAAGGCTGCTTTGCCTGGGGAGTTGCTACCAGAGTACCTTTTACGATCAGGGCAGCTCCTACGTTTACTTTGTTGATTTCAGCAAAATTGTCCAGATTGTCATGGTAAACGATCTGAAGGGTATCGAAACAGGAGCCGTCATTAAGAACGATAAATCCGAAGGCCTTGGAATCGCGGATGCTGCGCACCCAGCCGCCTACGGTGATCTCCTTGTCCAGATAGTTTTCACGGTTCTTGTATATTTCCTTTATGGTAACCAGATTCATGACCGTATCTCCTTCTATTTCTTCCTATTTTATGATCTATTGGTGATTATACTGTATTTTTAACTGCTGTTCAAGGTTTTGTAAAGATTTTATTCATCGCCAAATTTCGCAGGAATTACGTACCGAATATGGTGTTCACCATATGTGGTAATTCTTTCCGTAAAGTCCCCCAGATATGGTAAAGAGTTAAAAAAATGTAAATCTTTCGCAAAAACTGTAGGAAATTGCACAAAAAAGGCTAAAATTTATAATGGTAATTGTTCACTATTTCTAAAAAGTGTGGTATAATGCACTTATAACTAAAAATACACAGCAAGAGGTGGTAACGTAATGATTAAAAAAGAGATGATTGCCATGCTACTGGCAGGAGGTCAGGGAAGTCGCCTTGGTGTTCTCACATCAAAGGTCGCAAAACCTGCGGTATCTTTTGGGGGAAAGTACCGTATTATTGATTTCCCCCTCAGCAACTGCATCAATTCCGGAGTTGACACAGTAGGTGTGCTCACACAGTATCAGCCGCTTCGTCTGAATACCCATATCGGAATCGGTATTCCGTGGGATCTGGACAGGAATGTAGGAGGAGTGACGGTTCTTCCGCCCTATGAGAGAAGCAAGGGCAGTGACTGGTATACAGGAACGGCCAATGCGATTTATCAGAACCTGGAGTATATGGAAACTTATAATCCGGATTATGTTCTGATCCTTTCCGGCGACCACATCTATAAGATGGACTATGAAGTCATGCTGGAGTATCACAAGGCAAATAATGCCGACGTCACCATCGCTGCTATGCCGGTTCCCATTGAAGAGGCCAGCCGCTTTGGTATTGTGATCACGGATGATACCAATCGGATTACGGAATTTGAAGAGAAGCCTGCTCACCCCAGGAGCAATCTGGCTTCCATGGGTATTTACATATTCAACTGGAAGGTGCTCAGAGAAGCGCTGATCACGCTGAAAGACGAACCTGGCTGTGACTTTGGAAAGCATATTATTCCATACTGCCACGGCAGAGGAGACCGGATCTTTGCCTATGAGTACAACGGCTATTGGAAAGATGTGGGAACTCTTGGCTCCTACTGGGAAGCCAATATGGAACTGATTGACATTATTCCCGAGTTTAATCTGTATGAGGAATACTGGAAGATCTACACCAAGGGAGATGTGATTCCGCCCCAGTATGTATCCGAAAATGCAGTGATTGAGAGAAGCATCATCGGCGAAGGATCGGATATTTACGGCGAGGTCTATAATTCTGTGATCGGAGCCGGAGTGGTGATCCAGCCGGGAGCGGTGGTCAGAGATTCCATCGTAATGAGAGGAAGCGTAATAGAGGAAGGCGCCGTAGTGGACAAGGCTATCGTGGCTGAGGACGTAAAGATCGGCAAGGGAGCCATGGTAGGCGTGGGAGAGTATGCTCCCAGCAAGTACGATCCCAAGGTATATCAGTTTGAACTGGTCACCATCGGTGAACACAGCGTGATTCCGCCGGAGGTGAAGATCGGCAGGAATACGGCCATCAGCGGAGTGACGGAGCCTGAAGATTATACAGACGGAATGTTGGCAAGCGGAGATTACATTATAAAGGCAGGGGGAGTACAATGAGAGCAGTCGGTATTGTTTTGGCAGGCGGAAACAGCAAGAGAATGAGAGAATTATCAAATAAAAGGGCAATATCTGCTATGCCTATTGCAGGAAGCTACAGAAGCATTGACTTTGCCCTGAGCAATATGACCAACTCGCATATTCAGAGTGTAGCGGTATTTACCCAGTACAATTCCCGCTCCCTGAATGAGCATCTGAGCTCCTCCAAATGGTGGGATTTCGGAAGAAAACAGGGAGGTCTTTATGTATTCACTCCCACGATCACGGCAGAGAGCAGCGACTGGTACCGCGGAACGGCGGATGCCCTGTATCAGAACCTCACATTTCTGAAAAACAGCCATGAACCCTATGTAGTGATCGCTGCCGGAGACGGAATCTACAAGCTGGATTACGGTAAGGTACTGGAGTATCATATTGAAAAGAAGGCAGATATCACCGTAGTCTGCAAAGATCTTCAGGAAGGAGAGGACGCCACCCGCTTCGGAGTGGTCCGCGTAAACGATGACGGCAGGATCGAAGATTTTGAGGAGAAGCCCATGGTAGCAAGCTCCAATACCATTTCCTGCGGCATCTATGTGGTCCGCCGCCGTCAGCTCATCGAACTGATTGAGCGCTGTGCAGCAGAGGATCGGTATGATTTCGTACGGGACGTGCTGGTGCGTTATCGTAACTTAAAGAGAATCTATGCGTATAAGATGGATACCTACTGGAGCAATATTGCTTCCGTAGAGTCTTACTATAAGACCAATATGGATTTCCTGAAGCCGGAGGTCCGCGACTTTTTCTTCAAGCAGTATCCGGATATCTATACCAAGGTTGGAGACAATCCGCCGGCGAAATACAATCCCGGAGCAGCGGTAAAGAACAGCCTCATATCCAGCGGCTGTATCATCAACGGCACGGTAGAGAATTCCGTTCTGTTCCGGAAAGCATATATCGGTAATAACTGCGTGATTAAGAACTCGATCATTCTGAATGACGTATATATCGGCGACAATACGGTGATTGAGAACTGCATCGTAGAGAGCCGTGACACGATCCGTGCGAATACGACCCATATCGGTACGCCGGATAATATTAAGATCGTCATTGAGAAAAACGAAAGATACACGTTGTAAAAAAGACAGTATTATGACAAAAGGGGTGCTTACTTATGCAGATTACAGACGTAAGAGTGAGAAGAATTGAAAAAGAAGGAAAGATGAAGGCGATTGTGTCCATTACACTGGACAATGAATTTGTGATCCATGATATTAAGGTGATCGAGGGTGAGAAGGGCCTGTTTATTGCAATGCCCAGCCGTAAGGCCGCGGATGGGGAGTACCGCGATATTGCTCATCCCATCAATTCTGCTACCAGGGATATGATTCAGAGTGTGATTCTGTCCAAATATGAGACGACCACACTGGATCTGCCGGAAGGGACTTTCTGAGGCGGAGTCGGAAAAAGGATATGAAAAAAGAAGGCAGCGCGGAGATTACGGCCGCGCTGCTTTTCCGTTGAAGATGCGGAAAAGAGGAGACAGAAAATGGAAAAAACCGGTTTTGAGGCATTTGGATTTTGGGAGAAGCTGACAGAAGAACAGAAAGACAGGCTGAAAAGCCGGTCCAGAGAAGTGGCTTATCGGGCGGGGCAGGTAGTGCGGTCGGCAGATTCGGAGTGCGCCGGTGTTCTGCTGGTAAAAAGGGGAGTATTCCGTATGGCACTCTGCTCTGATGACGGAAGGGAGGCGACGGTGTCCAGGCTCAGGGAAGGAGAGCCCTGTGTACTTTCTGCGGCATGTATGATCTCGGCCATATCTTTTGAGGTGCAGATTCAGGCGGAAACAGAAGGAGTGCTGGAGATGGTGCCGGCAGGAGTATTTGCCGGTCTGATGAAGGAAAATATCTATGTGGAAAATTTTGTATATAAATCGGCGACAGAACGGTTTTCCGACGTAGTAAACGCGGTGGAGCAGCTGCTTTTTCTCACGTTGGAACAAAGACTGGTCACCTTTCTTCTGGATGAGGCGGCACAGCAGAAAAGCGATGAACTGAAATTCACTCAGGAACAGATCGCAGTGGCGATCGGAAGTGCAAGGGAAGTGGTTACCAGAGGATTGAAAAAACTGGCGGGAGAGGGGGCAATACAGCTCTTCCGGGGCGGAGTGAGGCTGACCGACCGGAAGAAGCTGTATGAG
This sequence comes from uncultured Lachnospiraceae bacterium, assembly GCA_944383965.1. Taxonomy (GTDB): domain Bacteria; phylum Bacillota; class Clostridia; order Lachnospirales; family Lachnospiraceae; genus Lachnoclostridium_A. The sequence continues at coordinate 9,002 of CALWRQ010000055.1, forward strand.
AAGCTGTAAAAAGATTATTTTAAAAGCTGGAGAAGGGCGCTCTTGGGCTGGACGCCGATGGATTTTTTTACAGGCTGGCCGTTTCGGAAGACCATGACAGTGGGAATGGTCATGACTCCGTACCGCTCTGCCAGCTCCGGCTCTTCGTCTACGTTGATTTTTCCTACTTTGTAGCCGTCGGCTTCTGCTGCCAGTTCATCGATCACCGGACCGAGCATGCGGCACGGACCGCACCAGGATGCCCAGAAATCTACCATTACGGGAATATCAGAGGAAAGAACCTCCTGCTCAAAATTGCCGGTCGTAAATTTTGCTGCCATATCAAACACTCCTTTTCTGAAAGTAAATTTTCTTGTTGTTATGGCTACAGTATAACGGAAAGATCCGGAAACGTATGTGACCAGGTCACAGGGAAAGCTCATCCAGTTTCCGGCGCACGGCCAGGAAGTCCTGAACGGCTCCTTCGGTTTTGGATGGATCGCGCAGAAGGGCGGACGGATGAAAAACGGCGGTAAGCCAGTAGCCTTTTCGCTCAGTCCACAGACCATGCTGCCGGGTAATGCGGAAATCGGGAGAAATAATGCGCTGAGCAGCGATCCGGCCCAGACATACGATGACCTTGGGACGGATCAGCAGGGTTTCATATTTCAGATAGGGAATGCAGGCAGACTGTTCCTCCTCGCTGGGATCTCTGTTGAAAGGCGGGTTGCATTTGACGATATTGGTGATATAGACCTGGTTCCGCTCCAGACCTGCTTCCTTCAGCAGCCGGTCAAACATCTGCCCTGCCGGTCCTACGAAGGGAACGCCCTGTTCATCTTCTTTCCGTCCGGGAGCTTCGGCAATAAACATGATTCCGGCTTTCAGATTTCCCTGCCCCATCACAGAATGCTTTCTGGTCCGGCAGAGGGGACAGCGGGTACAGCTGTCTGCGAACTTCTTCAGTTCTTCCCATTGGTACATATCTGATTCCTCCTGTTTTCCATGGATAACACTTTTGATATTATATCATGCAGGATTGATGTTGTACATTTGAAAGAGGAGATGATACACTTCTACCATCAGTTTTGGGAAGATGGAGGTAGGGGTTATGACATGGCTGCCGATCATGGCGTTCACTGCAGTGGCGGTGATTTACGCAATAGGAGATTATGTAGCGGTAAAGACAAAAGGAGTGGTATCTTCCATTCTGGTAGCGATTGCACTGCTTCTTCTGTTCGGAGGCACGCTTCAGCTGCTTCCGGGAGATCTGATGGAGCTGTCCGGGCTGTCCGGAATGATCCCCACATTCGGTATGGGGCTGATTCTGGTAAATGTAGGCTCTCTCATGAACCTGAACGATATGAGAAAAGAGTGGAAGACGGTAGTGATCTCGCTGGCAGGCATCGGAGGGATTATCCTGCTGGATCTTACTTTCGGCACGGCGGTTTTCGGACGGGAGAAAGCATTGACGGCCATCCCGCCCACTGCCGGAGGCGCGGCGGTGACCATGCTTATTTCTGAAGCGGCGCAGGAAGCGGGACGTCCGGATCTGGGATCATTTGCAGCGGCGGTAACCGCTCTTCAGGTACTCATCGGACTGCCAGTAGCATCCTTCTGTCTGAGAAAGGCGGCGAAAGCATTTATTGAGGACGGAGGGCACAAAAGAGATGAGAAGACAGGGGGAAAAGAGATCGATCTGAGGATCTTCCCCAGACTTACAGGAGCTCTGGCAAATTCCGGTACCATGCATTTTGCCCGTCTGGGAGTGGTGGCTGTTCTGGCGCAACTCTGCACCAATGTGACCGGAATCAGCACAGGAGTGACTTTCCTGGTATTCGGTATCATAGCCGGAGCCCTTGGAATCGTGGAAAAGGGAAGTCTGAGAACCGCAGGAGGGGAAGGAATTCTGATGCTGGCTACCTATGCTTATGTGGCATCCAGCTTTGTGACCATGAAATTTTCTGATTTCGGCGAGCTGCTGGTCCCGGTGCTGGGGTTGCTGGTGATCGGAGCTGCCGGAGTGATTGCTTTGTCCGCAGCGGCAGGACGGCTGCTGAAGTGGAATCCCTATTTGGCTGTAGCGGTAGGCGTTGCCTGTCTGTTCGGGTATCCTGTTACCTATGCGGTTGCTATGGAGGTTGCCCAGGGTGTTACGAAAGACGCAGGTTTTACAAAAGAAGAGGAGCAGAGGGTTGTGGACTATCTGCTGCCGAAGATGCTGGTGGCAGGAGTGGTGTCTGTCAGCCTGACCTCCGTAATTCTGGGAGGAATGATTATTCCGTTTTTGTTCTGAGCGCAGAACAGATGTGAGAAGATAGATAGAAAAGAAAGGACTGTACTATGATGTTTCACGTATCAGAGGAACTGAAAAAAGAGATTATTAAGAATAGAAGAGAACTTCATAAACGGGCGGAAATCGCCTTCGATCTTCCGGAAACCAGAGCTTTTGTATCAGCTAAACTGAAGGAGTACGGATATGAGCCGGAAGAAATGGGCGGGGGTATTACCTGTACGGTGGGAGAAGGAGAAAAGACCATTCTCCTTCGGGCCGATATGGACGCTCTGCCCATGAAAGAAGAAAGCGGTCTGGATTTTGCCTGCACAGATGGAAACTGTCATTCCTGCGGCCATGACTGTCATACGGCCATGCTTCTGGGAGCGGCAAAGGCGCTGAAGGCCATGGAAAAAGAACTGAAGGGAAGAGTGAAATTCATGTTCCAGCCGGCAGAAGAGGTGCTGGGCGGGGCGGCAGCCATGGTGGAGGCGGGAATCCTGGAAAATCCCAGAGTAGATGCGGCTTTCGGACTGCATGTGGCAGCCGGAATGGAGGATTCCTATGCGGGAACGGTACGGTGCATACACGGAACCATGAACAAATCAGGGGATGCGGTGAAAATCACGGTAACCGGAAAGGATGCTCACGGGTCAAAGCCCTATCTGGGAATTGATTCCATATCCATTGCAGCCAGAATCGTGCTTGGACTGGAGGAACTGGTGGCAAAAGAGATTCCCAGCAAAGAGGACAGCGTGGTGCTGGTAGGCAAGATTGCGGGAGGAACTACCTGCAATACGGTGGGCGGCACCACGGTTCTGGAAGTGTCGATCCGGACGGAAGGACATGAGGAGCGGGCATATCTGAAACGCCGTGTGAAGGAAATTGCGGAAGGAATTGCTGCCGTGTATCGTGGAAAAGCGGAAGTGGAATATCAGTACGGAATGCCTCCTCTGGTAAATCATGAGGAAATGATGGAGGAGTTCATCGGCTACATGAAGGAATTCCTGCCGGAGGAACATGTGATGGAGGTGGAGAATGAAGGGGGCTGTGAGGATTTCACAGTGGTATGTGAGAAGGTCCCGGCAGTGTTCCTTATGCTGGGGGCAGGAGATAAAGGCCATGGCTATGAGCATGGAATGCATCATCCGGCCATGCGGATCGATGAGAATGCTCTTCCTGTAGGAACAGAGGTATATGTAAACTGCGCGGTCAGATGGCTTGAGGAGCACTGATCGGATGAACAAAAAAGATCTCAGCGCCGTTTGAACGCTGAGATCTTTTCTGCAGGAATCAATGGACTCCGCTCTCTTCCAGGAATGCCTGGATCTTGCTGCTGACCAGATCGTAGGCCACATCATTCATGCCGCTGTTGGTAATGATGTCCGCATAGATCTTCGTAGGTTCCACATGAATGTTGTGCATGGGCTTTACGGTATCCAGATACTGGTTGATGATGTTTTCCAGATCCCTTCCTCTTTCTTTGGTATCTCTGACGATACGGCGCAGAATCCGCTCGTCTGCGTCCGCGTCCACATAGATCTTGATATCCAGCATGTTTCTCAGCTGGCGGTCACAGAGGACCAGGATCCCTTCCAGAAGAATCACAGGCCGGGGTTCGATAATGATAGTCTCCGGTGCACGGTTATGAAGACTGTAATTGTAAGTAGGGCATTCAATGGCCTGTCCTGCTTTCAGCTGCTTTAAATGTTCCACCAGAAGTTCTGTTTCCAGAGCATCCGGATGATCATAATTCAGCTTTTTCCGTTCCTCAAAAGGCAGGTCATTGTGGGCCCGATAGTAATTGTCATGGTAAAGTACAGATACACGGTCCCCGAAGCGGTCTCTCAGCCGGTTGGTAAAGGTGGATTTTCCTGATCCGGATCCCCCGGCAATTCCGATTATCATTGGTTTCATACGTTTCCTCCGTTCCTCATAAAATGCCGCCTGCTGCAGCAGGGCGGCATACCTTCTTTTCAGTATACAACAAATCCCGGTTTCCGTATACCATATTTGCAAAAATCATGACAGGGAAGAGGAAGAGCCGGAATCTGCATGACGGAGATAGCGTCTGCGGATTCCTTCCATAACGGTTTTTGATGTAAGAATTCCTCGGGAGAACAGTTCTGCTGCCGGATTGGGACTGCTGCTTAGAGTCATGGAACAGTAATTCTGGGCAGGAAGGATCTTCTGAGGAAGGAGAACCAGATCTTCCGGCAGCTCTGTTTCCAGAAAAGAAGGGACAAATGCAGTTCCCAGGCCGGCTTTCACCATAAGAAACAGGCCATTCAGACTGTTTACCGGTTCTATGGAAGCCGGATTCAGGCCAGCCTGGAGAAGCTGGCTCCTTCCGTTTTCCAGGGACATAGGCCCGGATGCCTCGGCCAGAAGATAAACCGTTTTTCCGTCAAGTTCCTTTTTCTGCACGGGACGTCCGGAAAAATGGCCGTCGGACTGTCTGCGGCAGCCGGGACAATATTCCGCTGCCCGTTCTGCACAGAGCAGAAGTCCGGGAGAAGCAGAAAACATATGCTGTACGCTGATATGCTTCCGCTCATCCGGAAGGGGAGTGTCCGGATGAGGAAAAATCACATCAGCAGCCCCCTCCTCCAGTTTTCGGATCAGTTCACTGTAAGGATACTGTGTGACGGACAGACCGATATCGGGAAACAGGCTGTGGAACTCCCGGAACAGCTGGGACACCACCCCCATTTCGTAGGGACCGATTCCCAGACGAAGAGAGGAAGCACGGCCGCTGTAGGCGGTACGGGCATTTTCCAGGGCTCTGCGGTAGTGCTCCAGCATGGGGACGATCTCTGCGTGAAAAGCCTTTCCTGCAGGGGTCAGTTCCACAGAACGGTTGGTCCTGTAAAACAGTTTGCATCCCACTTCGCTTTCCAGTGCAGCAATGTGCCGGCTGATGGCAGTCTGTGCCACATGACAGACGTCGGCGGCCCGGGTAAAGTTCAGATGTTCGGCTACAGCGGCGAAATACTCCAGTCGTTCCAGATTCAAAGCGTTTTCCTCCAAGATACAGTTTTGTTTCAGATCTTTATGAGTTGTTATTTTACAGCAGCAGGGTCTGTTTGTCTACCGGGGAGGGAAGAGAAGACGAAAATACTTTACAAACGGAGGGGATGGCGATATAATCCCGTTGGGAATGAAGTTCTCCCATGGGAAACCAGAACCGCTTTTTCAGCTGATGACTTCTATCCGGATCGCAGGATCCTGGTAGGGCATCAGCTTTTTCTATGGCAGAAGCCTGCGCGGGGATTCCTTCAGCCGGAAAACAATCAAAGTATTTTCAGGAGGGTCAATTATGTTAACGTCACTTGCATTTATCTTTCTTGCCGGCCTGCTCATGGCGGCAGTCTGTCAGAAACTGAAGCTTCCCCGCATTATCGGAATGCTGTTTACGGGAATCCTGCTGGGACCGTATGTACTGGATCTGCTGGATCCGTCGATTCTTTCTGCTTCCGCAGAACTCAGGCAGATGGCTCTGATCATCATTCTTCTGAAGGCGGGGCTGTCTCTGAATCTGGCCGATCTGAAAAAGGTAGGACGTCCGGCGGTGATGATGTCCTGCGTACCTGCCAGCTGTGAGCTGCTGGCCTTCTTTCTTCTGGCTCCGGGAATTCTGGGGGTCACCCGGGTGGAGGCGGCAGTAATGGGGGCCGTGCTGGCGGCCGTGTCTCCTGCAGTGGTGGTACCCCGGATGGTACAGCTCATGGAGATGAAGTACGGAACCGAAAAAAGCATTCCTCAGCTGATTCTGGCCGGCGCTTCCTGCGATGATATTTTTGTGATTGTACTGTTTTCTACATTTGTGGGTATGGCGCAGGGAGGCAGTGCCCGCGTCATGGATTTTGTGAATATTCCGGTATCCATTCTTCTGGGGATTGCTCTGGGAGCTGCGGCGGGCTGGGGGCTGAGCTGGTTTTTTGAAACTGCCTATGCCCATAAAAACTACGTAAGAAACAGCACGAAAGTAGTGATTCTGCTGGGGGTATCGTTCCTGCTTATGGCTGTGGAAACCTGGCTGGAAGGAACCGTGCCCGTATCCGGTCTGCTGGCGGTGATGAGCATGGCCTGCGTGATCAGGATCAAAAGCGTTTCTTTTGTATCAAAGCGGCTGTCGGAAAAGTTCGGAAAGCTGTGGATCGCCGCAGAAGTGATCCTGTTTGTGCTGGTGGGGGCTGCAGTGGACATCCGCTATACGCTGGAAGCCGGTCCGGCTGCAGTACTGATGATCCTGGCAGCTCTGCTGTTCCGGTCCTTCGGAGTATGGCTCTGTCTGATAGGAACAGCACTTAACCGGAAAGAGAGGCTGTTCTGCATGATTGCCTACCTGCCGAAAGCCACGGTACAGGCCGCTATCGGATCCGTACCTCTGGCCATGGGGCTTCCCTGCGGACAGCTGGTTCTTTCTGTTGCTGTTCTTGCGATCCTGATCACCGCACCTCTGGGGGCGTTCGGAATGGATCTGACCTACAAAAAGCTTCTGAAAAAGGAAATCAGGGAGTGAAAAAACAGAAGAGAAAGGGGGATTTATCATGTGGCTGATTCTTGCGCTGGGTTCATCGGTATTTGCAGCGTTTACCTCTATCCTGGCAAAAGTGGGGGTAGAAGGTGTTAATTCCAATCTGGCCACAGCTGTGAGAACAGCTGTAGTCCTGGTGATGGCATGGGGAATGGTATTTCTGACAGGAGCACAGTCCGGGATTTCCGGCATCAGCAGAAAAAGCTGGCTGTTTCTGATTCTGTCCGGTCTGGCCACCGGTGCATCCTGGCTCTGCTACTACAGAGCGTTGCAGCTGGGAGAGGCATCCAAAGTGGTGCCTGTGGACAAGATGAGCGTAGTCATTACGCTGATTCTGGCGGCAGTGTTCCTCAGGGAGCCGCTTACAGTCAAATCAGCAGCCGGAGCGGTGCTGATCACGGCCGGAACTCTGCTGATGGTGATGTAGAAGCCGCCTTTGCTCGGGGAAATTTCAGAGGCAGAAGGCTCACGGTGCAGCCCTTCCGTTTATCCGGGAAATGTCCGATGCAGACGGCCGGATTGTTATTAAAATATCATTTGATTTCGGCCATTTCCATCAATTGACAGTCCAGGACTCAGAATATATAATAGTCACATCGCCCTGAAAAAAGGGGAATTTTTCAGGCACAGAAAAATAGGGAGGTATACATTTTGAGCGAAAAAGTAATTGAAAAACAAGAGAACAAAATGGGCACCATGCCGGTTAACCGGCTGCTGCTTTCCATGTCGGTGCCCATTATGATTTCCATGCTGGTCCAGGCGCTGTATAATGTGGTCGACAGTATGTTCGTGGCTCAGCTGAATGAAAATGCCCTGACCGCCGTTTCCCTGGCGTTTCCGGCCCAGAATCTGATGATTGCCGTGGCTACGGGAACAGGAGTAGGTATCAATGCCCTGCTGTCCCGCAGTCTGGGAGAGAAAAATTTCCACAAGGCAGACAAGACAGCCAATAATGCGCTGTTTCTCGCATTCTGCAGCTACGTGGTCTTTGCAGTGCTGGGACTTCTGTTTTCCCGGGCTTTCTTCCTGGCGCAGACGGATGTGGAGGAGATTGTGGAGTACGGTACGGAATATCTGACCATCTGCACTCTCTTTTCTTTTGGACTGTTTGGACAGATCACCTTTGAGAGACTGCTCCAGGCTACAGGAAAAAGTATTTATACCATGTTTACTCAGGGATTGGGAGCGATTCTGAATATTATTTTTGACCCGATTCTGATTTTCGGCCTGTTCGGGTTCCCGAAAATGGGAGTGGCCGGTGCCGCGGCAGCCACCGTGTTCGGCCAGATCGTAGCGTTTGTGCTGGGAGCGGTGCTGAATGTGAAGAAAAATAAAGAGATCCGTATTCATGTAAAGGAGATGCGCCCGGACGGACATATTATCAAAAGCATCTATGCGGTGGGAATTCCGTCCATCATTATGACAGCGATCAGCTCGGTGATGACCTTTGGCATGAACAAGATTCTGATTACCTTTACCACAACCGCAACAGCAGTATTCGGAGTGTATTTCAAGCTGCAGAGCTTTGTGTTCATGCCTGTATTCGGTCTGAACAACGGACTGGTTCCTATTGTGGCGTATAACTACGGCGCCAGAAAGAAGCATCGTCTGATCAAAGCGGTGAAGCTGAGTATCTGCTATGCGGTCGGCATCATGCTGGTAGGCCTGTGCGCAATTCAGATATTTGCCCCCAATCTTCTGATGATCTTTAATGCTTCGGAGCATATGCTGGGAATTGGCGTGCCTGCATTGAAGATCATAAGCATAAGCTTTATCCTTGCAGGCTTTAACGTGGTCAGCTCTTCCATGTTCCAGGCACTTTCTCATGGATTCTTAAGCTTATGGGTGTCTCTGGTCAGACAGCTGGTAGTGCTGCTTCCGGCGGCATACCTGCTTTCTCTTTCCGGTAATCTGGAATATGTATGGTGGTCATTTCCCATGGCGGAACTGGTGTCAACGGCAATGTGCGCCAGCTTCCTGAGATATGTATATAAGAAAGAGGTTTATCCTCTGAAGGAAGAAGAATAAAAAAGCAGATGCGGCTTGCAGAGCCGCATCTGCTTTTTTGTGTGTCTGGCAGCGCAGACAGAGTTTTTCTGTGCCGGATCTCAGGAGATAAA
>CALWRQ010000056.1 GCA_944383965.1 uncultured Lachnospiraceae bacterium
CCCTACAAGGTGCTGGTACAGATGACCAAGCATCCGCTGACCGATCAGGGAATCGAGAAGTTCCAGGCAGACTACAAGGCTGTTTTCGGTGAGTAAGAAAAAAGCAGAACAGAGAAGGACCGCTGCAGTGCAGCGGTCCTTTTTCGTGTCATGTCATAGAAAATTTGGCTGTGAAACGCGCTGTTTCTCTGTGCCGTCCGGTATAGCCTCAAATCTGCCGCGGGGGAAAAAAACGCCGTCCGATCATAAAAACCGGACGGCGCAGTGCCTGCTCATTTATTTCAAAAGAAGATTTGCCAGCGGCATGCTGCAGGTCAGTACAACGATCAGTTCGATGATCACGAACATGAAAGAATACCGGTAAATCTGAGAAGGTTTCAGCCATTCCTTGTTGCCGAACATCAGAGCGGCGAAGGGTGAGGCCGCCGGTGTTACGGCTGCGGAAGAAAGCACGAACAGGATCATCATAGCCACAATAGGCATGGAATTGGTTCCTGTAGCCAGACAGAAGGTGGCGATAACAGGCTGCAGCAGAATTCCGATTACAAAGCTGTTGCAGACATTGGTGAGCACTACGGTAAACAGCATGATGATCACCGCGAACAGGGAGGTGGGAACCTTGTTGAAAACAGGGGACAGCACCGTGTTCAGGAACGGGGATACACCGGTTACGTCGCTGGTCAGGGCATTTCCCAGAAGGATCGCGGAGGCGATCAGGAAATAGGTACCCCAGGAGAAGCGCTTCATGGTCTGAGCAAAGTTCAGCAGAGGCTTTTTGTCAATACGTACGGCGCAGAGCAGGAAAGTGTAGCCCAGAGAAATTCCGTAGGTATTGGCTTTTACGTATGCACCGACTGCGGTTTTGGGAGCCACGCTGGGGATCAGCAGAATCAGGATAAATACCGCGAAGGAAATACCCAGAAGCTTCTGACGCAGAGTCATGGGAGGCAGCGGATTGCGGTTCAGCAGCTCCGGCGTGATGGCTTTTAACTTGCTGGTGTCAGGACGGAGCACAAATTTGCAGAACAGGATGATCAGTACGATGCAGATCACTGCATGAGCCAGGCCTACCGCCAGATATCCGGCGCTGTTGATCACTACTTCCTGTCCCATATTGGAGGTTACGGTCTGGTAGTTGCTGATAAGGGCCAGGCCGTTTCCCATGAACGGAGGTACAGGGAAGCCCAGCAGAGTGGCAATGATGACCAGGATCACCATAAGGGTCGGGTATTTTTCCTGCTTTTTCATGCCTACTGTATCGAAAATATCATAAAGGATAGGCCAGAAAAGGAAAACAGGTGTAAAGCCGCCCATGAAAGCGCCCATGAGCATACATCCCAGCATAATGAAGAAGGTGAATACCCAGGGACGTCCGCTGCAGATTTTTCTGGTAAGGAAGAAACGTCCGCAGTATTCGGTCAGGTTATTTTCAATCAGACAGTTGATGATGGTAAGCAGGAAGAATACCTGTACCAGAATCGGAGTGCCGAAGGTCGAGGTCAGTACGGTGTTCATATCGGCATAACCGGAAATTCCTACCATGAAGATCGCCAGTATGCTGGACCAGACAGGATCTGAGGTACTCCACAGATACAGGGTTCCGATAAAGATGCCCAGGATTTCCATACCGGTTTCTGTCACGTTGGGCAGATTTAAGGGCAGGAAACGGAACAGGATCATAATGCCGATACCGATCGCCATATGGACGAGATACAGGTCCTTTTTGTTGTTGGATTGCGCCATTTGAGTTTTCCCCCTTGTGAGATTGTTAAAATTAAAACGAAAATGATGTAATAATCATAAGCGATTGACACAAAAGCCGTCATAGCCTAGACTATGTTTTACAGGAAATTGTACAAACAGTTTCTGCTTTCAGGCAGGACTGCAGGAACAGGGAAGGATACCGGAGGAGAAAAATGTCTAACAGCGGAATTTTGGAAAAAGTGAATAAGGATAAAATAAAGGAGTACTTTGTCAGATATGGAGAACGGGTGGAAGTAGCCAAGGAGTCTGCCATGTGCAGCCCGAAACTGTCAGACTCTTACGTCTATTATCTGGAGAGGGGAATTGCGGGACTTACCTCGCTGACAGACGGAGGAGAGGAGAAGGTGGTTCTGTTTTTTCCCAGAAACCGTCTCCTGGGATTTACGCCTATGCTGATGCGCCGGTTCCGCGGAGGAGGAAGCAGGGACGCAGAGCCCTTCGGGATCGATACGAAGACCGACTGTGTGTTTTATCGGATCGATGAAAAAACGTTCAACCGCCTGCTGGATGAGGACCGGGTATTTATGAGCTGTGTTCTGGAGATCGTGACCTGTCATTATGTGGATCTGGTTCATAAATATCATGAAAGCCAGGGCAGCAGCGCCAGGAAAAGATTTGCCAAATGCCTGCTGGATTTCAGCATGTATTCAGAGGAAATCAGGTATGTTCCAAAGGCGTTTACTTATGTGGAGATCGCCAAATATCTGGGAGTTCATCCTGTCACCGTTTCCAAAATGGCGGCAGATCTGAAGAAAAGAGGATTGATCGACAAGGGGCGGAAGGGCATTATGATTCTGGACGGGCATGGCCTGGAGCTGGAAGCGGAGGCAGAGGAATGAATTCAGAAAGACATAGCCTGGACTAAGTCAGTCCGATTTTCCCTGTGCTATGATGCGCCTATGAGCACTAAAAAGTAAAGGAGCGAATGGGATATGGCTGGAGCTGAATATGTATTTGAAAAACATCTGATTTCCAGGCAGGCGGAGGCGGAAGCCGCCATGCTGGAAAAATTCAGAGGGGGAGAGTATACTCTGGAGAACCCTCTGATCTGTGAGAACCTGTATCTGATCAATCCGCTGTCTGCCGTGGTGGCGTTCCGGACGGAGAAGGAAACTGCGGTGACAGTGACGGTAAAGGGAAAAACCAGGGAAGGAGATATTACCCACACGTTCCCCAGGGCAAAGGAGCACATTCTTCCGGTTCTGGGTCTGTATTCCGGATACAGGAACCGGGTGGAGATCCGGGAATACCGGGGAGCGGTCACGGTGCTGGAGATCGAGACACCAGATGTTTTTGACGGAAAAAATCCCGTATATTCCATGGATACCACGCCGGAATATCTGCAGGACAACTGCATTTTCCTTTCTCCTTCGGCAAACGAAGTTTTTGCGGCCTTTGACTATGCAGGGGATGCCAGATGGTGCCTGACCACTCCCTGTGTGTTTGATCTGAAAAGACTGAGAAACGGCAATGTGCTGATCGGAACCAACCGTCTGATCAAGATGCCCTACTATATGTCCGGACTGTATGAGATCAGCCTGTGCGGAAAGATCTATCATGAGTATCGCCTGCCGGGAGGCTCCCATCATGATGCTGTGGAGCAGAAAGACGGAAATATTCTGTGCCTGACGCAGGATCTGACCACAGAAACGGTCGAAGACATGTGCGTGCTGATTGACAGGGAGACCGGAGAGATTCTGAAGACCTGGGATTACAAGAAATTTCTGGAGCCCGGAATGGGCAAGAGCGGAAGCTGGTCTGAACGGGACTGGTTCCACAATAATGCTCTCTGGTATGATGAAAATACCAGTTCCCTCACTTTTTCCGGCCGCCATATGGACAGTATTGTAAATGTGGACTATGAGACGGGAAAACTGAACTGGATCATCGGCGATCCGGAAGGATGGCCGCAGGAATGGGTGGACAGATATTTCTTTAAGCCGGTGGGAAATAACTTTCAGTGGCAGTACGAGCAGCACGCCTGTCTGATCACTCCGGACGGAGATGTGATGTGCTTTGATAATCACCACTGGGCATCCAAAAATAAGGATCATTATAAAAAAGCCAGAGAAAACTTTTCCAGAGGTGTGCGCTACCGCATCAACACCAAGGATATGACCATCCGTCAGATCTGGCAGTACGGACAGGACCAGGGATCGGAGTTCTTCTCTCCCTACATCTGTAATGTAGAGTACTATAATGAGGGGCATTATATGGTTCATTCCGGCGGAATCGCCTACAATAAGGACGGAGAGGTTTCAGAATCTCTGGGAGCTCTGGAGATGCATATGGGCGGAAGACTGGAAGCGATCACTGTGGAGATCTGTGACGATAAGAAAATGATGGAGCTTCATACGGCAGGGAACTATTACCGGGCAGAAAAGATGAAACTCTATATAGACGGCGTCAATCTGGAAATGGGAAAAGGAAGTCTTCTGGGACATATGGGAGTGACAAAAGAGTTTGATACGGAGATTCCGGCAGAGGAGCACGGAGAGCTTCTTCCTGATTCCTGCGGAGCCAAAATCGTGGATGAAGAGGATCGCTTTACTCTGTATTCCCGATTTGAAAAGGGACAGCTGGTGATGCTGCTTCTGGAAAAAGAAGGAGAATGCCACCGGTATTATATTTCCACTGCGGCGGCTCCTCACAAAGCCATGTGTTGCGGAACATTCCTGGAGTCGGATGAGAGAAATACAAAGACCAGTATAAACAAGAATGGTCTTTCCGGTACCTATGACGTGAGAGTGATTATTGAAGACAGAAAATATGAGACGGGAGTGCAGATTACCTGCTGACCGTATCAAGAGAAAAAACATAGTTTTTTTGGCGGTATGCGGAAAGGGCCGATCAAGTGAGACAGATGATCGGCCCTTTGGCATACCGTTTTTTTTCGGGAACGGATGCAGCATCAGAGAGAAGAGAATGACTCATCCCTGCAGTAGCTTTCAAAAAAGTTCTGAACATATTTGATAAATTCAGTGTGCAGTTTGCTTCTGGCGGAATTTTTCTCTAAAAATCCGACTTTCAGAGGAAGGCTGCCGTTGGAAATCGGAATATAAGTCAGCATATTGGATAAAACGAAGGGATTGGACAGATTCAGGCAGCGCTGGCCAAAGGAAAAACAATTGTCCGATTTTGTTAAAAAATACATTAAACTGCGATTATTATCAAAGGAAAGAGGATACTTGGAAAAATGGTAGGAAAGCTGGGAATCCGGCTGGGTATAGCATGGAAACACAATGGATTCCTTTTGCTTTTCGATCAGAAGAGAGAAATTGGAGAGCTCTTCCAGGGAAACGCTGCTTTGCCGGGCCAGGGGATTTCTGGTGCTCACCAGGGCATAAAGGGGCTCCTGGCATAATTCGGTAAAGAGCAGATCGTATTTCTTGAGCATCTGCAGAGTAGAAGACTCATTCTGCGGAGCAAGATAAAAAAATCCCAGGTCGGCGTTTCCGTTTTTGACCTCTTCCGGTACCATGGAATTTCCGGTTTCGCTGTAGGAAAATTCACAGCTGTCTGCAGAGTGTATCTGCTTATAGCAGTGAAAAAGGTCCAGAAATGTGAAGGAATACATGCTGACGACCCGAAGAGCAGCCTTATGAGTGCTGAATTTTTCCTTCAGACGGTAAATGTTTGACAGGCTGTGCTCGATGTCATAAACGTAGGAAAGAAACATCTCCCCTGCGGTTGTCAGAGAGACGCCCTTGCTGGAGCGGTTGAAGAGAACCACTCCCAGCTCTCTTTCCAGATCTTTCAGACAGGAGCTGAGATAGGGCTGGGAAAGATAAAGATTATCAGCAGCTTTATTAATGGAACCGGCTTTGGCAACTTCAATGACATACAGCAATGTTTCCAGTCGCAGCATAAGAACCTCCTTGGTTAAACCGTTCATGTATGGCTTTACTATATTACAAGAACTGTTTTCTGTGAATCGGTGAAAAAGCCTGAGCTGTTATATGCTGCCGCGTATAAGGCCTATAGCGAACCTGATATAGTAAATCGTCGTAAAAAACTGCTATAATGCTTACATAAATAAAAGGTTTTTTTGTTGCTTTATTCCAATATGCTGCAGAATATTGTCGTTGAGCCACAAGAAAAGTCAAAGGAGGGAACACATATGATATTTGATCTTCCGCCAATTTTAGGCCTTATTCCGCTTCTGCTGTATATTGTGCTGCTTCTTAAGGGGGTAAAGGGACTTGATCTGGTTTCAGTTACATTTCTGTCGGCTGTTGTTGCAGCTGTCATGACCAAACAGACGCCGGCATCCTTTGCCAATGCCATTGTTGCCGGACTGGGATCTTTTCTTGGAATGATCGGGTTTATCGTTATTATGGGCGCCGGTTTGGGAAAGATCCTGACGAAAACGGGAGTAGCTCAGACATTTGTTCATTTTATTCTGAATACGGTAGGAATTACAACACAGAAACGTGCCATGATCGCAATTATGATCGCTGCAGGCGGACTGACCACGATCATGGGAACTTCCAACGGGGTTCTGGCGATTCTGGCACCGATCATCATACCGGTCTGTGCATCTCTGGGATTTACAAGGAATGCCGTAGGAGTGCTGATGCATGGTGCAGCAGCAGTGGGACTGTTCCTTGGGCCGTTTACTCCCCCTACGATAACGACCATGTCCCTGTCCGGACTGTCTTACGGAACGTATCTGCTGCATGTGGCGCTGCCGGTTTCCATACTGATCTGGCTTTCTACGTTTATCATGGTGCAGAGAATCCAGAAGCAGACGGAAAAAGATCCGAAAAATTTTTATACGGCTGAAGAATATGACGCAAAAGCGCAGTATCATCCTACACCGGAAAGTACGAGACATACGCTGGTATTTCTCGGTGTGATCGTAGCCTGCGTGGTTTACGGAGTGATCAACAAATCGGGTGCGGCATTTGCTCTGTTTGTAGAGATCTTCTCCGGAGTGGCGGTTGCAATTTCTGCGAAGATGGAGCCCCAGAAGTACGTGGAAAATGTGGTAGAGGGAGCAAGCAGCATGATGCGCCTGTTTATCTGCTTTGTCCTCTGCGACTGTATGGTAGTGTTTGTAGGAGCGACAGGGGCTTTTGAGGCGGTTGCCAACCTTATGCTTCCCCTTGCGCAGTCTTCAGGAGCGTTTGTATTTTCCATGGCTTCCACGCTGATCGGAGTTTTTGGAATTTCAGGAGCGGCAGTGGCTCAGGAGCAGATCATGGAAGCCATGTTCCGTCCGACTGTGGATATGCTTAACTTCCCTGCTCAGGTCTGGGGAATCATTCTGCTGGTAGGATCCCAGATCACTTCCTTTGTGATCCCGGGAGGCGATATTTACGCACCTATGAGTCTGGCGCATTCGGAGGATGTGAAGAGCATGCTGAAAAACGGGTATGTAATTGCGGCGCTGACCATAGGCTATGTGGCAGTCCGGGCTTTGCTCATATGATGATTTGATGAATGGAGAAGGAATCTATGAAACAGCTGCAGGAAAAATTGAAAAAATTATGTGATGAATTTTACGGCGATGCCACCATTGTGGTAAAGGACCTTCAGACACAGGAAAAAACGGACATCCGGGGAGATGAACGGTTTTATGTAGCCAGTATTATAAAAATGTGGTTTCTCTGGCTGTTTTTTATGAAGGAGCAGAGAGGAGAACTGAAACTGGATGATCCGGTTACTCTTGATATAGATCCGAATGTGGTCAACATGGGGATTACGGAACTGATGCATCCCGGACTTGAGTGGACCTACAGCGATCTGCTGGCGCTGATGGTGGTGCTCAGCGACAATCACTGCACCAATAAGATCATTGATACGCTGACGATGGATGCCATCAACGCGGAGATGGACCGTCTGGGCTGCAGAGATACAAAAGTGACAAAGAAGATGAATGCCGGCACCTATAACTGGTCCACAGGCAATGATGTGGCTGATATTATGGAGCGGTTTATGACCTCAGGGGAGCTGAATGAAAAAAACCGGAAGCTGGCGCTTTACTGGATGGAAAATCAGCGATATAATACGAAACTTCCGGTTCCCATGAAGGCCGATGAAGACGGAGAGCGTGTCATTTTCCGCCATAAAACGGGGGAAATCTATCATGCGGAATGCGATGCGGGGATTATGACGGTTCCGTCCTCCGGAAAAGATATTGTGATTGTGTGCATGACCAAGAACCTGAAAGCAAATATTGACGGGATCCGGTTCCAGAATGAAGTGGGAAAGATCGTATACGAATATTATACGAAGGGAGAGCAGCAGTAGCCGGGAGCTTCGCCTGCTCAGCAGAATGCCTGTATGGATACAGGCATTTTGCTTATTCAGAATCCAGGAGGAATGAAAAATGAAATATGATATCAAGATCAAAAATGTTAATATCGTAGACGGAACAGGAAAACCGGCTTACAGAGGAACTGTGCTGATTACAGGAACCACCATTGCAGCGGTGGGAGAAGCGGACGGAGAAGCGGAGACGGTGATCGACGGTTCGGGGAAATATCTGACGCCGGGATTCATTGACAGTCACGGTCACAACGATCTGACCATTCTTTTTGACCCGTCTAATAAGTATAAGCTGGAGCAGGGAGTGACTACGGAAATCGCAGGCTGTTGCGGGGAGACGCTGTTTCCCGTTTCGGCAGAAAATTATGAAGAGTGTAATCTTTCCGAGGCTATTTTGAAATTTGGAACTGAAGAAAATGATTTTAATCCAAGAGAATTTGTTTCGGGGAAAGCATGGTTTCGCTATATGGACCGGCTGAAGCTGGGAACCAATATGATCACACTGGTGGGACACGGAGCAATCAGAGCCGCTGTGATGGGGTTTCAGGCCAGGAAGGCCACAGAAAAGGAACTGGAGCAGATGAAAGAACTGCTTCGGGAAGCCATGGAAGCCGGGGCGGCCGGCATGTCATCCGGTATTGCCTATGCTCCCGGGGTATTCGCCCCGGAGGAAGAGATCCGGGAACTTTGCAGGATTGTTGCGGAGTATGACGGATTTTACTGCACGCATATGCGCAATCAGGGAGCTCATCTTCTGGATTCAGTGGAAGAAACTCTGAGAGTTACGAAAGAAACCGGGGTGCGTACCGTAATCTCGCATCTGAAAAGCATTGGAAAACCCAACTGGGGACAGATCGAAAAAGTAAGGGAACGGATTGACCGGGCACGGAGTGAAAACCTGCCGGTGACCTGGGATTCCTATCCCTACAGAGCAGGATCTACCACGCTGACGGTTACCCTGCCCCCCAGCCTGCTGGAAGGAGGCGGACAGCAGCTGGCAGAACGGATTCGCCGGAAGGAATGGCAGGAATATGTAAAACAGCAGATTGCTCATCCGACTGAGGTCTGGGAAAATGCCATTGGCAGCAACGGTTTCGGGGATATTTTTATTCTGAGTGCACCCAATACTCCGGCAGCTGAAGGGAAGACCATACAGGAATATGCGGATCTGCAGGGCAGAGACCCGTTTGATGTATATTTTGAACTGATTGCGGACAACATGGAGACGGCAGATGTGAAGACCATTAATTTCGTCATGTGTGAAGAAGATCTGCAGAATGCGCTTTTCTGTCCGTATTCCATGGTGGGTTCTGATGGTTCGGTAGTAAGTGAAAAAAAGCAGACCCATCCGAGAGGAGTCGGCACCTTCCCACGCTATCTGGGACGGTACATCAGAGACGGGAAGGTTCTGACTCTGGAAGAAGGAATCTGCAAAATCACCGGTATTCCTGCAGAGTTCTACGGACTGACAAGGAAAGGAATCATCCGCCCGGGCTATGATGCCGACCTGGTTCTTCTGGATTATCAGCATGTAACGGATCACGCGGAATTCGGGAACTGCTTTCAGCCCAATGAAGGAATTGAACTGGTTAGTCTGAATGGAAATATCGTGGTGGAGAACAACCGGTTTAACGGGACCTGCTGCGGAAAGGCATTAAAATACAGAAATGGTTCCTGCATATAATAGGGATATGATTACGGGCTCCGGACAGACCGGAGCCTGTTTTTAAAGAAAAAGAAAAGAAGCGTTCTGCGGAGAAATTTCTCCCGGGAACGCTTCTTTTCTTTGAAAATCAATTACTTTTCTTCCAGAGTAACATCTGTGTAGGCAAAGAGTGCCGGCCATCCGCCCGTATGGATGAACAGTACGTTTTCTCCTTTTTTGAAATAGCCCTTACGGATCAGGTCGATCAGTCCGGCCATGGTTTTTCCTGTGTAGACCGGATCCAGAAGGATGGCTTCCGTGCGGGCCAGCAGCTGCACTGCCTCTACCATGGAATCGGTGGGAAGAGAGTAGCCGGGTCCTACATAGCCGTCAAATACGGTGATATCGTCCATGGATATGGGGGTTTTAATGTCAAGCTCTTCGGCCAGTTCCTGCACCAGGCTGTAGACAGCTTTTCTCTGCACGTCTTCTTTCCGGTTGACACTGATTCCGGTCACGGGAATGTTGGCATTTTCTCCCTTCATACCGGCTACCAGACCGGCATGGGTACCGGTGCTTCCGCTGGCGCATACAATATGGTCAATGTTCAGTCCCATATCAAAGGTCTGGGAAAGAATTTCCTGTGCGCAGGCCACGTAGCCGAGGGATCCGATCTTGTTGGAACCGCCGCCGGGAACGATATAGGGTCTGCGGCCTTTGGCGCGCAGCTCTTCAGCCAGTTTTTCCAGCTCAGCCATCATGTCGCTGCCGCCGGGAACAACGCGGATATCTTCTACTCCCAGCAGGCGGAACAGATAGTTGTTGCCGCTGGCGTTTTTGTTATAGCTGTTCGCAACTCGTTCCTCCAGGATCAGCTGACACTTCAGGCCCTCTTTAATGGCAGCGGAAAGGGTCAGACGGCAGTGATTGGACTGAACCGCTCCGCAGGTAAGGATGGTATCCGCACCCTGAGCCAGAGCGTCTGCCATTAAAAATTCCAGCTTTCTGGTTTTGTTTCCGCCTCCCGCTCCTTCCAGAAGATCATCACGTTTGATATAAATGTTAGGTCCTCCTAAGGCTTTGGTGAAGTTGGGAAGAAACTCGATGGGCGTGTCGTAGGCAGTGTACCGTCTGCGAGGAAATTTGGCAAGATTCATAAGATTCACTCCTTTTCGTTTTTTCTGTTTCTATAAAAAAGCATAGCATAAATGGAGCGTGATCAGGTATTCCCAAATACCATTGCCTGGCTATATGCGCTGTGTTATACCGGGAAGCATCCGCGACAGAAAAATCCCCTGACAGCAGGATACAGCCGGGGCTGTATCCCCCAGTCAGGGGATGACTGTCGTTAGGAAGCCGGTTGGCTCCGATGATTATGTAAAATCAGAATACTCCCTTTTCCTTTGCCAGGGACAGAGCATCGCTGTCGGCGATGATCACCGCATCCTGGTGAAGCTGAAGAACGGAAGCGGGAACATGAGGCGTCACCGGTCCGAAGCAGGAATCATAAACGGCCTGTGCCTTGCCTTTGCCGGAAGCCAGCAGAAGTACCTGCTTTGCAGACATGATGTTTCCGATTCCCATGGTGTATGCAGACTTCGGAACTTCATCGATGGAAGCAAAGAATCTGGCATTGGCTTCGATGGTGCTCTGAGCCAGGGATACACAGTGGGTCTCGCAGATGAATTCTTCGCAGGGCTCGTTAAAGCCGATATGACCGTTTCCGCCGATGCCCAGAAGCTGAAGGTCGATTCCGCCCATGGAACGGATCAGAGCGTTGTATTCGGCGCAGGCCTTGTCCGCATCGGGCTCCAGGCCGTTGGGAACATGGGTGCGGCTCTTGTCGATGTTGACATGATCGAACAGATTGTGGTTCATAAAGTAGCGGTAGCTCTGATCATTGTCGCCGGAAAGTCCTTTATATTCATCCAGATTCACAGAGGAAACCTGAGAGAAGTCCAGATCTCCGTTCTCGTATTTCTTGATTAATTCCTTGTAAGCTCCTACAGGTGTGGAACCGGTAGCCAATCCCAGCACGCAGGCGGGCTTCATAAGGATTTGGGCGGCAATGATGTTTGCAGCCTTACGGCTTAATTCCTCGTAATTTTTCACCTCATAAATTCGCATGACAAGTTCTCCTTTATTTTTTAATCAGGGCCGGCCAGAAAACGAAAAAGCAAAGACCGTCCAAGTATATCTATTATACGCCA
The DNA here is from genome assembly GCA_944383965.1 of uncultured Lachnospiraceae bacterium. Lineage (GTDB taxonomy): Bacteria > Bacillota > Clostridia > Lachnospirales > Lachnospiraceae > Lachnoclostridium_A. The sequence goes on from CALWRQ010000056.1 coordinate 11,893, forward strand.
TATCATGCGGGTTTTTCAACCAGATTATAGGGAAAATAAAAAAGCCAGGACACCGCCTGCCCTGGCTTTTCTTCCGCAGAGAATGTTCCCCGCAGAAAAACTGAAGGAGAACCGACAGGATGGGGATTCCTGCCGGCCGGAAATGAAAAAGTGTATATGAAAAGGGATTTCCTTTTCATGAACAGAGTATACTGCCCAAATGTGAAGAAACCGTGTTTTTTCTGTGAAATCATAAAGTTTAGAATACTTTTATAAATAGGCATATGAAATTGTGGTATAATCGAAACAGAAAAAACAGCGGGAAACAGCTGAAAAAGGGCTGTTTCATGAATAGATACGGGAGAACACAGGATGAAATTAAAAACCAGATTAGCGGTTGCATTCCTGACGGTAACGGTGGTACCGATGCTTCTGATCTTTATGGCATTTATGGGCCTGAGCAGTTATCAGACCAGCGAGATCAGAAAAAACTATGGTCTTACAGATCAGATAGAAGTATTGTCAGCGAATTCCACTCAGATTTTCAACCGCCTTACGGAATCGAGCAGAGAGGAGATCCGGGAGCAGATGGAACAGGCTCCGGGAGTATTTGAGGATAAGGCTTACCTGGACAGACTGAACCAGGGAATGATGGATAAGTATGCCTATATTATTGTAAGAAAGGGAGACGAAATCATTTACGAAGGGAATCCCAGTACGGAAGAGGAGGAGTTCTATCGGAATCTTCCGCCCTACGGCAATGGAGGGGCAGATATCGAGGGAGGCATTTACCTGGATGGAGACAGCCAGCATCTTCTCAAGCAGATGGATTTTCTGTTCCCTGACGGGACGGAAGGAAGCCTGTTCCTTGTTTCCAAGGTGGATGAGATCATCCCTGAGGTGAAATCCATGCTCAGAGAGATGGTGATTTCCGGAGTTCTGATTCTCTGCTTCACCGGAATGGCTCTGACTACCTGGGTGTACCGTTCCATATGGCGCCCTCTCGGGCAGCTGCAGCAGGCGACGAAAAATATCCGTGACGGAAATCTGGACTTTACCCTGGAAGTAGAGGATGAGGATGAGATCGGCCGTCTCTGCCAGGACTTTGAGGAAATGCGCATCCGACTGAAAGAGTCGGCGGAGGAAAAGATCCAGTATGACAAGGAGAGCAAAGAGCTGATCAGCAATATTTCCCATGATCTGAAAACGCCGATCACCGCCATCAAAGGCTATGTGGAAGGAATTATGGACGGAGTGGCTTCTTCTCCGGAAAAACTGGATAAGTATATCCGGACGATCTATAACAAGGCCAATGATATGGACCGTCTGATCGATGAGCTGACCTTTTATTCCAAGATCGATACGAACAAGATCCCCTATACCTATTCCAAGATCAATGTGGCGGAGTACTTCGGGGACTGCGTGGAGGAAGTAGGACTGGATATGGAAGCCAGAGGAATAGAGCTGGGATATTTCAACTACGTGGACAAGGACGTGGAAATCATTGCGGATGCGGAGCAGATGAAGCGGGTGATCAACAATATTATTGGAAATTCCATTAAATATATGGATAAAAAGAAAGGGATCATCAACATCCGCATCCAGGATGTGGGTGATTTTATACAGGTGGGGATAGAAGACAACGGAAGAGGAATTGCAGCCAAGGATCTTCCGAACATCTTTGATCGTTTTTACCGTACGGATGCATCCAGAAATTCTTCCAAGGGCGGAAGCGGAATCGGTCTTTCCATTGTGAGAAAGATCATTGAAGACCACGGCGGAAGAATATGGGCTACCAGCAAGGAAGGAACCGGAACGGAGATCCACTTTGTTCTTAGAAAATATCAGGAGGTCATACAGGAATGAGCAGAATTTTGATCATAGAAGATGAAGAGAGCATCGCGGAGCTGGAGAAGGACTATCTTGAGCTGAGCGGTTTTGAAGTGGAGATTGCGGGGGACGGGGATACAGGCCTGAAAAAAGCTCTGGAAGAGGACTGCGACCTGATGATCCTGGATCTGATGCTTCCGGGAACAGATGGCTTTGAAATATGCAGAAAGGTTCGGGAAGTGAAAAATACCCCGATTATTATGGTGTCCGCGAAAAAGGAAGATATAGACAAGATCCGCGGACTCGGCCTGGGGGCTGACGACTATATGACCAAACCGTTCAGCCCCAGCGAGATGGTTGCCAGGGTAAAGGCTCACCTGGCCAGATACGAGCGCCTGATCGGAAGCGGGATTCCGGCCAATGATGTGATCGAAATCCGCGGCCTGAAAATCGATAAGACAGCCAGACGTGTGTGGGTGAACGGGGAAGAAAAGAACTTTACCACAAAGGAATTTGACCTGCTGGCGTTTCTGGCGCAGAATCCCAACCATGTATTTACCAAGGAGGAGCTGTTCAGCAAAATCTGGGATATGGAGTCTGTAGGGGATATTGCTACGGTAACTGTGCATATTAAAAAGATCAGGGAGAAGATCGAGTTCAATACGGCGAAGCCCCAGTATATTGAAACCATATGGGGAGTGGGATACCGTTTCAAGGTATAGTGTTTCTCGGGAGAGGCGGCTTGTGTGCCGGCAGTGCATATGATATGATGAAGGCATCCGACTGGGAAATGGAGGTGAACGGACATGAGGGAGACGCTGGATCTGCTGCTGTTGGCCTGGAACTGGCTCCTGTCCAATCTGCTTATCATCAATCTGGTGCTGTCTGTGGTGATCGTTTTTTTTCAGCGGCGGGATCCGAAGGCGGTATGGTCGTGGCTTCTGGCCCTTTATTTTGTTCCGGTTTTCGGCTTTTTCTTTTACCTTCTCCTGTGTCAGGATTTTCATAAAAATAAGATGTTCCGGGTAAAGGAAGTGGAGGACAGACTGAAAATTTCCGCCAGAAGCCAGGAAAACTATCTCAAGAATCACGCAATGACGCTGGAAGAGCCTCTGGAACGGGACTACAAGGATCTGGTTATTTACAATCTGGAAACCTCAGGGGCAGTGCTTACGGTGAATAACCATATCAGGATCTTTACGGACGGAAAAGAAAAGTTTGAGGACCTGCGCCGGGAAATGGAGCGGGCTCAACGGTTTATCCATATTCAGTATTATATTATAAAAAATGACGAGGTGTTTGATTCTCTGATCCCGATCCTGCTGAAAAAGGTACGGGAAGGGGTAGAAGTGCGAATCCTTTATGACGGCATGGGCGGACGGTTTATGCCGAAGAAAAGATGGAGAGAGCTGGAAAAAAGCGGGGTCAAGGTAGGGGCCTTTTTCCCGGCTACGCTGGGAAGAATCAACCTCCGCGTAAACTACCGGAATCACAGGAAGATTGTGGTGATTGACGGGAAGATCGGATATGTGGGCGGCTTTAATGTCGGGAAGGAATATATAGGAAAAGACCCCAGATTCGGTTACTGGAGAGATACCCATCTGAAACTGTACGGGGATGCGGTGATCAGCCTGCAGGTCCGGTTTGCCCTGGACTGGAATTATGCCTGCAGAGAAAACCTGTTCAGGCATGCGGAATATTTTGAAATTCCCCATTCTCTCAACGAGGAACGGAAAAAACTTATGGAAGGGATCAATACGCCTTTGGGCATTCAGATCATCACCAGCGGACCGGATGCAAGAGACAGACAGATCAGAAACAATTATCTGGAGCTGTTTCATAAGGCGCGGAGCCATATCTATATCCAGACTCCTTATTTTGTGCCGGATGACGCAGTGCTGTCCGCTCTGGAAGTGGCTGCCAAGTCCGGGGTGGATGTACGGCTGATGATTCCCTGCAAGCCGGATCATCCGTTTGTATATTGGGCAAGCTATTCCTATGTGGGAGATCTGCTGGCTGCAGGAGCCAGATGCTACACCTATGAGAATGGGTTCCTTCATGCCAAAGGCGTGATGACAGACGGAAGAGTATGCAGCTATGGCACGGCAAATATGGATATCCGCAGCTTTGAACTGAATTTTGAGGTAAATGCGGTGATCTACGATGAGGAAACGACAGAGAAGCTGGAAGCGGCATTTCTGAAGGATCTGGAAAGATGCCGGGAGATTACCCTGGAAGAATACAGAGAGCGTGGGCTGCTGATCCGGATCAAAGAACAGTGCAGCCGGCTTCTGTCGCCTGTACTGTAAGAAAGAATGACAAGAAAGAAAACCCCTCTGAGCAGAAGCGTTCAGCGCTTCCGCTCAGAGGGGTTTTATGCATGTGTGACAGCAGTTTATTTGTGGAAATGCAGGCGGCACACACCGTCTCCGGCTGCGATTTTCTTTTCAATATCCAGGGTAAGGCCCATCTGGTCTGCGATGCCCCGGTCTCCGTCCATGGCCATATCACAGAGAAGTTCAAGCTCTTCTCCGCTGTAGCCCAGCTTTTCCCATGCCTGTACTAACGGGCACTGATGGAATTCAGCAACCAGATCATCTTTGGATGCTTCCAGGATATCGATTTCCATATTTTTTGCACCCTGGCCGGAGAAGAATACATTGCCGAAATCAGCAGCGCTTTCCGGATCACTGCATTTGGGCTTGTAAAGAGTCTCACCGTGAATGTGTCCGCATTTTCTGATGGCTTCACGGCACATCTTTTCTGCGTCCATTCCCTGTTTTTTAGCCTCTTCATAGAGCAGGGCCATCCAGGTTGCGCGATGCTCTACCGCACCTCTGCAGGCTAAGGTTGCATCATCCGTAAATTTTGGTTCGTTGTGTTTGATTGACATGGTCTTTTGTCCTCCTTAACTCATTCCTCATGTTTTCAGAGATATCAACAACAGGAATCAGGCACGCCGCTTGGAAAGGACATTTCCATAATAGTGTAAAAACAAAGAAAAGTCAACCAAGGATGACTGGTCAATATGACAGAAAAATAATCAAGAAATTGTAATTAATACACAAACAATAAGAAAAAAATATCATCCATATTGACATATCTGACATATGCTGATATTATTAGAGACAATACCAGTGGTATTACCAACAGCTTCGGCACGCCGCGGAAAGCTGTATGTAACGCCTTGCACAGGAGGTTTAAATCAATATGTTGAAGTACGTTGTAAAACGATTGCTGATCGCGATCCCTACATTTTTCGGAATCACAGTACTTGTATATTTCATATCTTCCCTGGCTCCCGGAAGTCCTCTTGAGATGCTGATGGCGGATCCCATGGCTACCAAGGAAGACATGGAGGCTCTGAGGACACAGCTGGGATTGGATCAGCCGGTAATCATTCAGTATCTGAGATGGCTTCAGTCCCTTCTCCAGGGAAATATGGGAGTCTCTTACCGGACAAGCCTGCCGGTAATGGGTATGGTACTGGAGAGACTGGGTCCCACGCTGATATTGACGATTACGTCCACCATTCTTTCCGTACTGATCGCCGTTCCGCTGGGAATTATGTCGGCATATAAGCCCTACTCTCCCTGGGATTATATTTCTTCCGGACTCTCCTTTGTGGGTGCTTCTACTCCTACGTTTTTTACCGGCCTGGTTCTGATCTATGCCTTTGCGGTGAAACTTCAGATCCTTCCCATGGGCGGAATGTATGATTCGGGAGTGGAAACTACGGCATCCATGATAAGACATCTGATTCTGCCGTGTCTGACCCTTACAGTATTCAATGTGGGAAGCATTCTGAGGCAGACCAGAGGAAGCATGATGGAAGTATTTTCAGAGGACTACATCAGAACGGCCAGAGCAAAAGGACTGAGAGAACTGAGGGTTGTGATCATCCATGGACTGAGAAACGCTCTGATCCCGGTAGTAACGGTGCTGAGCACCATGATTCCGTTCCTGTTCGGCGGAGCAGTTGTGGCAGAACAGGTATTCAGCTGGCCCGGTCTTGGAAGCCTGATGGTTCAGTCCATCAATTCAAGAGACTATCCGACGATTATGGGAATTACCGTAATCATTGCAGCGGCAGTGCTGATCGGAAATATTGTAACAGACATCGTTTACAGC
>CALWRQ010000057.1 GCA_944383965.1 uncultured Lachnospiraceae bacterium
GCGGAAAAGTATTATGATGATATTCATCAACAAAAGGAGGAATTTTGATATGCAGATCAGCAAGGATATGTTGATCGGCGCTCTGATCCAGATGGATGACAGCATTGCGCCGATGTTAATGCGTGCAGGAATGCACTGCTTAGGATGTCCCGCTTCTCAGGGAGAGTCCCTGGAAGAGGCCTGCATGGTTCATGGCATTGACTGTGATGTTCTGGTAGAACAGATGAATGAGATCCTGGCAGACAAATAAAAAGCCAAAAAGGAGATCGCCTGAGCAGAGGACAGGCAATCTCCTTTTTCTTTTTTGATCTTCCGTACTGTCCGGAATCAGCGGATAAAGCTGGTCCGTACGGGGGCTTCCTTTTCAGGCAGTCCATAGGCTTCTTTGCCCAGGGCGATGCTTTTCATAAGGAAGGTCATATTTCTGGCCAGTGTACGCATGGTCTGGAGGCCTTCCTCATCCTGGACAGCCTGTCCGGCTTCCCGGCCGTGAATGCTGTTCCAGTACTGACTGGACGCTACCGGCATTCCGCTGATAGTAAAGAACTTGTTCAGCTCATCAAACGTGGAGGAAAGCCCGCCTCTTCTGGCGCATACTACGCTGGCTCCCACCTTCATGGTTTTGTCAAAATGGGTACTGTAAAACAGCCGGGTAAGAAATGCCGTCAGGGTGGCATTGGCAGACGCATAGTAAACCGGGCTGGCTACGACCAGGCCGTCGCAGGCTTCAAATTTCGGGGCGGTTTCATTTACAAGATCATAGAATACACAGGCCCCTTTCTGCATACATGCTCCGCATGCCACACAGCCCCGGATATCTTGGTTTCCGATCTGCAGAATTTCAGTTTCCACACCTTCTGCTGCAAATACTTTTTCCATTTCCTTCAGCGCAATGGATGTATTCCCGTTTGCTCTGGGACTTCCGTTTATCATCAGTACTTTCATATTTCCAACCTCCAAGCCGTACATTATACAAGGGCCAGGGCCTGAAGGGCCTTGTCCTTTACGATTGTTTCGTAGTGTTCCCGGAAATAGGCTTCCGCCGCATATTCAAACTTCTGCTTGGTTCCGTATTCGGCCAGCACGTTCATCATGCGGCTGAATTCTTTCGGATCTGTGCCGGTACCGTCGATTACCAGGTAGTACTGGGAAGTTTCCGGCTTCTTGTACAGAGTGTTGAATCCGGTGTACGCTCCGCCGACTGCGTGAGCGGCTTCCGTTGCTCCGTCCAGGCTGTCAAAGCGGTAGATCCGGAAAGAAGGTCTGGAATCTTCAGACGGGGCAGATTCGCTTTTCTCCTGTTTCGGAGATTCCTCCGCTGCCGGGGCTGTCAGACGGTTCAGCAGCCCGTCAGCTCCCTCCAGCAGTTCGCTGGCCAGAGAGGAAAGCAGATCATCGTTTTCTTCGTCGGGCGAGGGGGAAAACTTGGAAAATCTGGTATCCAGTTCTTCAGGATCTTCTATTTTAGTAATGATCAGCATAACACTTTCATTCGATAACGGAATTGCCTCAACCATCAGGGGGATATCCTCTGCCTCAAAACCCACTTCGTTTGATGCCTTCTGAATCATTTCCCGAAACAGATTCCTGGCTTTTTCCGTACCGTAGGCAAGCTCCCGCAGATTCAGATTGCGGACGCTTAAATCAAAGCTGCTCAGGGTACAGCGGATCTGATTTTCATTCACACGTTCAATTTTCATAGGCTCACTTCCTTTTGTAGGTATATGAAAAAGATACACTTTCTCAATATAACTATACTATATCATATATCAAAATATCAATTGGTATGTGAATAATTTATGAAATTTTAAGGTTTAAGGAGAAAAAACAGGGATTCAGGGAAAATTTAGAATTATTTATGGAAAGTTTATTTGCCAAATTCAGATATTAGCCGTACAATGAACACAGGAAATGATTCTTCCCGGAAAGGAGGTGAAATGGAAAGGCCTCCGTTTAAGACCGCTTCTGACGGGAGGCGGCCTGACAGGAAGATCAATCAAACATTCAGGGAAGGGCTCTTTTGCGTTCTGCAGATGAAGAGAGCCTTCTGTCAACGGCAGGTGAGGATTCCTCAGGGGTTCTGACTGCTATCTGGTTTATCCTTTGCGTTCTGCAAACATACAATCCCATGTGATTCTGAATATGAAACGGAAAGTTTTCCTGTATGCGGGGAGCAGAAGAGTCATTTTCTTAAATGACGGCTGTGCCGGGAATGGTGCGCCGGAAAGAACGGAGCGGGTATATACGGGAGGAATACGGATATAGGATCTTTCGGCACACCTGAATCGGACAGAATCAGGGAGGTGAGAGTCGGGACCGGCCTCCTGAAGGAGATTTCGGTGATAAGAAAAAGAATGCAGACCGGTCTGCCGCACGGCAGCCGGAAACAGTCTGGGACTGCCGGGAACAGAAAAGGATCAGAGCCGGAGACGAGCTCCTGACTTGTGAGCGGAGACCGGAAACCGTAAAAGCCGGAAAATTTCTGTTTGAGGCGGTCTGCTTTCAGCAGATCTGTTTGCGGTAGTGTGATGCACTCCGGAATCTGTTCGTTTTTGCGGCAATGATTGTGGATAACAGGATGTCACGGAGCCTGCTTTGTGGAAAAGCCGCAGAGAACAGGAGGCCATATGAAACGGGGAAAAAAATTAAATGAAAAGGAACGTCAGACATATCTGGAAGGGCTGAAGCGTTACCATGAGAAAGGAATTCCTATTTTTATTGACGATGAAGAACTGGAGGAATCGGAATGGAGCCGGATCTTTGAAGTTCAGGAAGACGGAAGTTTTTACATGAGTGATTACGTGGGGGCGGATAAGGGATGGCTGGCGTAAATGCGGTTTGATAAAGTGAATTACAGTTTAACGGGTATGAGCCATGATCAGCCTGGCCGATTTGCGCAAACTCCTGATCCGGGCCCGGAGATCTGCATCTCCGGGCCTGAAAGTAATGAAAAATTAATGTCTCAAGGGATTCCCGGTGTGATATAATGCTGACAGAGTATTTGTTAATCAAGGAGGAACGAATGAGGAAGGCAGCAAAAGCCGTATTTAAGGCTGTGCTCTTATTGATTCTGATATGCGCAGCTGCGGCGGGAATCTGGATAGGAAAAAAATATATGCCGACCAAGGAAGCGGCGGATATTCGGGAGCTGTTTCCCGCAGAGGGAAACAGAGTGTCTGTTGTTCTGAATGAAGAGGTACAGGAGGCGGAAGGCCTTTATGAGGAAGAACAGATCTATCTGCCCCTGGAGTGGGTGAATGACAATCTGAACGAACGATTTTACTGGGACAGCAAAGAGCAGCTCCTGGTTTACGCGCTGCCGGACAGGATCGTTTATGCCGATGAGGAAACCATGGGAAATCATGGTCATCTGCTTCTGATCCGGGAAGACGGGGTCTATCTTTCTGCAGGGCTGGTAGCCAATTATACGGATATACAGACCGTTTATTTTGAAAATCCGGCGGTTCACGACAAAACGGATGACAGCATATCAGCCAAAAGAATTTTTATCAACACCATCGGAGAAGAAGAGCAGTGGGCTGTGCTGAGAAGGGGTGGATTCATACGCCAGAAAGGCGGCGTAAAGAGTCCGGTGATCACAGAAGTGCCGGGAGGAACGGAAGTAAAGATCATAAGCGAGATGGATAACTGGTCCTATGTCCGTACGGATACGGGATTTATGGGATATATACAGAACAGGAAGCTGAAAGACCGGACGGCAGTCATGCCTCAGAGTTCATTCCAGGCTCCTGTTTATGAGAGCCAGTCTCTGGGAGAAAGAGTGAGCCTTGTATGGCATCAGGTGACCAATCAGGAATCCAACGGGAAATTTGATCAGATGTTTGACGGAGTTACGGGAGTGAACGTGGTTTCCCCCACCTGGTTTTCTCTTACGGACAATCAGGGGAATTTTTCTTCCCTGGCAAACAAGGAATATGTGCAGAAGGCTCACAGCAAAGGAATGCAGGTCTGGGCTCTTCTGGATAATTTCAGTAAGGATGTGCAGACGGAAGTTCTTCTGTCTTCCACGTCCACTCGAAAAAAACTGATCAGCAATCTGATGGAGGAAGTACTCCGATATGATATTGATGGTCTGAATCTGGACTTTGAAAGCCTGAGGCCTGAAGCCGGAGTGCATTATATTCAGTTTATCCGAGAACTTTCCATCTCCTGCAGAGAGAATGGAATCATTCTGTCGGTGGATAACTATGTACCAAGCGCCTATACGGAGTTTTATAATCGGGAGGAACAGGGGATCGTTGCGGACTATGTGATCGTCATGTGTTATGATGAGCACTATGCAGGAGGAGAAATGGGAACGGTATCTTCCCTGTCTTATGTGGAAAACGGAATAAAAGATACCATGGAAGTGGTTCCGAAGGAGAAGGTGATCGGGGCAATTCCGTTCTATACCAGAATATGGACGGTTAAGGATGGAGAGACCACTTCCAGAGCGGTGGGAATGACGGCTGCTCAGAAATGGGTCGATGAAAATCAGGTCAGTCTGGAGTGGCAGGAGGATCTGGGACAGTATTACGGAAAACTTGAGGGGGAAGACGGCAGCGTGCAGCATATCTGGATGGAGGATACCAGATCTCTGGAACTGAAGCGGGAAGCGGTGGATAACAGCGGGGCGGCTGGAGTAGCCTGTTGGAAACTGGGCTTTGAACCGGATGAGATCTGGGATGTGATCAATCCATGAGCAGGTCTGTATGGCGGATCTGCGTCATTTTGGCAGGAACGGCGGTGATATTTTCCGGCTGCAGCCTGAGGGGGGATACTGAGGGAAGCAAAACATCAGTAACCGTGGAGGATGTGACCATACCTCCGGAGACCTTTCCGGAACCATCTCCAGAGGAGACGGAAGGGAAAAACGAGACGGAAAGCGCGGAGGAACAGGATCCGGGATTTGAGAAAAAAATCATTCTCGGATCGGACATCCATTATCTGTCGCCCGGCCTGACAGATTATGGAGAGGCGTTCCAGTATGATGTGGAACACGGGGACGGACGGCTGGTCACTTATATCGATCAGATTACGGACGCATTTCTGGAAGAGGTGATGGAGAAAGATCCGGATGTACTCATTCTCAGCGGAGATCTGAGTACGAACGGAGAGAAGGTGAGCCACGAGGAGCTGGCTGAAAAGCTGCGGCGCGTGGAGGCTGCCGGAATTCCCGTGCTGGTGATTCCGGGTAATCACGACATTAACAGCCAGAGAGCATACGGCTACTCGGGAAGTGAAAAATATGAGGTGGAAAATACGTCTCCGGAGCAGTTCAGAGAAATATACAGAGAATTCGGGTATGATGAGTCTCTCAGTGAGGACAGGACTACGCTCAGCTATGTTTACCAGCTGGACGACATGACCAGGATTCTGATGCTCGATACCTGCCAGTACAGCCAGGGCTATGCCCAGGTGGGTGGAGCAATTCTCACAGATACCTATGACTGGATTGAGGAGCAGCTGGAGGATGCATGGGAACAGGGGATGAATGTGATTCCGGTGGCGCACCATAATCTTCTGGAAGAAAGTGAGGTTTACACCGTAGACTGCACCATTGAGCACAGCGAGCAGCTGGTGGATATCCTGACGGAGTGGGATATCAACATTTTTCTCAGCGGCCATCTCCATGTGCAGCACTGGATGAAGGAAGAAGACCATGATCTTTATGAAATTGTCAGCGGCTCCATGACGACACCGGACTGCCGCTACGGCCTTCTCGTTTATCGGGATGACTGCAGCTTTTCCTACAGAACAAAAGAAGTGGATGTGGAAGGATGGGCCAGGGAAAACGGGCGCACAGAGAAGGAACTGCTGGATTTCGGCGAATTCAGAGAGCCGTTTCTTGAGCAGGTATTTAAAAATGAGGCATATGGAGTCCTGAAGAAAATGGAAGACATTACGGAAGAGGAAAGGCTTCTTATGTGTGATTACTATGCCCGGCTCAATTATATGTATTATCAGGGAAAAGCTGTGGAGATCCGGGAGGATGCTCTTGTGGACCGTGCTTATGCACTGTGGGATTCAAAAGGGTACATGACGGTTCTGAGAGATTATGTGGTATCCATTCTGGATGATGCAGACAGGGATTACAATTATCTGGATGTAGAGTAGTTTTATATGCCGACCCCGTTCTAACAGACGGCAGGGTCGGCATAAACTATTTACGGAAGGGGTGATCGCTTGTCTGATTATAGAAGACTGATTTCATATATTTACGCCTATGAAGGGGCAGGGAAAGGGAAGAATATAGGATTTGCAAAACTGGAGTCCAGGAATGGACAGTGCAGGATCGGCGTCAGTGTAAAAAAAGTCTATGTGGGCGGCAATGACATGGGAGTTTATCTGCTCTCCGATATGGGAGAAATCTTTCTGGGAAAGATTTTCATACGTTCCGGTTCCGGTGAATTCCGAACGGCAGTAAAAACAGACAATGTGGAAGGGAGCGGAAGAAGGCTGGAAAACTGCTATGGGCTGACCGTTCATGACGTTCAGGACAGCTGGCGCTCCTATACGACAATCTGGGATGACGGGGCAGCCAGAGAAACAGGGGATACGGTGGCTCAGGCTGCAGAGATCGAGCTGGCAGGGCTCACTTCAGAAAATCTGAAAAAAGAGCAGCAGGAAAAAGAAGGAAGGACGGCGGAAAAAAGAGAAGAGAAGGAAGAACCTGTCACACCGTTCCAGCTGTTTCAGGTGCCGCCTCCGCAGATTACGGCAGATTTCGAATGTTCGGGAGCGATTGTTCCTCCCCCTGCCTGCACGGACCCGGAAAACCGGGAAGAGAGGGAAAGCCGGGAGCTTTATGAACCGGCACCGGAGCGATGGAGTTTTGAAGAGAGCTTACAGAGCGGAACGGAAGAGGAAGGCAGAGAAAGGGCCGGAACAGAAGACGGAGTCAGGGATAGGCAGGTGTCCAGATACATGTCCGGAATCGGGTCTGTGAGAGAAGAACTGAACCGGCTTTCCGGAGCTCTGACAAAATCAGACCGGGATGCAGGCTCAGAAACGGTACAGCAGCAGAAATCCATGCGGGATCCGGAAAGAGGGGCGCGGGCGGTTCCGGAAAGAGCGCCGGAAATCATACAGACTTTCCCGCAGGAAGGGGAATTTTTTCCTGAAGACATATCTGATCCCGGTCCGGAAAGGAAAGAAAATCGTGAGACGGACAGGGAAGCGGATCTGCCGGCCGGGCCGGAGGAAGAACCGGAGATGGGAACGGCGCTGGAGCCGGAGATCAGCGGTGAAGCGGTATGGGGAAGTTTCCGGAAACGATACCCTAAGATCGATGCATTTGATTACGGCAACGGGTGCGAGATCCTCAGGATCAGGCCGCAGGACATCGGACTTCTGCCCAGAGAAAACTGGGTTTACGGAAATAACAGTTTTCTCCTCCATGGATATTATAACTACCACTGTCTGATTCTGGTGCGGCTCAATAACCCCAATGGCCGGTCCAGGTTTCTTCTGGGAGTTCCGGGCCACTATTTCAGCAATGAAAAATATATGGCATCCATGTTCGGTTTTCCCCATTTTGTGCTTTCGAAAAAGCAGCCTATGGAAAACGGCCGTTTTGGTTACTGGTATACGGATGTAAAGCTGGGTCAGTAATCCACGCCCCGAAGAGAAACTTCTTTTACATAGGGACGGACCAGGTCTGCAAATCCGGACAGTTCTTCTTTGCTGAAGCCGGAAAAGCCAGGATAAAGGACCTGATCGGATTCTACGTAGTTCTGGATAAAGTACCGGTCCGCACCCTGAAGCCACCGGCCTATGGAAGAAAAGTCTTCCTCTGTGTGAAGTCCTCTGACAGCGGTGGTGCGGAATTCGCAGGGAATCCCGCAGGAGATCAGATAGGAAATGCTTTCTGAGATAATATCCGTACGGACTCCCGGAGCTCCGGCCACCATTCCGTAATTTTCCGGGCTGGATTTGATATCCATGGCAATATAGTCCAAAAGCCCGTCCCGGCAGAGGGTTTTGATAACGTCCGGCCGGTAGCCGTTGGTATCCAGCTTGACGAGAAGACCAAGCTTCCTGATCTCCAGGATCAGATCTCTCAGGTCCGGTGAAAGGGTGGGTTCTCCCCCTGTGATGCATACGCCTTCCAGGAGAGAGGAACGCTTTCTGAGAACGGAAAGAACCTCCTCTGCAGAAAAAAGTTCTTCGGCATCTTCAGTGAGCAGTTCGCTGTTATGGCAGAAAGGGCATCGAAAGTTGCAGAGCCCTAAAAATATGGTAGCGGCCACATGGCCGGGATAGTCCAGCAGAGTTGTTTTCTGAAATCCGCAAATTTTCATTTTTACCAATCTTCCTCTTTCAAAGTTTTTCCTTTATAATAGCATTAAAATAAGGCTGTTTCCATAGCCTGCAGGAGAAAAGAACATGACACAGGAAAAATATATGAAAGAAGCTGTGCGCCAGGCAAAGAAGGCGGCGGCTCTGGGGGAAGTTCCCATAGGATGCGTGATCGAATATGAAGGAAAAATCATCGGGCGGGGATACAACCGGCGCATGACAGACCGGTCTTCTCTGGCACATGCGGAGATTGCGGCTATAAAAAAGGCCTGCCGCCGCATGGGAGACTGGCGGTTGGAGGGATGTACCTTGTATGTGACGCTGGAGCCCTGTCCCATGTGCGCCGGAGCGATTGTCCAGGCCAGGATTCCCAGGGTGGTGATCGGCTGCATGAACCCGAAGGCCGGCTGTGCCGGATCCGTAGTGGATCTGTTTCATCAGGAAGGATTCAACCATCAGGTGGAAACAGAGATCGGAATGATGGGAGAAGAGTGTTCGGAGATGCTGAAGACGTTCTTCCGGGAACTGAGAAAGAGAAGAAAGAAAGAGGATGAAACTTGACAAAAACACTGGGAGAAGTTATACTAAACTGACTGATGAGAGATCATCGGTCCTGCAAGTAAGTCATAAAGCTTCCGTGCAGCCGGGGAGATAGCGGTGCCCTGTACCTGCAATCCGCTCCAGCAGGGGTGATGTCCTGTCTCGGACATTTCACTGCAGAGCTGCCTTCCGTAAGCGGCGATGACGTTTGGGTCTTGCGCAATAGGAATTCATGAACCGTGTCAGGGCAGGAATGCAGCAGCACTAAGTGGAACCTCCTATGTGCCGTAAGGCAGCCTGGACTGAGCTGGCTGCGGGAGTAACGTCTGTGGTGTATGTACAAAACAGGACGCACGGATTAAAAAATAAATATAGAAAAAGAATGTCCGGAACAGAGTACTGTATCCGGATTTTTTCATTGTTTCGATTCTCAATTTTTTCTTGCCCCCTATTTCCCTTTGTATTATAATTACAAAATGGGTATACTATAACTATTTTCGCCAAGACGAAAAGGAAAGGGCGTGTGACCATGAAAAGAATAGGAATGCTTACCAGCGGCGGAGACTGCCAGGCTTTAAATGCCACTATGAGAGGCGTGGCCAAAGGACTGTACAACTACTACCATGATGAGGTGGAAATCATTGGCTTCGAAGACGGTTACAAGGGTCTGATCTATGCGGATTACCGTCTGATGAAGCCCGGCGATTTTTCGGGAATCCTTACAAGAGGCGGAACGATTCTGGGTACCTCACGCCAGCCGTTCAAGCTGATGCGTCAGCCTGATGAAAATGGTTTGGATAAGGTAGAAGCCATGAAGCAGACCTACCGGAAGCTGAAGCTGGACTGTCTGGTGGTTCTGGGAGGAAACGGAAGCCAGAAGACGGCTAATCTTCTCAGAGAAGAAGGATTGAATATCGTGTCCCTTCCGAAGACCATAGATAATGATCTCTGGGGAACGGATATGACCTTCGGATTTCAGAGCGCTGTAAACATTGCTACCAACGCCATTGACTGTATCCATACAACTGCTGCCAGCCATGGCCGCGTATTTATTGTGGAGATCATGGGCCACAAGGTGGGCTGGCTGACTCTCTATGCCGGCATAGCAGGCGGAGCGGATATCATTCTGCTTCCGGAGATTCCCTATGACATTGATAAGGTAGTCGGTGCACTGAAGGCCAGACAGAAAGAAGGAAAGAGATTCTCCATCATCGCAGTGGCAGAGGGAGCGATTTCCAAAGAAAATGCCAAGCTTTCCAAAAAGGAGCTGAAAGAGAAGAAAAAGACCGGACTGGTATATCCGTCTGTGGCTTATGAGATCGGGGCCCAGATTACGGAAAGGACCGGACAGGAAGTAAGAGTGACTGTTCCCGGTCACATGCAGAGGGGAGGAGAACCCTGTCCCTATGACAGAACCCTGGCCAGCCGTCTGGGAGCGTATGCGGCCGGGATGATCGAAAGAGGAGAATACGGCTTTATGGTTGCCGTTAAGAATAATGATCTGACGAAGGTTCCCCTGGAGGAAGTTGCAGGACGGCTGAAAACCGTAGACCCGCAGTGCTCCATGATAGCGGAAGCGAAGACCATGGGAATCTGCTTCGGAGACGAGTAAAGACAGAAGGGATTTTCTATGTCATATACAGCACTGTACCGGAAATGGCGTCCTTCCTCCTTTGAAGGGGTGAAGGGCCAGGACCATATTGTACAGACATTACAGAATCAGATTACATCACAGAGGATCGGACATGCTTACCTGTTCTGCGGGACCCGCGGAACAGGTAAGACCAGTATAGCAAAAATCTTTGCACGGGCGGTAAACTGCGAAAACCCGCAGAACGGAAGCCCGTGCAATGAATGTCCGGCCTGCAGGGCGATCCTGTCAGGGGCTTCTCTGAATGTGGTGGAGATTGACGCTGCATCCAATAACGGAGTGGACAATATCCGTGAGATCAGAGAACAGGTTCAGTATCCTCCCACGGAAGGCAGATACCGGGTCTATATCATTGACGAGGTCCATATGCTTTCCACAGGCGCATTCAACGCTCTGCTGAAAACACTGGAAGAGCCGCCGTCCTATGTGATTTTTATACTGGCGACTACAGAAGTGCACAAGATACCGATCACAGTCCTTTCAAGATGCCAGAGGTATGACTTCAAGCGGATTTCCATCTCCACTCTGGTGGACCGGCTGACAGAACTGACGGATGCAGAGCATATGGAAGTGGAGCAGAAAGCGCTTACCTACATTGCGAAGGCGGCAGACGGATCCATGAGAGATGCGCTGAGTCTTCTGGACCAGTGTGCGGCGTTCCACTACGGAAAGAAACTGACTTACGAAAATGTTCTGGAAGTGCTTGGAGCCGTAGACACCTCTGTATTCAGCAGCCTGTTCCGGGCTGTGGTGAACAAGGACACCAGATCCTGTATCTATCAGCTGGAGGATCTGGTCATTCAGGGAAGAGAGCTGGGGCAGTTTGTAAATGACTTTATCTGGTATCTGAGAAATTTACTGCTTCTGAGCACGGCAGAGGATGCGGAAAGCATTCTGGAAATGTCAGAGGACAGCATAAAACTGATGAGAGAAGAAGCGGCTCTGGAGAAACCGGAAACGATCATGAGGTATATCCGGGTATTTTCGGAACTCTCCAATCAGATCCGGTACGGAACCCAGAAGCGGGTCCTGGTGGAGCTGGCCTTTATCAAACTGACAAAACCGGCGATGGAGCAGAATCTTGATTCTATCCTGCAGCGTATTCAGGACATAGAGGACAGGCTGGAGGATGGAAGCTTTCTGTCCCACAGTCCCCCGGCGGGGGGCGGGAATATGGCCATTCCTGCTGCAGGTGGAGCGGCACCTGGTGCGGCTTCGGACAGGAACGGCTCCGGGACGGGCGCGGACGGGCCCGGTCCCGCAGGGGAAGTGTCCGCACCCAGAAGGGTGGAGCTTCCTCCCGGGCAGCTTGAGGATCTTAATATGGTGCGGAATGAATGGGGAAAGATCATCCGGGAGATCGGAGGGTCCATCCGGTCAGGCTTCCGCAACACCGTAGTAGAGCCAAGCGGAGAAAGCTGCCTGTGCGTGGTATTCACCTCTCCTGAGGCGTATGCCATCGGCAACCGTCCTACAGTGCTTGGAGAGATTGAGCGCTATGTGGAAGCGGCCTATGGAAAGACCATCTATTTCAAGGCCAGACTGGCGGGAGCCGGAGAACGGTTCGATACTATTTATGTGAGCCGTCATGAGATGGAAGAAAAAATTCATATGGATATTGAAGAAGAAGATTTTTAGGAGGTAACACACCATGGCAAAACGTGGCGGTTTTCCAGGCGGAATGCCTGGCAATATGACAAATTTAATGAAGCAGGCGCAGAGGATGCAGCGTCAGATGGAGGAGACTACCAAAGAGCTGGAATCCAGGGAGTATACGGCTCAGGCAGGCGGAGGAGCAGTTTCTGTTACCGTATCCGGAAAGAAGGAAGTGGTTTCTGTTACCCTTTCTGAAGAAGTTGTGGATCCGGATGACATTGAGATGCTCCAGGATCTGATCGTGGCAGCGACCAATGAGGCGCTCCGTCAGGTAGATGAGGCGTCCGGAGAGGCGATGTCCAAACTGACAGGCGGTCTGGGCGGCCTGGGCGGAGGCTTCCCGTTCTGATATGGATTATTACGGCAGTCAGATAACAAAACTGATCGAGGAATTGTCAAAGCTCCCCGGAGTGGGAGCAAAATCCGCACAGAGGCTGGCGTTTCATATCATCAATATGCCGGTGGAACAGGTGCAGAGCCTGTCTGATTCCATCATAAAGGCCAGGACAGGAGTGAAATACTGCAAGGAGTGTTTTACCCTGACGGATAAGGAACTTTGCCCTATCTGCAGCAGTGACAGAAGAAACCATAAAGTCATCATGGTGGTGGAAAATACCAGGGATCTTGCGGCATATGAAAAAACAGGAAAGTATGAGGGCGTATATCACGTCCTTCACGGGGCCATTTCCCCTATGCTGGGAATCGGCCCCAATGACATCAAGCTGAAGGAACTGATGCAGCGGCTCCAGGGAGACGTGGAGGAAGTGATCATTGCCACCAATTCCAGCCTGGAGGGGGAAACGACAGCCATGTATATCAGCAAGCTGATCAAACCGACGGGGATCAAGGTTACCAGGATCGCCAGCGGCGTACCGGTAGGCGGCGATTTGGAATACATAGACGAGGTTACCCTTCTGCGGGCCCTGGAGGGCAGGACAGAGCTGTAGCCTGGATAGTAAGCAGTAGGAGAAGCGAAGATGGATAAACGTGAGTTTAACATAAAGGTTGAACAGATAAAAAAACGTGTAAACGAAGAGGACTATGAGACGGCGATGAAAATCGCGGATGCCATAGACTGGAGGCGTGTGCGCAATACGAACCTTCTGACTATGGTAGCACAGATCTATGAGAAAAACGGAGTGTATGATGAAGCCAAGAATATACTTCTTCTGGCATTTGAGCGGGCGCCCATTGGAAAGCGGCTGCTCTACAAGCTCACGGATCTGGCACTCAAAGAGAACAACATAGAAGAAGCGGAAGATTATTACCGGGAGTTCTGCGATCTGGCTCCGGAAGATTCCAGACAGCATCTGCTCCGCTATATGATTCTGAAAGCAAAGGGAGCGCCGGCAGAACAGCTGGCCCATTCTCTGGAGCAGTATACGGCAGAAGAGCTGGACGAGAAGTGGATGTATGAGCTGGCATTTCTGTACCATCAGATGGGATGGGGAGAGAACTGCGTACGGCTTTGCGATAAGATCATGCTTATGTTCGGCATCGGGAAATATGTGGACAAGGCAATGGAACTGAAGCAGCTGTATGCTCCTCTGAACAATTACCAGAGAGATCTGGCGGAAAATAAAGATAAGTACGAAGCGAAACTGCGCGCAGTGGAGCGGGCGTACAGCGGAAACGGCCCGGTGATCGGAGATCCCGTCCGGGAAGAGGAAGGCTATGCAGACGAGATGCAGGCTGCGCCGGAGGAAGACGGTTATGCCGGAGAGCCAATGATCGAAGAGGAGGAGCCGGAAACTCCGGATTACGAGTCGGAAGAGGACCGGGTATACCAGAACGGCAGAGAGCAGGCGGCATATCAGACGGCAGCAGCAGAAGCAGAGTATGAGGCGGCGAAAGCGGCATACCAGGCTGACCCGAGAGGAATCTATGACGAAGCTCCCAGGATGTATGACAGCGAAGAACTTGGGGATGAAACGGAGGTGCTGCCTGCAGAGGAGGAAACTCAGGATCCGCCTCTTTACGATGCACCGGAGTATACGGCAGAGGAAGAGCCTGCGGTTCCTGTTCCGGACAGGGAGAATGCGCCTTACATTGATCAGGTGCTCGAAGTGAAGATGAGGGAAGAACAGGAGCTGGAAAACCTTGCCAGAGAAATGGCTAAAATGCCTCAGGAGGAAGACAGCCAGGAAGACAGTCTGGCCCGCACAAAGGTTCTGAAGGATATCCGGGAAGTACTTCCGGGGATGACGGAACAGGAGGGACAGGATCCGGCAGAAGAACTTCCGGAAGAGGATGAAGCGCCCAGGGTGCAGAAGGTTGTTCCGGAACCGGAAACAGAAGAACCGGAAAAGGCTGTTCTGCAGGAAGAGGAACCGGAGGAAGAGCCGGGAGCGGCAGTCAATCATCTGATGATTGAGGCCAGAACACCGGAAAAGGGACTGGAGCTGGCGCTTTCTGCCCTGAAACAGATCCACAGAGAACTGGGATCGAAGCATCCGGTAGCGAAAATCAGCGGTTCCAAGCTGAACAGCAGGGGAATTATGGCAGTTGCTCCCAAGCTGGCAGGAAGAGATCTTGTTGTGGAAGAAGCCGGAGATCTGTCCCGCGGTGTACTGGATGAACTCAATGAATTTATGGCCCAGGATCAGGGCGGTACCATTGTGGTGCTCATTGACAATCCCAGACAGATGGAAGAGCTGCATCGTCAGAATCCGGAACTGGCAAGCAGATTTGAGTGTATAGGAACCGGGGACGAGCCGGATCTGGAAAGTGTGGAGGCAGCGCTGCGTGAGCAGGCGGAGAAAGAAGCGGCTATTGCCAGAGAAGAAAACGAAACTGCACAGCCGGAAGAACCGGAAGAGCCGGAAGAAGAATATGACGAGGACGAGTGGGAAGACCAGGCGGACGATGACGGCTATTATGAAGAGGAACCGGATGCGGAAGACGAGGAAGAGCAGGAACAGGATGAGGAAGAAATGGACATTGATGAATTTGCTCAGTATGCCTGCGCTTATGCAGCGGATATAGACTGCAGCATTACCGGAAAAAGCATGCTTGCTCTTTATGAAAGGATCGAAATCATGGAAGAGGAAGGAATTCCTCTGACCAGAAAGAACGCAGAGGACCTGATTGAAGAAGCAGCAGATAAGGCGGACAGACCACCTCTGGGCAAGAGGATAGCCAACCTCTTCTCCTCAAAGTATGATAAAAATGGCTTATTAATTTTAAAGGAAGAACATTTCATTGATTAAAAAAAATATCAGACTAATTGCTTTGGACTTAGACGGTACATTATTAAATGAGGAAAAACACATTTCAGAGGAGAACAGACGGGCTCTGAGAGAATGTATCGAACAGGGAATCTATATTGTTCCCACTACGGGGCGCACGCTCGAAGGAATTCCGGAAGAAGTGAAAGGAATTCCGGGGGTTCGCTACGCGATTACGGTAAATGGCGGGAAGATTATGGACAAAACGGAAAACCGAGTGATTGACAGCCGGATCCTTGAACCGGAACAGGCTCTGGCGGTTATTGACATTGTTCGTAACTATCCTGTCATGTATGATGCCTATATTAATGGAAGGGGTGTCTGCGAGCAGAGATTTTTGGATCATCTGGAGGAGTACGGGATCACGGGCGCCGGAAAAAATTTCATCAAATCCATGCGTGATGCCTATCCCAGTATTCGGGATCACATAGAGGAGTCCGGAGAACAGGTGGAGAAGCTGAATATCTTTTTCCGGGATCTCTCCTGCCGGGAAGAAATCCGGGAAAAAGTGAATGCTCTGGGATTTACAGTGGTCAGTTCCTCCATGTACAATAATCTGGAAGTGAATGCCAAGGGAGCCACCAAGGGAGATGGAATTCTTCGTCTGGCTGCCTGCCTGGGTATTTCTCCGGATGAAACAATGGCTTTCGGAGACGGAGAAAACGATATTTCCATGATCGAAAAAGCCGGAATGGGAGTGGCGATGGGAAATGCAGGTGCATTTCTTAAAGAACGGGCAGATTATGTTACCCGGACAAATGATGAAAACGGTGTTGCATGGGCGATTGACCGGTTTGTCTTGGGGAGGGAAGTATGAAGGAGTTTTTTGCGCAGTACTGGCTGTCGGTGCTGGTGATCGTATATCTGGTGGTAATGACCTTATACGGGCATTACCGCGGTTTCGTACGCCAGGCTGTATCAGTGGTGGCGCTGATCGCTTCTGTCATTCTGGTTAATATAGGCGCGCCTTATGTGAAGGATTTTCTTCTTCATAATGAGAGCGTATGCTCTATGGTCCAATCCGGCATAGAAAGTATTTTGGAAAACGGGGAAGGCATTTCACTTGAGCAGGAAGAGCAGCCTTATGTGCAGAGAAGCTACATAGAGGGACTGGAGCTTCCTGAACAGATTAAAGAATTGCTGCTGGAGAACAACAACAGCGAAGTGTACAGTATTCTGGGAGTAGACAGTTTCGGGGCATATCTTGTTTCCTATATTACGGAAATGATCATAAGCGCAGTCAGCTATATACTGGTATTTCTTACAGTGTTCATCCTTCTGCATGTACTTCTGCGCTGGCTGGATCTGGTTGCGCATCTTCCGATCCTGTCAGGAATGAACCAGCTGGCCGGTGCAGGGCTTGGACTGGCTCAGGGACTGATCTTTGTGTGGATCGGAAGCGTAGTGCTCACAATTTTTGCCACTACTTCGTGGGGCAAGGCAGCTTTTGGACAGATTCAGGTGAGCCCTTTCCTTACTTTTCTCTATCGGAATAATATATTAGTAAAAGTTGCTATCAGTATTTTGCATGGATTATAAATGAATTGTGCATGAAATAGAAACAATTTACAGAAAAAGCAGGATGAAAGAACAAATAACGTTCCGTCCTGCTTTTTCTGCGCACGCACAAAATATAGATAAAATCGGGAAAAAATAGCATATCTAGTGTTTTTGCAAAAGACGGAAAAATTGTTTAAAAAAAAGCTACAAATTCCCTTGACAAAAATATCCATATAGTGGTATAGTATGTTCACACGTGAGGAACACGTGATTGAGAAATAACTTCTCAAAAGAAAATAAAAAAGTTGTTGACAAAGCGAACGGGATGTGATAAAATCAATAACCGTCGCCGAGAAAACGACTGAGAGGAAAGAA
>CALWRQ010000058.1 GCA_944383965.1 uncultured Lachnospiraceae bacterium
CCTGGTTCCCGATTTTAAAATATCCACTGCCGGGAAAATTCTCTTTTCCGACAGCTTCCGGTCAAGCACCAGCTCCATATTGCCCGTGCCCTTAAATTCCTCGTAAATCACATCGTCCATGCGGCTTCCCGTGTCGATCAGGGCTGTGGCCAGGATGGTCAGGCTGCCTCCCTCTCTCATGTTTCTCGCCGCTCCGAAAAACCGCTTGGGCATATGGAGGGCTGCCGGATCCAGTCCGCCGGATAAGGTGCGGCCGCTGGGAGGAACCACCAGGTTGTAGGCTCTGGCCAGTCTGGTAATGCTGTCCAGCAGGATAATCACATCCCTGCCGTGCTCCACCAGGCGCTTGGCCCTCTCGATCACCATTTCAGAAACTCTTTTATGGCGCTCCGGAAGCTCGTCGAAAGTGGAATAAATCACCTCCACATTCGGCCCCGTGATCGCCTCCTTGATATCCGTAACCTCCTCCGGCCGCTCATCGATCAGCAGGATCATCAGATGCATGTCCGGGTGATTGGTGGTAACCGCCTTAGCCACCTGCTTCAGCAGGGTGGTTTTTCCTGCCTTCGGCGGAGAAACGATCATACCTCTCTGTCCCTTTCCGATGGGAGAGAGAAGATCTACCACCCGCATGGCCGTAGTCATTTTCCCGCCGGGCATTTCCAGGTGAATCCTCTCGTCCGGAAAAACAGGGGTCAGATCTTCAAAGTTCGGCCTGCGCTCCGCCACATGGGCCGGATATCCGTTGATGGTCTTTACATACAGCAGGGCGGCAAATTTTTCCGCCGGGCTCTTCACCCGCTTGCTTCCCTGTACAATATCTCCTGTTTTCATATTGAAACGGCGGATCTGAGACGGCGCCACATACACGTCATTCTCTCCCGGCAGGAAATTTTCACACCGGATAAAGCCGAAGCCGTCACTCATTACCTCCAGAATTCCTCTGGCATCCTCACCGCTGTCCAGCTCCTGCAGGTCCGGGCTGAGGTTGGGGGCATCACTTCGCTCCTGGTCTCGCCCTCTCTCCTGCTGTCGGTTATCCTGCTGCCGGCTGTCTCGATTTCTGCTGTAAAATACGGTCCGACCGCCGCTATTGTCGCTCTGCTCCGATGACGTCCTGTCCTGTCCTGCTGCCGAAGCTGTGCTCCGCAGGCCTCCGTTCTGGCCGCTTAAGGCTCCTTCCTGAGAATCTGTCCCGCTCTGTGCAGCCTTTTCATGCTCCTGCTTCTCGGCCTCCCGGCAGAGTATATCGATCAGTTCTGATTTTCTATAGCTGCTTACGCCTTTTAAACCCTGCGCCTTCGCCATATCACGCAGCGTGGCCAAAGGTAATGTCTCCAACTTCTCGCGCATGTTCTGTCTCCTTTTTCAATTTCTTCAAGTGGGGGATTTTTATCAGATACGTTGTATAGAGAATGTTATACATTTGAACCTATTTTTTTATTATATACTCTATTTTCAGAAATGAAAAGCAGATTTTTCCTGACCTTTCCGTCTGTTTTTCCCAGGCTCACTCCCAGAGCCGCCGCCAGAGTAGGGCCCTCGTCCGTCAGACACATGGTCTCTTCCCGCATTCCTGCCGCAAAAGCCGGTCCTCGTCCTCCGAAAATGGTGGTATAGCCTTCCCGGTCGGGATGGTAACCGTGAGTGGCTCTCTGAGCGCTTCTCCTGATCCCCGGCCCCTTCCAGTCATCCCGGAAGCACACGCCGGCTTCCCCCTCTGCCATAAAGGCGCAGGTCCGGTCCGCCCCCATGGACGCAGCCTCCCTGCCTGTATAGACCCGGCGAATCAGCCCCTGTTTTCTAAAACCTTCCAGGAGCTCCCGAACCGGTTTCTTCAGGCTCTGATCTTTTATATAAATGTAGCAGGAGCCGTCGCATTCCCTGGCAAGGACCTGCCAGCTGCCGATCCGTCCGTTTTTTATCTTGATCCACCGGCGGCGTAAAAAATAGCAGTTCAGTCCCAGGGAACGGTCCACATCCATCTGATAATGGTCTCCCAGAAGGACCACGTTGGCCTTTTCGCTCCAGCCCATCCGCTCCAGGCAGGAAAACAGCTCTCCCAGTCTCCGATCGTGACGCCGCAGAGCCTCTTCCGCCTCCCGGCTGTTTACGCCGTAAAGATGACGGTTGGTATCCACATCCGTGAAATGCGCCAGAGTCAGATCCGGGCGATGCCGCTCCAGGGTATGCAGCAGAGAGGCCTGCACAAAATCGTCCAGCGCCGGCTGCTTCACCCCGTCCCTCAGCCGGCCGAACCGCCGCTCCAGATCCAGCCCATAAAGAGGGCTGCCGTTCAGAAAGGAAACCAGGATCTGATTCTGCCAGAACCGGTTGGGCAGCACCTCCGGCAGGTTCCACCGGATCCCGGACCGGCCGGTTACCGGCCACAGCAGGGCCGCCGTCTTTCCGCCCTGCTTTTTCACCTGATCATAAATGGTCTCCGCCTTTACAAACCGTCTCTGCCAGAACCAGTCCGGCTTTTCCCGTTCCGGCTGGATTCTCAAGTTGTTGACGATTCCGTGGCCGGAGGGAAGCTGTCCCGTCACAATGGATGTGTGGGCCGGATAGGTCAGGCTGGGATACACGCTCTTCACCTTTTCGCACACCGCCGCCTCCCGCCAGAACCGGCCGAAATTAGGCAGGCTTTTCAGGAGCGGGAGATCCTCCGTCCCCACCGCGTCCAGGGAAATCACAATCATGGGATTCATTCCTTTTCCTCCTTTTTCAGGAATTCCATCCAGTCCGCCGCCTTCTTCTCATACCCGTTCTCCCCCGGTTCGTAGAATACCGTTCCCTCCATTCCGTCGGGAAGATACTGCTGTTTTACATAGTGATGGGGATAATCATGGGCATACCGGTAGTCCAGTCCCCGCCCCAGCTTAGCCGCCCCGGAATAATGGCGGTCCTGGAGATGGGCCGGAACGGGAAAGGCCGGGTGATCCTTCACATAAGCCATGGCCCTGTCCACTGCCAGATAAGAGGCATTGCTCTTCGGCGCCGTAGCCACATAGATCACCGCTTCCGCCAGAATGATCCGGGCCTCCGGCATTCCCACCCGCTCCACAGCCAGGGAAGCGTTCACTGCCACGGAAAGGGCCTGGGGATCGGCCATTCCCACATCCTCCGCCGCGCAGATGATGATCCTTCTGGCAATAAATTTAATGTCTTCCCCTGCATACAGCATCCGGGCCAGATAATAGACCGCCGCATCCGGATCAGATCCTCTCATGCTTTTGATAAACGCGGAAATGGTGTCGTAATGGTTGTCCCCGTTCTTGTCATACCGGACCGCCCGCTTCTGGATACACTCCTGCGCCGTTTCCAGATCAATACGGACCTTTCCGTCCGCTCCCCGGTCCGTGGTCAGAATGCCCAGCTCCACCGCGTTCAGGGCGGACCGGGCGTCCCCGCCCGCCGCTTCCGCCAGAAAGTCAGCAGCTTCCCCGGTGATCTCCGCCCGGTAGCTGCCCATTCCCTTTTCCACGTCATAGACGGCCCGCCGGATCAGCTCTTTGATATCCTCTTTTTCCAGAGGCTTCAGCTCAAAGATTTTCGACCGGGAAAGAAGCGCTCCGTTCACCTCAAAATAGGGATTTTCCGTAGTGGCGCCGATCAGAATCAGGGTTCCGTCCTCCACATAGGGCAGCAGGAAATCCTGCTGTCCTTTATTGAAGCGATGGATCTCGTCCACGAACAGGATGGTTTTCCTGCCGTACATTCCCCGGTTGTCCTTCGCCTCCTTCACCACATCCTCCATGTCCTTCTTCCCCGCGATGGTGGCATTAATCTGACGGAACTGAGCTTTGGTCGTATGGGCGATCACCTTGGCCAAGGTGGTCTTTCCCGTCCCCGGCGGGCCGTAAAAGATCACCGAACCCAGCTGATCTGCCTGAATCGCCCGGTAGAGCAGCTTATCCTTCCCGATAATATGCTTCTGCCCCACCACCTCGTCCAGTGTCTCCGGCCGCATCCGGGAGGCAAGGGGCGACTCCTTTTCCATAGTATTTTCTCTCATATAATCAAACAAATTCATGGATTTCCTCTCTTTCAGTCCACCAGCAGTTCATCTGCCGTAACAAAAGTATAGCCCCGCTGTCCCAGAGTGTCAATGATCTCCAGCGCCGCCCGGACTGTGGTCTCATAGGAATCATGCAGAAGAACGATGCTTCCGTCCCCGCAGTTTTTCACCACATGATTCACAACGGCAGCGCTGTCCAGAACCTTCCAGTCCAGAGGATCCACATCCCAGAACACCGGCTCCATGGAAAGCCGCTCCCCCAATTCCTCTGTCCATTCCCCGTAGGGCGGCCTGACGTATTCCGGCATTTCTCCGACTATGTTCCGAAGCTTTTCATTGGTCTCCTCAATTTCCCGAACCGCCTCTTCCGTGGAGATTTTAGAAATCCTCACATGGCTAAAGGTATGATTCCCGATGAGATGACCTTCCTCCGCCATTCTTTTTACCAGTTCCTCATTGCCGTCAATGCTGTCCCCCAGAAGGAAAAAACTGGCTTTTACTCCCCGTTCCTTCAGTCCGTCCAGCAGCATGGGAGTGTACACCGGATGGGGTCCGTCATCAAAGGTCAGGGCAATGCAGCTCCCCTCCGCCGCCCCTGCCGTCTCCCGGCGGACCGTCATCTCCATTCCCGCAGCTGTCTCCGCTCCTTCCATTTTCCACAGCTGATACCCGAACCAGCTCACCGCTCCGAAAGCAGCAGCCCATAAGATCGCCGCTCCCTTCAAATTTCCACCTCCTGTGACCGCCTGGCTTCCGCCGGAGCGGAAGTGTTCAAATACCATATTATATGCGGGAAGGGAGGAGGAATTGAAAAAGACTGCCGCAAGGGATATTTCATCCCCTGGGCAGTCTCGTCCATCATTAAATTTCCGTTTTTGTTCCGGCCTGATCAATCCTCTTTGGAGGAATCATATTCATGCCATGCGCTGTCATTGTGATTATTGCACTTCTCAGTTCCAAAGTATGTAATCTTACCATTTTTGTTCGTACAGTAGTAGTTGCCGTCCTGATCCTTCGTGTTGTGACGGTTTTTCTGGATCTGACCGGAGGTGTTGATCAGGTAGAAATCCTTCAAGTCATCGCTGCTTGTCGCCTTTACGCCAAACTCAGTCACCGGCTCATAGCGAAGATCCTCATCAGCAGTGATTCTGCGGCCTTCCCGGTAAATATAGCTGCCGTCAATGAAAGAGGCAGTCAGATCGTTCTCATCATCGCTGAAGGTTCCCTCATAATTGTTGGCCAAACCGGTCTGGGAACCAAATGCTACTCCTTTGTACGTACCGCTCTTCAGGAAATAATAATTATACGTATCCCCAGAAAGCTCTAACTTCAGCTTTCCGACTCTCATAGCGCCGTCTTCATCTTCATCATCGCCGAAATAGTACAGCATGGTATCCGTGTAATCGTAGGTTCCTCTATCACCGGAATAAGCCGGATCCTGCTTCAGAAACGCCTCCCAGGAATTTTCATCCTCCACAGGATAGCTTGCAAGAATGTGACTGGAATCGGTGGGATCGATCTTCAGAGCCTGAAGTCCGGTCAGCATCTCTGACTTATCATTAAAGGCATATTTTTTGCCGTTAATGGTCTTGATCTCACTGGTAACCAGGCTTCCGCCGTTCAGTGCATAATACCAGTGCTCCAGTTCATCATCATGATCTTTCTTATTGAGATTTTCAGAGGGGATGGTGTAGAACCAGCCTTTCGCCCGGTTTCCATAGTCCTCCCAGTTAAACCACTGATAATATTCAGAGGGAGACGCCTCTGACAGACTGGCAACAGAGCCGCTGGCAATGGTCCACTCATAGTCCATGGCGCCGTACTCATCGAAGGAATACTTTTCTCCGTTAATAGTCTTGGTATCGCCCTGCACTCTCTTGCCGTTGGCCATAAAATAGA
This sequence comes from uncultured Lachnospiraceae bacterium, assembly GCA_944383965.1. Classification (GTDB taxonomy): domain Bacteria; phylum Bacillota; class Clostridia; order Lachnospirales; family Lachnospiraceae; genus Lachnoclostridium_A. The sequence continues at coordinate 5,921 of CALWRQ010000058.1, forward strand.
AATAATAGTACATGACGGAATCGTCATCTTTATTCTTTTCCAGGTTCTCACGGTCCTCTTCCACATCAATCAGCTGCCAACCAGTCTTCATAGCGCCGTCATTCTCAGCTCCGCAGTAGTACACTGCGTCATGCCACTCCGTGTCCGCATTGCAGAGCTCTGAGTTGTCATTAACCCAGCCCCAAAGCATCTTGCCGTCTTCGTCAAAAGCATACTTCTGACCGTTGATGGTCTTAAAAGAAGTTCCATTATCACCAGCTACATAAGCCCGGCCATTATTCTGGAAATAATACCACACATCTACCGCCGCATTTTCTGCGTCCGCATCCTCGTTATCTTCATTGGCCATCTGAACCCACTGATTCTTTACCATGGCACCATCTTCATTTACGTAATAGATATAATCCTCATATTCTACCAGCTGCTCATAGACCATGACGCCATCTTCATTCAGATAAAACCAGTTGTCCCCGCTTTTCTTCCACTCATCGGTAACCGGATATCCCTCGTCGTCATAATACATCCAGCCCTCTTCGCCTTCTACCCAACCGGTCTGGATCTCATCCTCTGCAAACGCCGCAAAAGATGCAGAAAAGCAGAATGCACTCAGGGCGAGGCCAAACTTCAGCCATTTTCTTCTCATGCTCCGTCTCCTTTCATAAAAACGGGTGGGGAAGATTCCCCACCCGTCCGGCAATTAGAATTTCTTATTCAATTTGATAAGTACTAATTTTTCAATTAGTCAGCGATGCTGTAATGATACTTGTTGGTAGAATCGTAATTACCATCCTTATCAGCCTTCAGACCATCCTTATCAGTAGCAATAGCAGTGATTACACCATACTTGTTGGTGCTGTAGTAGTAATCATCACCATCTTTTACGCTGGACTTGTTCTTCATGATAGAACCAGAAGCATTGATCAGGATATAGTACTCGTTATCAGTAGTAACCTTGCACATATCAGTTCTGCTGAGAGTCTTACCAGTTCTTACATCAACAGCCTGATATCTCAGATCGCTGTCAGCAGTAACCTTCAGACCATTTGCATAAACAGCCTTATCGTCATATACACGAGATCCCTTTGCATAACCACCGCCATCAGTACCAACTTTGCTCTCTCCAGAAAGCTTGTAGTCCTCGTTTACAGTAGCAGTACCGAATGCTTTACCCTTATTCTCGCCACTCTTTACGAAGTAGAAGTTATAGGTATCGCCATCAATCTCGATGTTCTGAGAATTCAGCTTCATAGCACCGTCATCACCGAAGTAGTAAATCACATAGCTGTGATCTGCAGTTGCATCGTATCTGTTGGCATTAACGTCAACATACTCATCAACCTCACCCTCTTCGTCAATCTTCAGGCTCCAAGTGATTACTCCTTCAGTATTCATCTTAATAGCCTGCAGTCCGGTCAGCATCTCGCCGTATCCGTTGAATGCATACTTCTTGCCGTTGATGGTCTTGATCTCGTTAGCGTACAGAGTACCATCATTCTTAGCATAGAACCACTTCTCATCGCCATCATCATAGGTATCGCTATCTAAGTTCTCAGACGGAACCTCCTTGAACCAGCCCTTAGCTCTGTTACCAGCCTCGCGGTCATTGTAGTACTGCCACTGAGCTGCAGTTGCATCACCATCGGTTGCGCTGTCAGTTGCAAAGCCATCGTTCCACTCGAATACCATTACACCATCAGCATCGAAAGAATACTTGTGGCCGTTGATGGTCTTGGTCTCATACTTATCTCCATCTTCTGCTTTAACCTTCTTACCATTGGAGTTGAAGTAGAACCAGTAATCCTGCTCCTCCTCATCCAGAGTACGGTCAAATCTGGTCTCGATTTCCTCATCCAGAACGTGCAGCTTAGCCCATCCGGTTACCTGAGCACCGTCATCAGCGGTACCGCAGTAGTAAACGCCGTTAGCCCAATCAGCATCCTCGGTTACTCTCTCACCCTCGGAATCAATCCATCCGTACAACATCTTTCCTTCATCATCGAAAGTGTATTTCTTGCCGTTGATGGTCTTGAAGGATACGCCGTTATCAGAAGCAGTGTAAGCCTTACCATTGCTCTGGAAGTAGTACCATACGTACTCGGAATCATTCTCGTCAGCGTCTTCATTCTCTAACTGGATCCAGGTGTTGGTTACCATAGCGCCGTTGCCGTCTACATAGTAGTAGTCGCCGTCATCCTCGATCAGCTCGTTGGTGGACATCTCGCCGTCGCTGTTTAACCAGAACCAGTAGTTTCCAGATTTCTTCCATGTGTCAGTTACCTGATAGCCATCGTTATCATAGTATACCCATGTACCATTCTCCTCGGTCCAGCCAGTAGCTGCGAAGGAAGTCATGGATGCACCAAGAGCTAACAGGGCAGATGCAGATAATACTGCAACTAATTTAGTCTGCTTTCTCATAATGAATGCACTCTCCTTTTTCCTTTTTTGAAATTCTTTGTTCGAAATTCTTAATTGCACTACGAGGTCATTATACTTCGTCAGGCGGAAATTCGCAATACTTTTTTTGTCAAGGTGCAACAAAAAATTTTCTGGAATCCTGCTCTGAAGAGGTGACCTCCTCATCACAATCAAGAGTATAGTACATTTCTCTTAAAAATACCATAACTTTTATCTGTGCATTTTCTTACGTAATTATTACGAAGTCGCCGTTTTTTGCAAAAATTGTACGGATATCCGTACAATCCTGTTTTTTCTCCTTGAAAAAAGGGATTGTGATGGTATAATGTTCATATGTTTTCTGATTTTCTTTTTTTTTGAACGCATTTGATTTCTGATTTTATCTTAATATTACGGAGGATTTTCATTATGAACCGTTACGGACTCATATGCAGGAGCATCCGGGAGCATCCCGGTATCACCCAGAGAGAACTGGGACAGCAGCTCTCCCTCTCTTTGGGAACGGTAAACCATTTAATTAAGGAATGTACGGCTTTGGGCTATGTGGAGACGGAAGGGGGGAAATCCTGCTCCCTGACGGAAAAAGGCCTTGCCTTTCTGGAGCAGTTCCGGGTGGACGGAGCGGTTGTGCTGGCCGCAGGCTTCGGCTCCCGTTTTGTCCCCCTTACCTTTGAAATGCCCAAGGGCCTTTTAGAGGTGTTCGGAGAGCGGATGGTGGAGCGGCAGATCCGCCAGCTTCATGAAGCCGGCGTAAAAGACATTACGGTGGTAGTCGGCTACCTTAAGGAAAAGTTTGAATACCTGATCGACAAGTATCAGGTGAAGCTGCTGTATAATCCGGAATATTCCTGCAAAAATACTCTGGCTACCGTCTATCACGCACGAGACCTGTTTAAAGGAAAAAATATATACCTGCTCTCTTCCGACAACTGGCTGAGGGAGAATATGTACCATACCTACGAATGCGGGGCCTGGTACTCCCTGTCCCATACGGACGGGGATACTTCCGAATGGTGCGTTTCTTTTAATAAGAAGGGACGGATCACCTCCGTGGAAGTGGGCGGCCGGGACTGCTGGTTCATGTACGGCCCGGTTTTCTTCTCCAAAGAATTTTCCCGGGAGTTTTTCCCTGTTCTTGGGAAGTATTATGAAATGCCGGGAACGGAGCAGCTTTACTGGGAAAACGTGCTCATGGAACTTCTGGACGGCAGCTGGGAGCGGCGGTTCCGTCACAGCCGGATTCCCCTTCCCCAGCAGCGGCCGGAGCCGGAGATGTACGCCAACTGCCAGCCGGATCATCAGGTCTATGAATTTGAGAATCTGGAAGAGCTGAGGAAATTCGATCCCCGGTATGAGACCCATTCGGACAACAAGGCGCTGGAACTGGTGGCAAAGGTCCTTCAGGTTCCGGAATCGGAAATCCGGAATATCAAATGCCTGAAATCCGGTATGACCAACAAATCCTTCCTGTTTGACGTAAACGGAGACTCCTATATCTGCCGGATTCCGGGTCCGGGAACGGAACTGCTGATCAGCCGCCGTCAGGAGTCTGACGTATACAGGGCCATTGAAGAGCTGGGAATCTCCGAACGGATCATCTATTTTGACGGGGACGCCGGCTATAAGATCGCCAGATTCTATGACGGAGCCAGAAACGGAGACGCGCGCAGTCCGGAGGACAGAAAAAAGTGCATGAAGCTGCTTCGCCGGTTCCATGAAGCCCGCCTGACCGTGAACCACCGGTTCGACATCCGGGAACGGATTGATTTCTATGAAACCCTGTGCCGCAGCCACGGAAGCATTCTGTTTGAGGACTATCGGGAGGTTCACCGGAAAATGACGGAGCTGATGGACTGGCTGGACAGCCTGAACCGACCTCAGATTCTGTCTCACATTGACAGCAACTTTGATAATTTTCTCATGCTTCCTGACGGAAGGGTAAAGCTGATCGACTGGGAATACGCCGGTATGTGCGATCCTCTCATCGATCTGGCCATGTGCGCCATCTATTCTTATTATAATACGGAAGAAACGGAAGACCTGCTCCGCGACTATCTGGAGCGGGAACCGGAGGAGACGGAACGGATGATCGTATACGCCTACATGGCTCTGGGCGGTTTTCTCTGGAGTCTGTGGGCCGTCTACAAAAGCGCGCTGGGAGAGGAATTCGGAGAATACACGCTGATTATGTACCGCTATGCCAAGGAATATTCCCGAATCGTTCAGAAGAATCTACAGAAATCGTAATAAAAAGTTTAACTTTCCTAAGATTCTTTGTGCTATACTGTACTTAAATTCAGTAATTTTTAATCTACTGCAAGGGGGAATCATACCATGAAATACAGAAAGATTTTGGCCGTCGCCTCCTGTGCCGGACTGATGGGCATTATGACCATTGCTCAGACCGTTCCCGCTCAGGCCGCTTCCTGGAAGCTGGACGGCTCCAGCTATGTGTATGTCAATGATGACGGCACCTACTATAAGGGCTGGATCCACACCACAGACAACAAATATTACTACATGGATCTGTCCACAGGCCATATGACCACTGGATGGAAGCAGATCAACAACAAGTATTACTACTTCAAATCCAACGGGGAAATGGCTACCGGCTGGCAGCAGGTGGACGGCAAGTACTATTATCTGAACACCACAGAGGCCGACTATGGTGCCATGATCTACAACAGCTGGATTCATATCGGATCTGACTATTATTATGTTAAAGGGGACGGCTCCATGGTCACAGGCTGGCGTTCCATTGAAAACAACTGGTATTACTTCAAATCAGATGGCCGCTGCGCTTTCGGCTGGCAGCAGATTGACGGCACCTGGTACTATCTGAACAAAAGCACGGGGGTAATGCTTACCGGCTGGCAGCAGATTGACAATCACTACTACTATCTGAATACAGACGGCAAGATGCTTACCGGTTGGCTGACGGACAGCAACGGAAATAAGTACTATATGAATCCTTCCGTAGGAGATATGTCCACCGGATGGAAGCAGATCGAGGGAACATGGTATTCCTTTAATGGCGTGGGCTACATGCAGACCGGATGGCAGAACCTGAACGGTGTATATTACTATCTGGATCCTTCCACGGGAGCCATGTATGCGGGAACCACCGCTACCATTGACGGAAAACAGTATTCCTTTGACTCCAGCGGAGCTTATACGGGAGGCACGACCACTCCCTCCGCCGGAGCTCCCGTAAGCGGTTCTGCAGGATCCCCATCCGGCGGCTCCGGAAGTTCTTCTTCCACCAGCTCACCGTCCGGCAGTTCTTCTTCTACCAGCGGAGTTGTAACCGGATCCCCCACAGGCGGAACCTCCTCCGGCTCCTCGGCCCCGGGAACCAGCTCCGCCGGAAGCTCCACCCCCATAGTCACCGGTCCATCTAACAGCAGTACCGGCAGCTCCAGCTCCAGCTCCGGTTCCAGCTCCAATTACTACAACACCAAAAAACCCAGCTCTAATGGAACTCTTCCGGAATTCTCCACCACCGGACCTACCGGCTGATTCCGGAAAGGACATAAGATATGCACAGACATTCATTGACATCTTTTATTCTTTGCGGACTTTTAAGCACCTCAGCCGTTCTGTCTCCCATGACCGTATACGGGGCATATGACAGAGATGATTCCGGCGTATACCGGATGGCAGACGGCACGGCTATTGAAAATGTATATGCCAGAGGCATTGATGTTTCCCACTGGAAGCAGCAGATCGACTGGAATGCAGTAGCCTCGGATGATGTTTCCTTCGTCATGCTGGGAACCCGATATAAGGGTGAAGTGGACCCCTACTTCCGGGTGAACGCAGAAGGCGCCCACAAGGCAGGGATTGCCCTGGGCGCATACATCTATTCCTATGCCACCACTCCGGAAATGGCTGTGGAGGAAGCGGATTTTGTTCTGGATCTGATCAAGGATTATCCCATTTCCTACCCGGTTGCCTTTGATGTGGAGGACAACGGCACCCTGGGAACTCTCACTCCCCAGCAGGTCAGCGAGATTATCAACGCTTTCTGCGAAAGGATTGAGGATGCGGGCTATTATCCCATGGTTTACGCCAATGACAACTGGCTGTCCAATAAAATTGACCTGAGCTCCATCGACTATGATGTATGGGTTGCCCGCTACGGCAAGGTACCGGCCTATGAGGATCCGGCCATGTGGCAGGCCACCAGCAGCGGGGAAGTGGCAGGCGTGGAAGGCAATACAGACATTGATTTCCAGTTTACGGATTTCTCAGACCTGATTCCGGACAGCTTATGGCGCACCATTGACGGAGTCACCTATTTTTATAAAGACTATGCCATGCAGAAAAATACCTGGGCAGAGGACGGCAGCTCCCGGTATTTCTTTGACGAGAACGGTCAGACGAAGAAGGGCTGGTTCCTGTCCGGCTCCCAGTACTATTACCTGGATGATTCCACCGGAAAAATGCGCACCGGCTGGGTTCAGCTGAACGGCAGCTGGTATTTCTTCGCTTCCACCGGAGAAATGAAAACCGGCTGGCAGCAGATAGACTCCACATGGTACTATCTGGAATCCGACGGAAAGATGAAGACGGGATGGCTGGAAGACGGCAAAGAGGTCTACTATCTGAAATCCTCAGGAGCCATGGCCACCGGTTGGGTTCAGGCTGACGGCAGCTGGTATTTCTTCGGACCGGCAGGAATCCGCAGAAACGGCTGGCTCCAGGACGGAGGCATCTGGTATTTCCTGGCAGAAGACGGAAAAATGCAGACCGGATGGCTGGAAGACGGCGGATTCCGATATTATCTGAGCGGATCCGGCGCTATGAAGACCGGATGGATTCAGCTGGACGGCAGCTGGTATTTCCTGAACGGATCAGGAGCCATGAAAACCGGATGGATCTGTCCTGACGGCAGCTGGTACTACCTGGGCAAGGACGGAAAAATGCAGACCGGACTGGTAAATGTAAACGAAAAATGGTATTATCTCCAGCCGGACGGAAGGATGGCCGAAGGCCTGGTTTCCATTGACGGAAAAGATTATTACTTCGATCCCGCCGCAGGCGGCGCCATGGCGGCAGGGCAGGATGTGACCATAGACGGAACCGTCTATACTGCCGGCGCAGACGGCGTCCTTGCTAAGGCGGAAAGCCAGAGCGAGGACGGATCTCAGAGCGGTGCCTCCTCCGAAGGAAACGCCGGAAGCGCACCTGAAAGTCCGGAGACTTCAGCCGCAGAGACGGAAAGCGCAGCAGCCGAAGTTCAGGAAACTGCAGGCAGTATGGAGCAGAACGGCTCCGGCAGCGAAAGCGCGGGACCGGGAGCGCTGATTCATTAAATTATAAAGGGGAGTGTCGCAAAATCATGATATGCTCCCTTCTAGGTAGACAAGTGAAATAATAAAAACTTGTCACTTAGGAGGGAGTATTTTATGTCTGAAAATACAAAAGAATTATCGCCAGAAGAAAAATTCTGGGCGGTAAAGGAATACCTTTCAGGTAAAGGTAGTACCTACTCTATTGCGGATAAATATGGAGTTACAGATACCAGTATTCGAAGATGGGTAGACCGTTACAAGATAGAGGGGGAACAAGCCTTTCACAAAAAGCCTCTGGCATCATCATTGTCACAGGAAGAGAAACTCAGAGCTGTCCATGAGTATTTACAAGGCGTATTATCTTTACGAGATATCGCACTGAAATATGGCGTTGGAGATACCAGTGTCCGCAAATGGATTGCAAAATACAACGCCGGGGGAGATGCGGCACTTCTTCCAAACCATACAAAAAAGCATTATAGCAAATCCTTTAAACAGGAAGTGATACAGGCTTATCTGGCTGGCGAAGGCAGTTATGCAGAACTTTGTGTCCGTTATCATATTCCCTCTTTTGATACTGTCAGAAAGTGGGTCTTGCAGTATAATGATCGTAGAACGATGCGAGGCTCTGAAACGGGAGGAACTACGATCATGACAAAGGGACGCAAAACAACATATGAAGAAAGAATTGAAATCATATCTTTTTGTATAGAGAATCATAAAGACTACCAATTAACAGCGGATACCTACCGGGTATCCTATCAACAAGTCTATTCATGGGTAAGGAAGTATGAAGCACAAGGAGTAGAGGCGCTGATAGATAAACGCGGCCGAACAAAGCCGGAGGCTGAAATGACTGAATTGGAAAAACTCCGGGCAGAAAACAAGCTTCTAAAGGCTCAGAACAAGCGGCAGGAAATGGAGATGGCATTCTTAAAAAAACTCGGCGAGATAGAAAGGAGGCGGTTTTAAGCCAGTTACAGAATGAGACGATCTACCTTGCAATACAGGAGACGTATGACGAAACCGGAGGTTCTATTTCCGAATTATGCGCTTTCGCAGGCATTCCACGTTCATCGTATTATAAGTGGCTAAATCGTAAGGAAAGCAAAAATGAGCAGTTTAATGGGAAGCTTCTGCCACTGATAAAAGAGGCTTATGAGGAAAAGAATGGAATCTTAGGCTATCGTCAAATGACAATAAAACTAAACCGGGAGAATGATTTTCATGTAAACCAAAAGCGCATTTATAGGCTAATGCAGATTTTAGGTTTAAAATCCGTATGCCGCAGAAAAAGGAAACATTATATAAAATCCACTCCTCAGGTGACTGCCGAAAATGTATTGAACAGGGAATTTACAGCTGAAAACTTTGGAGAGAAATGGCTTACTGATGTGACGGAGATGAAATATGGTGCCGGCAGCAAAGCGTATTTAAGCGCTATACTGGATCTGGGGGATAAGAGTATTATTTCATTTGTGATTGGACATTCCAATAATAATGCACTGGTATTCGAGACCTTTGACATTGCTCATGAACAATACCCGGATGCAAAACCAATCTTTCATAGCGACCGAGGGTATCAATATACCTCAAAAGCATTCAAGAAAAAGTTAGACGATGCCGGAATGATCCAGAGTATGTCCAGAGTGTCGCGTTGTATTGATAATGGTCCGATAGAAGCCTTCTGGGGAATGCTAAAATCTGAGATGTACTACTTAAAGACGTTTCATTCCTATGAAGAATTGAAACAGGCGGTCATTGACTATATAGAATACTATAACGGCTCACGGTATCAAAAACGCCTCAACTGCATGACGCCTTTGGAATACAGGCACTACCTGCAAACCAAAGCCGCATAAAAATATCTCCAACCGTACAACTACGGCTGGAGATAGAAAAATTTTATTTTTTCATCTGTCTACTTGACAGGGAGCGGTTCATCATCAAAATAGATGATTGAGCGGCACTTCCGCTCGTTACAGCAAAAAATCCGGCGTTCCCTCTGGTTTCAGAGTAGATCGCCGGATTTTTGCCGTACTTTAATAAAACCTCTCGGTTTTCTGATTTTTCTATGCAGTTTTTACTTCAAACAGATGGCTTCCTGTTCGCCCATTTTGGATCTTGGCATGCAGTTTATTCAGATTATACCCCAGGCACAGCAAAAGGATCTCCAGTTTTACCTTCGTTTTCCCTCTCAGCAGAAATCTCTGGAATTCATAATCGTTTTTCAACACTCCAAAAGCTCCTTCTACTTGGATCGAACGGTTTATCCGGTACTGGATTCCTTTTTCACTCAGGATGTTCTCATAGGATTCCTGACGCTTTTTCAAAAAGTTTTTGGAAAGATACAGTCTCTTATTTCCCTTCGCTTTCGTACATTTTTCCTTGTATGGGCACCCGCTGCAGTCTTCACATTCATATACGGTTACTTCTGAGGGATAGCCGCTTTTGCTTTTCTGTTTCTTCTTAAAAACTTCTTTCAGCTTTTTTCCTGCATGACAGGTATAGGTATCCGTCTCTTTCTCATACGCCATGTTTTCACGCCTGCTGATGTCCTTTTTAAAACTTCTCTTTTTCCATTTTTCGTAGGTCTGCGGTTTGATATACGGGATCTGTCCCTGACTTTTCAGATATTCATAAGCCTCTTCACTTTCATACCCCGAATCCGCTGTCACACTGGGATATCGATACCCCAGGTTTGCTTCCATGTGTTTCAGAAACGGTACCAGGGTCCATACATCATTCCGGTCCTGAAAAATCTCAGCTGCCACAATGTATTCGCTGTCCACTGCGATCTGGACGTTATATCCAGGTTTCAGCTGGGCATTCCTCATATGATCATCCTTCATGTGCATAAAGGTGGCGTCCGGGTCTGTCTTGCAGTAGTTATTCCGGCCCTGGAAACTGGCCGTATGCCAGTCATAGATCGTCTGGCGTTCCAGAAAACGGCGGAACAGTTCCAGATATCTTTGGTTCCGGCTTTTGCGTTTCCCTCTTCCATGTACAAGAATCGTCCCGTCCAGACGGCATCTCTCTTCCAGAAACCGGCAGATTTCCTGAAGATCACGGGTACGGCTTTCCTCTCCCACATGGAACCCACAGATATAGTCCTGGTTCAGAAGACAGACTGCCTCCTGAATCCGTTCGTACATCTTTGCCTCCCATTTCCCCACCGATTTCTTCCAGACGAAGGTATATTTATTGGCACAGGCTTCCAGTTTTGTCCCATCAATAAATACGGTTTCTTTTGATAATTCTCCGCTTGCTTCCAGGCGGCA
>CALWRQ010000059.1 GCA_944383965.1 uncultured Lachnospiraceae bacterium
CTTGCTTTTGGACATAAATATCTCCCCCTATGGAAACAGTGTTTTGTTTCACTGTCTCCTATAGGGGGAGCATATCAGGGAAGCAGCCTGCTTTTTTTGCTGGGATGTGTCTGCAGAATGGGATAAAAAGTCCCGAAACGGAAGAAAAATAAAAAAACTCTTGCAGTATGAGAAAAAATGTAGTAAAATAATAGCCGATGCACCTGTAGCTCAGTGGATAGAGCAGTGGCCTCCGGAGCCGCGTGCGTAGGTTCGATTCCTATCAGGTGCATGTTTCTGAAGGAAAATGCCGCAGCCGGCTGGGGGAAAGATACCGCCGGACTGCGGTATTTTTTATGGGCTGGCCGGGGAAGACGTACTTTTCATTACAGTTTTGTTGCTTTTTGATGGATATTTTGTTAAAATGTACTGTGGTACGCTGAATATGCGTACAGGAGGATACAGCAAGAATGAAGAACCAGAAGAAAAAAAGGGGAGGTCTGGTCAGGAATCGTGACAGGCAGAAATACCTGAGAATCCTGGCATTGCCTCTGGTTGTAATCGTTTTGATTCTTGTCATTGTTCTGGCAGACAGATGGGCCGGCTTTGCCGGAGGATCTGCGGAAGAAGAGACCATCCTTGCGGAAACCGGAGAAACTTCAGCGGCAGCAGACGCCGCAGAGGAGGAGACGCCGGAAGGAGAAGGCGTGGAAACATCGGAAGCGGAAACTGACAGCGGAGAAACTGCCGGGGAGCAGGAAAACGGCGGAACAGCCGAAGAGACCGGTTCAGGGCTGAAGCATAACGATATTCCGGAAATCAGTTCGCTGATGGAGTCCTATTGCCAGGCAAAGACAGACTGTGATGCCGAAACCATGTATCAGCTTTACGGCAGGACAGACATGACGGGGGCGGAAGAGCTTCGCCAGAGAATGCAGTATAGGGCGAAATATGTGGAGTCCATTGAAAATGTGGATTGCTACACCTACCCGGGAATGGAAGACAATACCTATATTGTATATGTAACTGCAGATATTAAATTCCGGGTGACAGAGACCCTGGCACCTACGATCATGTGGTGTTATGTCAGAATGGAAGAAGACGGCACCTATCATATTGTGGAGAATGTGACGGCTGAGGAAGCGGAGTATGCGGCAAAGGCCGAGCAGAGTGAGGATGTCAGAAGACTGGCGGCTCAGGTGAATGAGGAACTGGAGGTCGCAGTATCTGCCGATACCAGACTGGCCAGCGCATACGGAATGCTGAAGGAAGGAACTACGGTTCCGGATTCTGCACAGACACAGACCGCTGCGGCAGAAACGCAGGCGGATGCCGGTGAGGAAACGGCTGCAGAACAGAACTGAAAACAGAAAAAGAGGAAATGACGCCCTGCAGACAGTAGACTGGCTGCAGGGCGGTCTGGTAAGAAGGAGAATTTGAAATGGATGTAAAGGATTTTAACTTTGACCTGCCGGAGGAGCTGATCGCACAGGATCCTCTGGAGGACCGTTCGGCTTCCAGACTGCTGGTTCTGGATAAGGATACGGGAGAAATACAGCACCGGACCTTCCGGGATATCGTTTCCTATCTGAGGAAGGGAGACTGCCTGGTGATCAATGACACCAGGGTGATTCCGGCCAGACTGTACGGAGTAAAGGAAGGAACACAGGCAAAGATCGAGGTGCTTCTCCTGAAACGCCGGGCAAATGACGTCTGGGAAGTACTGGTAAAGCCGGGGAAAAAAGCCAGACCGGGCACGGTGATTCATTTTGGAGACGGTCTGCTCACCGGAACGGTGACGGATGTGGTGGAGGAAGGAAACCGTCTGATCCGGTTTTCCTATGAAGGAATTTTTGAAGAGATCCTGGACCGTCTGGGTCAGATGCCCCTGCCGCCCTACATTACTCATCAGCTGAAGGATAAGAACCGTTATCAGACCGTGTATGCCAAGCATGACGGTTCTGCTGCGGCGCCTACTGCAGGGCTGCATTTTACCAGAGAGCTTCTGCAGGAGATTGAAGACAAGGGGATTGCCATCGCCCATGTCACCCTGCATGTAGGTCTGGGAACGTTCCGGCCGGTAAAGGTGGAGAATGTGCTGGATCACCATATGCATTCAGAATTCTATATTGTAGATGAGGAAGAAGCAGAAAAAATCAACAGAACCAAGAGAAACGGAGGTCGGGTCATCTGCGTGGGAACAACCAGCTGCCGGACTCTGGAATCTGCAACGGGAGAAGACGGAGTGCTGAAGGCAGGAAGCGGCTGGACGGATATTTTTATCTATCCCGGATACCGGTTCAAAATTCTGGACGGTCTGATCACCAATTTCCATCTGCCGGAGTCAACACTGGTAATGCTTGTGTCCGCTCTGGCAGGACGGGAGCATGTGCTGGCAGCTTATGAGGAAGCGATCAGAGAGCGATACCGCTTTTTCAGCTTTGGGGATGCCATGTTTATCGCATCTCACCCGGAACAGGAAAAATAAGAAGGGAGGACCTGCAAAGGCACAGAGAGACTGAGCATTTGCGGGTCCTTTTCTTCTCATGAAAAAAGGAAAAAGGGAAGGTGCAGCCGGCAGCAGTGGTATGGTCGGCTGGGAACAGGAGAGAATAATGGAAGAAATGCGTCTGAACAAATTTTTGAGTGATTCCGGCATCTGCTCCCGCAGGGAGGCAGACCGGCTTATGGAGGCAGGAAAGGTCCTGGTAAACGGAGTACCAGCGTCAATGGGAATGAAGGTTACGGGGACGGAAGAGATCATCTGCGACGGGATGCCGGTGAATACCGGAAAAAAGGACAGGAAAATTCTGCTGGCGGTGAACAAGCCGAGGGGAATTGTCTGCACGACGTCGGATAAGGACCGGGCGGAGAATATTGTGGAATTTCTGAACTATCCGGTACGGATCTATCCCATCGGCCGTCTGGATAAGGATTCCAGCGGACTGATCCTGATGACGAATCAGGGAGATATTGTAAACAAGATCCTCCGGGGCAGCAATAACCATGAAAAAGAATATATGGTACGGGTGAACAAGCCGATCACAGGAGAATTCCTGGACAGGATGAGAAAAGGAGTGGAGATCCTGGATACAGTGACCAGGCCGTGTTTTGTGGAGAAAACGGGAGGATATACATTCCGTATTATTCTGACGCAGGGGCTGAACCGTCAGATCCGGAGGATGTGCGCGGCTCTTGATTACCGGGTAGTGGCTCTGAAACGTGTGAGGATCATGAATATCCGGCTGGATGATCTGGCAGTGGGACAGTACCGGGAGGTTACGGGGGAAGAGTGGACAGAGCTGGAGCGGCTGCTGGAGGGCTCAGGAAACGGACCGGGAGGTGCTGAGGCGGCCTCTTCGGAAAAGAAGGAGCAGGGAGAGAGAAAGCAGAAAAGGGAAAGAACGGCGCCTGGAAGCTTCAGGGAAAAGGGACGGAACAGGAATGGAGAAGGACAGAAGAAGTCCGGAGAGAAACGGGTATTCCGGACTCCGATCCGACGCTATGACGCCCCGTCCGAGGCCAGGGTCGATACGGATGAAAGACAGGACCGCTGAACAGGACCGAGGAAAGGAAACGAAGGGTGTATGGAAGAAAAAATCAAGAGAATCAAGGAACTGATCCGGCTGGTCAATGAGGCCGGAAAAGCCTACTATCAGGAAGACAGGGAAATCATGAGCAACTATGAGTATGATGCGCTCTATGATGAACTGGCGGCTCTGGAGCAGGAAACAGGGGTGATATTTGCGGGAAGCCCTACTCAGAATGTAGGGTATCAGGTTCTGGGAGAACTGCCAAAGGAGGCGCATGAGCGTCCCATGCTCTCCCTGAATAAAACAAAAAGTGTGGATGAGCTGAAGGAATGGCTGGGGGACCAGGAAGGTCTTCTTTCCTGGAAAATGGACGGCCTGACGGTAGTGCTCACCTATGAAAACGGCGTGCTTACAAAAGCCGTCACAAGGGGAAACGGAGAGATCGGTGAAGTGATCACCAACAACGCGAAGGTATTTGTCAATGTTCCCCTGTCTATTTCCTACCGCGGCCAGCTGGTGCTTCGGGGGGAGGCGGTGATCCGCTATTCTGATTTCGAGAGGATCAACGAAGAGATTGAGGATGTAGACGCGAAATACAAAAATCCCAGAAACCTCTGCAGCGGTTCCGTGCGTCAGCTGAACAATGAGATCACAGCATCCAGAAGCGTGCGGTTTTATGCGTTTGCCCTGGTAAAGGCGGAGGGAGAGGATTTCAAAAATTCCAGGGAAGCTCAGTTTTTCTGGCTGAGAAATCAGGGATTTGAGACTGTGGACTGGAAGAGAGTGACAGGAGAGAATCTGTCTGACGCGGTAAGAGAATTTGCGGAAGCGGTGGAAGACAATGACGTGCCGTCAGATGGACTTGTACTGCTTTATGATGATATTGCCTACGGAGAGTCTCTGGGACGGACCGCCAAATTTCCCAGGGATTCCATCGCCTTTAAATGGGCGGATGAGGTCCAGGAGACGACCCTGTCCCATATTGAGTGGAGTCCGTCCAGAACAGGTCTGATCAATCCGGTGGCAGTATTTGAACCGGTGGAACTGGAAGGGACCACCGTAAGCCGCGCCAGTGTGCACAACATCAGCATCATGGAGTCCCTGCAGCTGGGAGTGGGAGACCGGATTACCGTATACAAAGCCAATATGATCATTCCTCAGATTGCCGACAATCTTACAAGGAGCGGTGTGAAGGATATTCCTGAAGCCTGTCCCGTATGCGGAGGAAAAACTCAGATCCGCAGTCTGAGCGGCATTAAAACGCTGTATTGCACCAATCCGGACTGCCAGGCCAAAAAGATCAAGAGCTTTACGCTGTTTGCCAGCAGGGATGCGCTGAATATTGACGGTCTGTCAGAAGCAACTCTGGAAAAGTTCATCGGGGCCGGCTTTATCCATGAATACAGTGATATGTTTCATCTGGACCGCCACCGGGAAGCCATTGTGGCAATGGAAGGATTCGGGGAAAAGTCTTATGAAAACCTGGTTGCTGCTGCAAAAAAAGCATCGGTAACCACCCTGCCGCGGGTGATCTACGGTCTGGGAATCGCCGGAATCGGCCTGGCCAATGCCAAGGTGCTCTGCCGTCAGTTCCGGGGAGATCTGAATGCCATGCGCCGGGCTTCCGCGGAGGAACTGACGGAGGTGGACGGAATCGGAGGCGTGCTGGCAGATGCCTGGACCGGATTTTTTGCCGATGAGAAGAACAATGGGATCGTGGACCGGCTGTTAAAGGAGCTGACCATCGAGAAGGAAGAGGAGGAGAGCGGGGATCAGCCCTTTGCGGGGATGACGTTTGTGATCACCGGAAGCGTGGAGCGATTTGCCAACCGCAAGGAGCTTCAGGCGTTTATCGAGTCCAAAGGCGGAAAAGCCACGGGAAGCGTGACTTCAAAAACCACCTATCTGATCAACAATGACAAGGCGTCTTCTTCGTCAAAAAACAAGAAGGCGAAGGAGCTGGGAATTCCCATTATTTCCGAGGAGGATTTCATGAAGCTCCTGGAGGAAAAACAGGGCTGACAGGCTTCCCGGCGGTTTCGTCCGGAGGCACGTATTTTTCATACAGGCCTTTTAAAATCTGCAGGTGAAGGATTTCATCTTCGGCGATCCGCCGCAGGTTGTCGCAGACATTTTCATCCTGGATCCAGGCGGCCTGCATCAGGTACTTCTGCCGGCTGCGCTCTTCCTCGTCCATGGCGGCGGCGAGGATGGAGTCCAGACCGGTGTGGTAGGTGAGATAAGCCGGCGTCCAGTAGCGGCACCGGCTGCTCAGAGAACCGCAGGGGCTCCAGAGCCTGGGCTCGGCGCCCAATTGCATGGCAAGGGTGGAAAAGATTTCCAGATGACGCATCTCGTCCCGGCAGATCTGGCGGAAGGCATCCGTCACCTCCTGCCAGGCGGAGGCGGCCAGAGAGTGAAAGCAATAGAAACCGATGGCGGACATTTCAGAAATCTGCCCTCCGGCGTTGTCCAGCATGGCGGCTGCGCAGCAGGGATCGTTTCCGGCGGCCTGAACTGGCGGCCAGGGCAGGGTGGATTGAACCATGAAAAAACCTCCTCCCGAAAATAACTGTTTGACAGTTCATTTTATGCGGGAGGAGGACAAAAGTATGCGGACGAAACGGCGTCAGGCCTTCTCCAGGGCCTGATCGATGTCGGCGATAAGGTCATCTGCGTTTTCAATTCCCACAGACATGCGGATCAGCCCGGCGGAAATTCCGGCATCCCTTAACTGCTCGTCGGTGAGCTGGCGGTGGGTATGGCTGGCGGGATGGAGCACGCAGGTTTTTGCGTCTGCCACGTGGGTGGCGATGGAGGCCAGCTTCAGGCTGTCCAGGAAACGGACAGCGGCTTCCCTGCCGCCTTTTACTTCCAGGGAGATCACGCCGCAGGTGCCCTTCGGCATATATTTTCTGGCCAGTTCATAGTATTTGTCGCCTTCCAGACCCGGATAATGAACGGAGGCGATTTTTTCATGGCCCTGAAGGTGCTTTGCGATGGCCAGGGCGTTGGAGCAGTGGCGTTCCATGCGCAGAGGCAGGGACTCCAGACTGACGCCCAGCAGATAGCAGTTCATGGGAGAGGGGATGGCGCCCAGGTCTCTCATAAGCTGAGAGGTGGCCTTGGTGATGTAGGCCAGCTTTCCAAATTTTTTCGTGTAGGTGATGCCGTGGTAGGACTCATCGGGGGTGGTCAGGCCGGGGAATTTGTCGGCGTGGGCCTCCCAGTCAAAATTGCCGCTGTCCACAATACAGCCGCCCACCTGAACGGCGTGGCCGTCCATGTATTTTGTGGTGGAGTGGGTCACAATGTCAGCTCCCCACTCAAAGGGGCGGCAGTTGACAGGGGTGGCAAAGGTGTTGTCCACGATCAGGGGAACGCCATGGCGGTGAGCCGCCGCTGCGAAGCGCTCAATGTCCAGAACCACCAGAGCCGGATTGGAGATGGACTCGGCAAATACCAGCTTGGTATTGGGGCGGAAAGCGGCGTCCAGTTCCTCGTCGGTGGCGTCAGCGCTGACAAAGGTGCAGTCGATGCCCATTTTCTTCAGGGTGACGCCTGCCAGGTTGAAGGTGCCGCCGTAAATCTCCGAGGTGCAGATGATGTGGCCGCCGGTCTCGCAGATGTTGAAAATGGAGAAAAAGGTGGCTGCCTGGCCGGAAGAGGTGAGAATGGCTCCCACTCCCCCTTCCAGATCAGCGATTCTGGCTGCTACCGCGTCGTTGGTGGGGTTCTGAAGTCTGGTATAGAAATATCCGGAAGCTTCCAGATCAAAGAGTTTTCCCATTTCATCGGCGGAGTCGTATTTAAACGTAGTGGACTGGTAAATGGGGATCTGTCTCGCCTCTCCGTTTCCCGGATTCCAGCCGGAGTGGATACATTTTGTTTCGATGCTGTAGTTACTGTCCATGAATGTTCCTCCTCATCAGTGTTGAAATATTAAAAACAAGTATAGCAAATGTTCCGCAGGACGGCAAGAGCGGAAAACTTGAGGGGAAAGAGAAAGGAGAGAGTATGTGCTGCCGGTATTATGTGGATGACAGTGTAGACGCCCTTTTAAAGGAACTGGATCTGGGGTACGCCCCGATGCACCGTGGGAGGGAGGATCGTTTCCCTTCCTGCTTCGCTCTGACGGTGTGCGCCAGAGACGGACATACGGCGGTTGAGAAAATGAAGTGGGGATTTCCGCAGGGAATGTCCGGCGGAAACGGACATGGCTCGGAGAACAGGAGCGGGCTGGTGATCAATGCCAGGGCGGAGACGGTGCTTGAGCGTCCCCTGTTCCGGGACGGAGCCCGCAGCAGGCGATGTCTGATCCCGGCGGCCGGCTTTTACGAGTGGAACAGGGAAAAGGAGAAAGCGGCCTTTTACCGGCCGGACCGAACGCCTCTTCTCATGGCGGGGATCTGTCTGCCGGACCCGGAAGGAGACGGAGACCGCTTTGTGATCATCACCACCGGCGCCAACCGCTCGGTTTTTCCAGTCCACGAGCGGATGCCTCTGATACTGGAGCGGGGACAGTGGAAAACATGGCTGTTTGACGGAGAGAAGGTGGAAAACCTTCTGGCATTTCGGCCGGAGCCGTTAGAGAGATTTCAGGAATATGAACAGCAGACGCTGGTATTTTGAGAGCCGCGCCGGGAGTATATTTTAAAGGCCGTATTGGGGGCATTTGACTCCCGGCGGCACCTGTGTTATCATTAAAGTTACTGGAAAAAGAGAATTCCTGCATGGATACAAAAAGGAGAAGTTAAGCAATGCCCATAAAAGTACAGAATGATCTGCCGGCCAAGGCGATCCTGGAGGATGAGAACATTTTCGTGATGGATGAGCACCGGGCTATGACCCAGGACATCCGTCCTCTTTATATTGTAATCTTAAATCTGATGCCCACGAAGGAGGAGACGGAGCTGCAGCTTCTGCGGGCCCTTTCCAATACGCCTCTTCAGATTGACGTGACTCTGATGTGCGTGGAAAGCTATACATCCAAAAACACCCCTGCTTCCCATCTGAACAAGTATTATAAGCGGTTCCGGGAGGTCAAGGACCGTCGGTTTGACGGCATGATCATCACCGGGGCGCCGGTGGAACAGATGGAATTTGAGGAAGTGGATTACTGGGACGAGCTGACGGAGATCATGGAGTGGAGCCGGACCAATGTGTTCAGCACCTTTCACATCTGCTGGGGCGCTCAGGCCGGCCTGTACTACCACTACGGCATAAAAAAGGTAATGCTTGAGAAAAAGCTCAGCGGCGTTTACCGCCATGAGCTGCTTCACCGCAAGGTACTCCTGGCCCGGGGGATGGACGACGTGTTTTACGTTCCCCAGTCCAGGTACACCGGTCTGGACGAGGCGGCCATCGCCGCAGAGCCCCGGCTCCAGGTGGTAGCGAGCAGCCCGGAGGCAGGCAGCTACATGATCATCGGGGATGGCGGCCGCCGGATCTTCATCACCGGACACTCGGAGTACGACCGTATGACGTTAAATCAGGAGTATCTCAGGGATGTGGGCCGCGGCCTGGACCCGGATGTGCCGGACAACTACTACCCTGGCAACGATCCGGAAAAAATGCCGCTCCTCACCTGGCGCGCCAACTCCAACTGCGTGTACTCCAACTGGCTGAATTATTATGTGTACCAGACGACCCCGTACGATCTGGAAAAGCTGCGGTATACGCTGAGGGAATAAATAAAGAAGGTCTGAAACAGAAGAAGAGAGCGTCCTGCAGAGAGTGAATCTTGCAGAACGCTCTTTTTGTTTGAGGCTGATGCAAAATAGATGAGAAATCAGCTCAAGCTCCAGTACTTTCTGGAGACTGCCTGGAAATCATCCAGGATCGCTTTCGCTTTTTGCGGATCAATGACGGTCCTGTTTAAAGTTAAAGCCTGGAGCGCCTTGGTATAGCTTT
This sequence comes from uncultured Lachnospiraceae bacterium, assembly GCA_944383965.1. GTDB lineage: Bacteria > Bacillota > Clostridia > Lachnospirales > Lachnospiraceae > Lachnoclostridium_A. The sequence continues at coordinate 9,426 of CALWRQ010000059.1, forward strand.
TCTCCATAAAAGATTCTACAGTCAGTCTCTCATAAGAGTACTGATTTTCCATCAGACCTTTATAAAAAGTTCCGATCTCCCCGAAATAATATCCCTGAGCGCCGTTTTTGCCGATGGTGCCGGCGACTTCTACAATCGCATTAGGCTCAAAGTTGGGGATCAGCCCGTTGTTCTGGACCAGTACAATAAATTCATTGTGAAGATCGTAGGCAATGGACTCAGCCACTTCCACCATCAGCTTGCCGAATACCTGGTTGGTCAGCATGGGGATGCCGTCCATAGTATCTTTTCCTTCTGCCAGAGCACAAGTTTCAAATACTTCCTTCTCTCTGGTATCCCTGGCTTCGTCCACTCTGGTGTAGTCTGGATTGCTCTCGGCAACGATCTCGTCCGGGAAAAAATAGTACTGCAGGTAGGTAGTCGGGATATATTCGTCAAAGTACTGCAGATATTTGTTGACCCGCACATAGGTATCCAGCCAGGATTTTGCCCGCTGCTCCGCGTTGAAGGGTTTAAAGTCGTGGTGCTTTAAGTAGTCTCTCAGCTGATCGAAATGATTGACCCCATCGGTGTCGAACAAATCAGTAAACCATCCAAAGTGGTTCAGACCGAAATAGCGGGCCCGCAGTTTCTCCTGCGGAATATCCAAAATTTTGGCAAAGGACTTCATCAGGGAGAACGGCTGGTCACAGAGGTTTAAAATACGTTTGTCATCAGGAAACATCCGCTGCAGGCCGTAAGCGACGATTGCAGCCGGGTTGGTATAGTTGAGGATCCATGTATCTTTGGAGTAGGACCGTACCTTTTCCACCATTTCCTTCATGGCGCCCAGGGAGCGCATTCCATAGGAAAATCCGCCGGGCCCGCAGGTTTCCTGGCCCACCAGTCCATACTTTAAAGGCAGCTTTTCATCATAGCTCCTCATTTCTCCTTTGCCGACACGCATCTGGCAGAAGATAAAGTCTGTGTCGGAGTAAGCCTCATCCATATCAGTGGTGAAGATAACTTCCACCTCCGGCCAGAAGGTTTTTAAGACCAGACGGTCATAGGCTTCCATTTTTCCCATTCGTTCATTGTCGATGTCATAAAAAATGATTTTGTTCAGCGGAAAACGCTCTTTCATTTCGATCAGGTTTCCTACCAGCGCGGGGACTCTGGCGCTTCCTGCTCCTGCAATAGTAATCGTATGTTTTTTTCGGTTCATCATATCAACTACCTCCTACATTTTTTCCAGATGCTCATCTACAGCGTTCCGCACAAATTCCACCATCGGCCCGAATACGATATGGATATGCTGGGGAGCCGGGAAGAAGATTCCGGAACAGCCGGACTGCTTCAGTTTTTCATTATCGATCAATTTTATATCTCCAACGTCAATACGAAGACGGGTAATGCAGTTATCCACGTTTTTGATATTTCCTTTTCCGCCCAGGGCATCTATAACGATTTCTGCTATCTTGTCATACTGCTTTTCCCGGATCAGAGTATTGTCCAGAGAGGGGGCGTCCTCTCTTCCGGGGGTTTTGATGTCAAAATGCAGGATAAACCATTTAAACACAAAATAGGTGACAACACTCAGGATCAATCCGATGATGAGGAAAGCGATCCAGTTGGTTTTCTCATAGAGCAGTCCGAATATGGCGAAATCAAAAATAGTTCCGCGGATATATCCGATGGCAACGTGGGCGAAACTTAAAGCGACCGCTCCCAGTCCAATGATGCAGGCATAGATAATGTAAAGGACAGGAGAGATGAACACGAAGGAAAATTCCAGGGGTTCTGTCACGTTTCCCAAAAGAGCAGTCACCACGCAGGTGATCATCAGAGATTTTACGAGCGGGCGATTCTCTTTATAAGAAGTCCTGTACATGGCAAGAGCGATTGCCGGGAACGCGAACATGGTGCAGAGCATCTGCTGCTGGGCCATAAAGCGGGTGAGGCTGGGCATAAGATCCCAGTATTCGCTGGATGGTCCGAGATTAAACAGGATCTCTGTCAGGGCAGGAACAACACCTACATAAGTTTCACCGTTGATCACGTAGGTACCTCCTGCCTCGGTAAAGCGAAACAGAGAGTTCCACAGATGGTGAAGTCCAAATGGGATAAACGCCCTCTCTCCGGCGGCGGTGAAAAATGGACCGGCGGGAGAGAGGAAGATAACGGAAAGTTTTGTCAGACCTGCGACTAAAAACTGCCACACCCATGGAATGGTTACGCCTAAAAGGGCCATGATGCCGATGCAGATAATGGACACGGATTTCTTGCCGGCGAAGAAGGCAAATGCTACAGGCAGCTGGAGATTGTGGAAGCGGTCGGTGGCCCAGGCAGCGATCAGACCGGCAATGATGCCTCCCAGCGCATTGATATTTAAGGTCTGTATTCCCAGTACCTGTATCTGTCCAACCTGGCTCATAACGTCCGGATCAGCCAGGTTTCCTGTCGCCTGAAGCCACACGTTCATGGCGATCAGCATGACCAGATATCCTATGACAGATGAAAATACGGCGATCCCTTTATCCTTTTTGCTCATTCCGTAGGCCACGCCCATGGCAAACAGGAGAGGGATATTATCGAACACAATGCTGGCGATGGAACGGATGCTCACCAGGGTGGTGTTGATAATCGGGTTTCCCAGGATGGGAAAACGTTCGATCATGTAGGATTGAACGAACGCGCCGGTAATTCCCATGACCATACCGACGGGTGCCATAACGCCGATGGGAAGAAGAAGGGTTCGCCCGAACTTCTGGATAGATTGGTTGTACTTTTTCAGCATGTTTCTGACCTCCTCAAATACATACATAAGCGGTTTGACTTTCTGGGTAAATTATAGAAGACAGAGGCAGGAGAACACAATAAAAAAACCGCGACTGCCGTTCTTTTTGCTGACGGAAGTCACGGTTTCTGACATTGGTCATATCAGGAGCGAAAAATGGAAAGATTTTTGTGCTGCCGTACAAAGTTCATGAGGAGATCGGATACAACGAATAAGCCGATCCGCGAATTGGTATCACTGTATTTTGTATTTACATGATCGGCGGCGCAATAGAGCTGAATGTCTGCGATTCTGCTCAGAGTATTGGTGGAAAATCCGGTGATGGAGATGACCGACGCGTTTCTGGCTTTGGCAATCCGGGCGACTTCCAGTGCTTTGGGTGTTTCGCCGGAAAGAGAAACTACGACCAGAACTTCATTCATGTCGATATTTTCCACCACAGTTCCGATCAGATTAAAATCCTGCAGATTGATGCACTTGACGCCAAGGATGAGGAGCATGTGTTCCAGGTAGCTGGCCACAGCCTTGCTGCTGCCTCTTCCCACGATATAGGTGGTTTTGGAGCCGGCAATGCAGCGCGCCGCTTTTTTCAGGGTATCGGTATTGGTCAGGGAGATGGTCCGTTTCACCTCGTCTATGATCTGATTTTGAAACAGATTCAGACTGACGTCAGTGTTTTCCTTTCCGGAAGAATTCCTGTTTTTCAAATGATATTTGAGATCGCTGAATCCCTCAAATCCCAGTTTCTGACAGGTATTTATCACAACTGTTTTGGAGACAGCCGCTGCCCCTGCCACTTCCTGAATATTCATTTTGGCAGCCTGAAGCTGATGACTGTATATATATGAAAAAACACGTTTTTCACTTTCTGTGAGTTTTTCGTATACTTCTGCCAGATATTCCATACCGGACCGCCTTTCTGCAATCAGATCGTTTATGCAAAAATTTTATCATAAAATGCAGGATTTTACAATGAATCGCAAGTGACGCCTCTTTCCCCGTCCCCCGGGAGGTGGTATACTGGATTCAGTCAGAATTGGAAGGAGGCTTTTTCATGTTCATCCCCACAGAAGATCAGATCCGCTCGTTCCGTCTGCATTCCCACCATCTGGACCGGGAGTACGGGGAAGAATCCATACTGGAGGTGGCAGGAGCCTGCGGCCTGCAGAACAGTCCTCCGGGAGCATGGGAGGCAGCTGTCCACTGCCGCGTTCCCGGGTGCGGGAGAGAAGAGCTTTCCTGTCTGCTGGAGGAGAAAAAAGAGCTTCTTCAGGCGTGGAGTCTGCGGGGAGCGCCGTTTGTGTTTCCAACGGCGGAGCGGGAAATATTTTTAAACGCCCTGATCCCGGCGGAAGGGGAAGAATGGATCTACACCAGGGGGATCGGGCTGGCGCTGGATGCTCTGGAGATGAGCGAAGAGGAATTGCTGGAGCGGCTTCTGCGGGTGATCCCCAGGCTGAATGGGAGAGTGATCCAGGGGAAGAATGAGCTGGACCAGACGCTGGCAGAATGGATGGAGCGGGAGCTTCCGGAAGAAAAAAGGGAGGCGTGGAACCGGCCGTCTATGTACGGCAGCCCGGATCGGCAGACAGTAGGAGGGGCGGCGGTGTCCTTTCTTCTCCGGCCCTGTTCTTTTCTGGGGCAGGTGGCGTTTGGAAAGCGGCAGGGGGTGAGTCCGTCCTTTACAGGGACGGCGGCCTGGCTGGACGGGAGAATGGAAAAGGAAATTCCGCGGCAGGCTGATCCTGCGGCGGCAAGGCTGCTGGTGAGAAAATTTCTCCGCTGCTACGGGCCGGCAGTACCGGATCATTTCGTAGCCTGGCTGGGCTGTTCGGGAAAACAGGCCAGGCGGATGTGGGCCCTGGCAGCGGAGGAGATGGAACCGGTTTCCGTGCTGGGAAAGAAGGAATTTATTCTGACGGAGGACAGAGAAGCTTTGGCCGCGCGCCCTGATTTTTCCAGAGGGCCGCTGCTTTTGAGCGCTCATGATCCCTATCTGGACCAGAGGGAGCGGCATTTCCTGCAGAAAAATCCGGCGCTCTGCAGGCGGATCTGGAAGACGACGGCAAACCCCGGCGTGGTAGTAAATGAGGGCAGGGCGGCCGGTATCTGGACGGCCAGAAAAAAGAAGGAAAAGCTGGAAGTGGAGATCACTCTCTGGGAACCGGCCGGGGAGGAAAGAAGGCTCAGGGAACTGGCGGAGGAGTATGGAGCGTTTCGGAAACTGGAGCTGACGGGCATCACGGTCAGAAGAGAGTGACAGAGAGAGGAGAATCATATGGGACTGACATTTCGCGCGTATACAGGGGAAGATCTTCCGGAGCTGATGGAGATCTGGAACGATATTCTGGAGGACGGGGTGGCATTTCCGGGGACGGAGCTTTACGATCTGCCGGAGTTTGCCGCCATGCTGGAGGAACAGTCGGCAGTTACCTGTATGCTTCAGGATGGAGTTCTGGCAGGTTATTACATCCTGCATCCCAACAACATCGGCAGATGCAGCCACGTGGCTAACGCGTCCTACGCCATGAAGAAGGAATTCCGCGGCCGCGGGCTGGGAAAGTATCTGGTGGGACAGTCTTTAAAACAGGCGGCCAGGCTGGGATTTCGGGGGATGCAGTTTAACGCGGTGGTGGCCGGCAATCTGGCGGCTCTGAGGATCTACCGGAACGCCGGTTTTCAGACGGTGGGAAAGATCCCTGGCGGCTTCCTCTTAAAAAACGGGACGTATTCAGACATGTATATTCTCTATCGCCCGCTGACGGAGAGCGGGATTGAAATGATGTCAGACTCATGCTAGAATAATGTATAGGAAAAATACAAAGATACAAGAAGAAGGAGTTAGAACATGGAAGTTGGTTTTGGAACACTGCTGGAGCAGAAACAGACCCTGTCGCAGTCCCAGATCCAGTCTCTGGAGATCCTGGCGATGGACAGCATGGAGCTGAGCCGGATGCTTTACGACGAGTATCTGGAAAATCCCGTTCTGGATTATACCGGTACGGAACCGGGTCCGGTAAAGACACAGGAACTGGAAGGCGAGTATGTGGGGACTCCTTTTTATCAGCATGGGGAAGATCTTAATGAAAAAAATGACGGAAATATTCCGGACCAGGGAGAGGATACGGTAAAGACCTATATTTTATGGCAGCTGGACCGTTCCCGCTATTCAGACAGGGAATGGGCTGCTGTGGAGTATATGACGGACTGTCTGGATGACAACGGCTTTTTTTCCGCACCTCTGGAAGAAGTGGCGGCGGCATGCGGCATTACCTGCGGTCAGGCGGCCAGATGCCTGGAAGACCTGCGGCAGCTGGAGCCTTACGGGATCTTTGCGCAGGACCTGAAGCATTGCCTGCTGAAGCAGATCCAGGTGCTGGGACTGGAAGATACGGAACTGTGGACTATGGTAGACGGCTATCTGGAGGCTGTGGCGGCAGGAAAGATCAGTGAGATATCCAGAGGAATGAGGCTGTCTACAGCCCGGGTGAGAAAATGTATCAGCCAGATTTCGGAACTGAATCCCAGGCCGCTGGCAGGATTCGGCACGGAAAAGACTTCCTATATCGTTCCGGATATCATTCTGAGAAAGGAAGACGGAGAGTGGTACGGAGAACTGAATGATTCCTGGATGGAAAACTACCGGATCAACGATTATTACCTGAAAATGATGAAGGAATCGGCAGAGCAGGAACTGGTACAGTATTTCCGGGAAAAACTGGAACGGGTCCGGTTTCTGATGAGCAGCATCGAACAGAGAAGACAGACGATTCTGTCTGTGGTGAATTATGTGGCTGACAGGCAGAAAGCCTTTCTGGAAGGGAGAGGGCCTCTCGTGCCAATGACCATGAGTGATGCGGCGGAATCTCTGGGCATTCATCCATCTACGGTGAGCCGGGCCGTGCGCGGCAAATACATGCAGTATCCCAACGGAAGCATATTTATGAAATCTCTGTTTACGGCTTCAGCGGGAAAAGAAGAGGCGGTCACGGTCATGGAGGTAAAACAGTGCCTGAAGGAACTGATCGAGGGAGAAAACAGGGAGAAACCTTACAGTGACAAGGAACTGTCGGAAAAACTGGAAGAAAGAGGAATCCATGTATCCAGACGGTCCATAGCCAAATACCGGGAGGAAATGGGAATCCGGGGAAGCTTTGAAAGGCGGCGTTAGCCGCCTTTCAGGCTGTAGACAAAGTTGGTGCTGGAGGCAATCTCCAGCACCACTTTTCTATTCTGATTAAATTTTTTCCTAAA
>CALWRQ010000060.1 GCA_944383965.1 uncultured Lachnospiraceae bacterium
TGGGATGGAAAGCACCCAATGAGATCCTTCAGGAGTATTTACGTTCACTGTAACAAATGTTTGACAAACCTACAAAAAATAAAAAAAATCCGGTAAGGAATCCGGATATCTTTGTGAGACGGACATGCCAGAAAAAGCAAAGTTAATATTCCTTGTAACTGCGTTGAAAATCCAATGATATGTGCGTACAGAAGAGACATGCCGGCCCCAAAAAGAGAAAAAAAACAGGGTAGAATCAACAAAAATATTTTCACAAATCCTCAGACAGCGCAATACTATGAAAATAGAGTTGAGAACCGTTACTGAAATGAAAAAACTGTTTGATCAAAATGGTTACGGCTTATTTCAGCCGGTTGTTCAAAATAGAAAAATTGCACAAAAACCAGAACATTTCAGCCTGCAATGGTAAAATTTGACAGGATCAAATAGAAATGATATATATAGGATGACGCTTTTAATGGCTGGCTATGATGAGGCTGAAAAAGCTGCGGATAGTCTGAAAATTAGAAGGAGATGTTATTATGATGAAAGAAAAAAGAATCATGTTGCCGACTGTTGCGGATGCGAAGGAATTTGTGTCAGTGGCTTCGAAATGTGACTTTGATATTGATGTGTTTTATAATCGGGTAATTATTGATGCAAAGTCTATTTTAGGCGTACTGAGCCTGGATCTGACCAGAGTGCTCACGGTTTCCTACAATGGAGAGAACGAAGAGTTTGAGGAGTTCCTGGAGGAAAAGGCTGCTGACAAGACGCATGCGGCATAAGCAGGGAAAGCAGAACGATATTCCATCAGAAGAGGCGCCGTCCTGTCACCGTTTTCGGGTGACGGGGCGGCGCTTTTTTGTCCGGAAGAGAATTGAGAATTGCGGCTGCCGGTGTTTTTATATATAATGGTGGGGAACAAAGGAACGGGAGGATGGACATGGACGGAGAAAAGGAAAGAAGGATTACCATATCCGTGCGGAACCTGGTGGAATTTGTGCTCCGCTCCGGAGATTTGGACAACCGCCGTACTTCCGGGGCAGAAAAGGATGCCATGCAGGCCGGGGCCAGGATTCACCGGAAGATTCAGAAGGGAATGGGACCGGATTACCGGGCAGAGGTAAAACTGTCCTGCGAAATGCAGGAGGAGGAGTTTACGTTTCTGGTAGAGGGACGGGCGGACGGGATCCTGACGGAGCCGGGGGGCGTGGTGATCGATGAGATCAAGGGGGTGTACCGGAATCTGGAGCTGATCAAGGAGCCGGAGCCCGTCCATCTTGCTCAGGCCATGTGCTATGCCTATTTTTACAGCAGAGACAGAGAACTGTCTTCCATCGGGATCCAGGTGACCTACTGCAGCATGGAGACGGAGGAGATCAGAAGGTTCCGTACGGAAAGGTCCTTTGAAGAGCTGGAGACATGGTTTCAGGGGCTTCTCCATGAGTACGTAAAATGGGCCAGATTTCTGTTTCTTCATGAGCTGCGCCGAGACGCGTCCATCCGTGACCTGGCGTTCCCTTATGAGTACCGGGAAGGACAGAAGGAGCTTGCGGCATCTGTGTACAGGAGCATTGCCAGGGGAAGGAATCTGTATATACAGGCTCCTACGGGAATCGGAAAGACTCTGTCTGTGATTTATCCGGCCCTGAAGGCCGTGGGAGAGGGAATGGGGGACAAGATCTTTTATCTGACGGCGAAGACCATTACCAGGACAGTGGCGGAGGAGACGTTTTCCATTCTCAGAGAAAAGGGGCTTTATTTTACTTCCGTTACGATCACTGCCAAAGAAAAGCTGTGCATTCTGGAAAAACCGGATTGCAATCCGGATGCCTGTCCCAGGGCGAAAGGCCATTTCGACCGGGTGAATGAGGCAGTTTATGACATCATCCATCAGGAAAAGGAGATCACCAGGGAGGTGATTCTGGAATATGCGGAAAAATATCAGGTCTGTCCCTTTGAATTCTGTCTGGACATTACGGGCTGGTGCGACGGAATCATCTGTGACTACAACTATGTGTTTGATCCCAATGTGCGTTTGAAGAGGTATTTTGCAGAAGGTGCAAAGGGAGAGTACCTGTTTCTGATCGACGAGGCCCACAATCTGGTATCCCGCGCCAGGGAGATGTACAGTGCCGCGCTGGTAAAAGAGGAGGTGCTGACGGCAAAGCGTCTGGTAAAAGACAAGAGCCGGAAGCTTTCCCGGGCTCTGGACCGGTGCAACCGCCTGCTGCTGGAGATGAAGCGGGAGTGTGAGGGGGTCAGTATTCTGGACAGCGTTTCTTCTCTGGTACAGACGGCTGCGGGAGTCCATGGAGAGCTGGAAGAATTTCTGGAGGAAAATCCTGCTTTTGAGGACCGGGAACAGCTGCTGGATTTTTATTTTCAGCTGAGGGATTTTCTGATGATCAGTGAGCTGGCAGATGAAAAATACAGGATCTATTCTCAGCTTCAGGAAGACGGAACCTTTATGGTCCGCCTGTTCTGCGTGAATCCGGCAGGAAATCTGTCGGCCTGTCTGGAGCAGGGGAAGGGAGCTGTATTTTTCTCGGCCACCCTTCTGCCTGTAAACTACTATAAGGAACTTCTCACAGGGAACAGGGAAGAATATGCCGTGTATGCCAATTCCCCGTTTCCCCGGGAAAACCGGCTGCTGCTGGTGGCCTCAGACGTGAGCAGCAGGTATACCAGGAGAAACCGGAGAGAGTATGAACGGGTGGCGGAATATATCCGCAGGATTGCTGCAGGACGGGCGGGGAATTACATGGTGTTTCTTCCGTCCTATCAGTACCTGGATCAGATCCGGAACGTGTTTGAGGATCAGGGAACGGATTTTGACTGGACAGCGCAGAAGAGCCGGATGGGAGAACGGGAGAGGGAAGAATTTCTGGAACAGTTTGAGGGAGAACGAAGCAGACCTTTTGTAGCACTGTGCGTCATGGGAGGAGTGTTTTCTGAAGGAATCGATCTGAAGGAGGAACGGCTCATCGGCGCAGTGATCGTGGGTACGGGCCTGCCCCAGGTGAATACGGAGCAGGAACTTCTGAAACAGTATTTCGATGAAAAAGAGCACAGAGGTTTTGATTTCGCCTATCAGTATCCGGGAATGAACAAGGTTCTCCAGTCCGCCGGCAGAGTGATCCGCACAGCCAGGGACAGGGGAGTGATTGCCCTGCTGGACGAACGGTTTCTTTACAGAGGCTGCCGGGAACTGTTTCCCAGAGAGTGGTCGGATTATCAGGTGGTGAATCTGGAGAACGTGGAGGAATCGGTGAGACATTTCTGGGAACAGGAGGAAAGCCGGTGAATGTAAAAGATTATGAATATATTGTAGAGATTTCCCGAAGGAGAAGTCTGTCAGAAGCAGCGGACTGCCTGTGCATCACACAGAGCGCGCTCACAAAATTCGTGCAGAGGGTGGAGGCGGAAGTGGGAACGCCCTTATTCAAACGGATCGGAAAGCGTTTTGTTCTCACACCCATCGGTCAGATGTATGTGGCCAAAGGGCAGGAGATCCTCCGCCTGGACCGGGAAATGCAGGATGAGCTGCAGAAGATGAGAGCGGATGGTGAGGGAGCAATCCGTCTGGGCTATTCCATGGGGCAAAGCAGCTTTATCATCAGCTGCCTGCTGCCGGAATTTTACAGGAGGGAAAGCGCCATGGCGGTGAGCCTGAAGGAGGACAGCTCTTCCAATCTGATTCGGTCTGTGGAAAACGGAGAGCTGGATCTGTGCCTTGCCTACTGCCGGGAAGAAAAGCCGGGCCTGTCCTATCTTCCGCTGACGGAAGCCCGCCTGTCTCTGGCTGTCCCCAGCCGCTCCCGGCTGCTGCGCCTGGCGGTGGTTCGGGAGGGAAGCCCCCATCCGGTGCTGGAGCATAACGAATGGCTGGAAGAACCGTATATCCGCCTGGCCGCCTTTACTCAGTCCGGAAGGCTGGCCCAGGAATATTTTCATTCTATGGGGATCTGGCCGAAAAACAGGATCTATGTGGAGAATGTCAGAAGCGCTCTGGGGGCGGTGGAAAACGGACTGGGAAACTGTATTCTGGCGGAGGTGCCCCACTGCGGTTTTCAGGTAAGCTATCTCAGCCTCCCCGGACTGAAAGGAGAGCAGCCCATGACCTGCCTGGTCATGAGAAAGGGGGAATATGAGACGGAGGCCTTCCGCCTGCTGGTACGGCTGGCCGGAGAACTTTACCTGGACCCGGAAAGTCCTCCGGAAATCCGGTGCGGAGAGGGATCTTTTCCCGGAGACAATAGGTAAAAATACACAAAAATCACGGAAGAACAGACGGAGAACCAAGAGTTTTGTGCAGAATAAACAAAAGCATTCGCCTTTTTTTGAAAGGATGGATGCTTTTATTATTTTGTGGAATAATTATCTGAATTATATTCATTTGTGTAATGATAATTCTGCTGATATACTTTCCGTAACAGAAAGGAGAGGGGTTATGTCAGCCGAATATAAAAAAGAAATCAGCTCAGAGGCTCTTAAGATCCGATGGATTTCCGTCCAGTGCTACGAGATGAAACTGCCGGGAGGCGGGACTCTGGTAACAGATCCTTTTTACTGGGACGGAAGCAATCTGGAAGGGAGAGACGATCTGACCAAACAGCAGCAGAATGATCTGAAGGTCTATGCACAGAAAGGATTTTCACCGGATGATTTTACAGGAGGAGACTATCTGCTCCTCAGTCATGTCCATTCTGATCACAACAACATGACGGGAAAGCTTTGGGAGCGGTTTTACGGAAGGGTCCTTGTACCGGCGGAGGCGGCGGAAGAGGTGGCCAGAGTGCACAATATCCCGTATGGAGCCATGGTTCCCCTTCATCCGGGAAATACGTACTATTTTGACGATTTTACTCTGAAGGTCTATCCGGGAGCGCACGACAGCCGGGCGTTCCGGGAGGGATATTTCTCCCGTCCTCTGGATCCGGGAGCGGATGATATGGGCAGTTCCTCTTTTGGAGTTCCCTGTCCGAACCGGTTTGCAGGACTGGGCTATATCCACTGCCTGAACTTCCTGATCGAAACAAGGAACAATTACCGGATCAGTTTTTCCGCAGGAAGGGATTATGAAGAGCATCTGCAGCATGTGGCGGTGCCGGAACGGCCCAATCTCATGCTGCGCCATCGGATCCGCAGCTACAGTCCGGAGGAATATGCCAGACAGATGGAACAGATGGGAGCTCAGCTGATGATGCCGCTTCACCACAACAATGCAAGGGCGGCGGGGGAAGATCTGAATGAATATTTTGAGAAGGTCAATCAGGTCCTGAGACAGGACGGATATTTTGGGGCGGCATTCAACCCGGAGCCGTACAAATGGTACAGCATCCGCACATCCATTACGGGAACAGAAGAATAGGGGGAAAAACAAATGAGTCCACTTACGATATGTCTGATTATTTTTGCACTGACTGTGTTCAGTTACTGCTGGGGAAAGATCAGTATGGCGACCACATCGCTGATTTCTTTGCTGGCGCTGACCCTGTTCGGGTGCATGAGCGCGGATGAGGCGCTGGCTTATTTCGGGAACAGCAACGTGGTGATGATCGGCGGCATGTGCGTGGTGGCAGCAGGCTTCAACAGAACCAGATTCTGCCAGAATATTGCTGATGCCATTTCCAGAAGCGCAAAAGGAAGTCTGACAAAGATCATGGCCGGATACATCGTACTGGGAGTGATCCTCAGCCAGTTCATCCAGAGTCCGGTAGCAGTGTTCGGAATTGTAGCTCCCATGCTGGCTTCCTCTGCCGTTGCACTGGGACTGAAGCCCTCCAAAGTAATGTTTCCGCTGGGAATGGCAGTGGTAGCCACCTGCTGTACCATTCCTCTGGGGGCAGGAGCGACGGTCGCATCGGAACTGAACGGCTACCTGGAAAGCTATGGCTATACGGATTTTATGGTGGGACTGGCGGATCCTGCCAAGGCAAGACTGCCGTTACTGATCGTCTGCACCCTTTACTGCATTTTTCTGGCTGTAAAGACGACTCCGGACGAACCGGTGGTGAAGACGAAAGAATCGGAAGGAAGAGTACTGAATAAAGAGCCGCTGAAAGGATTTTCAGAACACGCCGGATACATCATCTTTATCCTGGATGCTCTGGGACTGATGTTTGCGCCGCAGCTGGGGCTGGACAACTGGCAGATCACGGTGATCGGCGCGCTGGCCATGGTCGTATGCGGCGTACTGAAGCCCAAGGAGGCAGTGGGAGCCATTCCTGTGAGCATGCTTCTGCTGATCGTGGGGGCTCTGGGAATGTCCGGAGCTTTGAGCGCCACCGGAGCCGGAGAACTGATCGGGGGATATATGAGCGGTCTGGTAAAGGCGGTGAACGGAAATTCCTATATCATTGGCTTTGTATTCTTCTTTATCCCGTTCATGATGACTCAGTTCATGCAGAACCGGGCGACCATGATGATCTTCCATCCCATTGCCATTGCTACCTGCGCCAGCATCGGAGGAAATCCCGTGGGCCTGATGATCCTGATCCAGGCCGGCTGCCTGTCTGCATTCATGACGCCCATGGCTACGGCTGCCATTCCGTATATGATGGATTACGGCGGATACGACCAGAAGACCATGCTGAAAATGTCCTGGCTTCCCGCACTGATCTTTACGGCAGTTTCCGTGGCATGGACCATGACGATTTTCCCGATCCTGTAACCGGGATCAGTGGAGCATTTCCATAAACTGCTTGGCCGCCTGAGAGATGGGGAGACTTTCATTGTGGGCAACTACGATCTGCCGCTTGGGCAGAGTTTCCTCCAGGTCGAGCACAAACAGCTCCTGATCATCCTTCGGGATGCAGAAATCCGGCACAAAGGCAATGCCCAGACCGATCCGGGCCAGGTCGATGAGCAGGTCGTTGCTGGTAAGTTCGATTTCCGGAACCAGGTCCAGCTGTTTTTTCTGAAACATCTGATGTAAAAATTCACTGGTCGTACTTTTTCGATCCAGCATAAGAATGGGATAGGTCTGCAGCTCCTGCAGGCCTATTTTTCGTCCTGTCAGGGGAAAATATTCCGGATTGGCCACAAACACATCGGAAAAGTCGCGCAGGGTCCGGATGCTGTGAGCGTTGGACAGGCTGGAGTTGGGATAATTGGTAATGATGAAATCCACCTGACCGTTTTCCAGCATTTTCGCGCAGGCAATGGAGGTCTGGTTGGCTACTTTGATGTGGATATTCGGATATTTCATATGGAATTTACGGAAAAAAGGCACCAGATAGTAGCGGCAGATCGTATCGCTGGCGCCGATGCGCAGCTGACCGCCGTTTAAGGTGTTGGCTTCCAGAAGCTGGGTCTCTCCCCGTTTGATCAGATTCATGGCCGGTTCGATATGCTTTAAAAGGATCTCGCCTTCGGGGGTGAGCTGTACCTTTTTTGTACTTCGGATAAACAGAGTCTGATTCAGCTTTTTTTCCAGGACCTTGATGGACTGGCTCACAGCGGACTGGGAAATGAAGAGCTGCTTGGAAGCCTCTGAAAAGCTCAGGGTAACCGCCACATGATAGAATACTTTGTATAATTCATAATTAATATCCATTATTAGTCCTCCTTATAATACACTGTTGATTCTATCACAAAACCCTGGGGTTGGAAAGAGGATTTTCACACAAAAGACAGTTCCCATTTTCGAAAAGGGTTGGTACAATAGAGGGGAAAACGCGCCGTCAGAAAGAACAGCAGCAGGGAGGTTTCGCTATGCGTGAGGAGATCAATAAACTGATCAGAGAGGAAGACAAAAGGAATCCGTGGACCGATGAAGAACTGGGAAACAAGCTCCATGTTGCCAGAGAATACGTGACTCAGATCCGCAGGGAGCTGGGAATTCCGGATTCCAGAGACCGAAGAAAACAGTGCCTCCTGGAGGCGGCCGCCCGGATCCTGGAGAAGGAGCCGGACATTTCGGAACGGCAGATGACGGAGCGGCTGAACCGTCAGGGATTTTTTGTGGGAAAATATGTGGTGGGAAACTGCATGAAACAGCTGAGGAAAACCGGGGAACGGGGATCAGCTCCGTCTCAGGAGCCTTTGCCGGATGCCGGTCCTCAGCCGCCGGATCCGCTGCCGCCGGCAGCCAGCGTATTCGGCCGTTTCATTGGCTGGGACGGCAGCATGAGCCGTCAGATCAAAAAGGCGCAGGCGGCTGTGCTGTACCCGCCGAACGGTCTTCACACGCTGATTCATGGCCCGTCCGGTGTGGGAAAGAGTTTTCTGGCAGAGCTGATGTATCAATATGCCAGGATTACGGGAAATTTTAAGCCGGATATGCCCTTTTACCAGTTTAACTGTGCCGACTATGCGGAGAACCCGCAGCTTCTGCTGGCTCAGCTGTTCGGTTACCGGAAGGGGGCATTTACGGGAGCGACAGAGGAAAAGAAAGGAATTGTGGAGCAATGTGACGGGGGCATTCTGTTTCTGGATGAGGTGCACCGTCTTCCGCCGGAAGGACAGGAGATTCTGTTCTATCTGATGGATAAAGGGAAATACCGCCGCCTGGGCGAGGTGGAGGTGCAGCGAAAGAGTCAGGTGATGGTCATTGCGGCAACTACAGAAAACCCGGAAAGCGCTCTCCTCCTTACCTTCCGCCGCCGGATTCCCATGGAACTGTCCATTCCTTCTGTAAGTGAGCGTCCATGGACGGAAAAAATGGAACTGATCCAGAGCATCTTCATGCAGGAATGCCAGCGGCTAAAGAAGCGCCTGGCCGTACCCAAGGAGGTACTGCGCAGCCTGATGCGGACGGACTACCCCGGAAATGTGGGAGAGCTGAAATCTGTGGTCCAGGTACTCTGCGCCAAAGCGTTCCTGGAGCATCGTTCTGAGAACGGAGAGGAGATTCCCGTGGACCAGGAACTGCTGGCAGATGGCATGGAACATTCCGTGTTTTCCGTTCTTCCGGCAGAAGCGGAAAAACTCTGCAGCCATGATATGGTATTTTCCTATGATGAGAAGCCGGTCTGTGCCGGAAACCGCCGGGAGGAAGAAAACTTCTATGAGGAGCTGGGACAGCAGTATGACGCCATGCTGGCGAAAGGAATCGCCGGACGGGAGATCGAGGAGATCCTGTATGACCGGCTGAACCGTCAGATGTCCCGGTATGTGAAAGAGGCGGGAGAGAGCGGCTGGAGCCGGGAAGAGCTTCTTGGCATCGTCGGAGAGAATTATGTGCAGATGGCTACGGACCTGTACCGTTTTACGTCGGAGAGACTGCCGGGTTTAAGCGACCAGATGATTTTTCCTCTGGCGATCCACCTTCATATGGATCATCAGCGGCTGAGACCGGGAAACCGGCGGGAGGGACGGGAGATCCGCCTGGAAAATGTGCGGGAGAAATATGCGGCAGAGTACGAAGTGGCCGTGGAGGCGGCTGCATGGGTGGGAAAGAAGTATTATGTGGAATTCACCCAGCAGGAGATCCTGTTTTTCACCATGTATTTTCAGAAATTCCGTCACGAGCCGGAAAAAAAGGATGGGAAAATCAAAGTGCTGGTGGTTTCTCACGGTCCGGTGGCCAGCGGGATGCTGCAGGTGGCAAATACGATCATGGGCGTTCATTATGGGGAGAGTCTGGATTTCGATCTGTCAGAACCGGCATCCCGGATGCGTCCGGCAGTGGTGCGGAAAGTGCGGGAGATGAATGAAGGAAAAGGCGTCATTGTCCTGGCGGATATGGGCACTCTGGTGAATGTGAAGGAGGAGCTGGATGAGCTGCCCTTTAAAACAGCCCTGATCGGCCGTACCGATACCATGATGGTCATCGAGTGTATCCGCCGTGCTCTGTGGACCGATGACAGTCTGGAGGAGATCGTAGAGGAACTGGATGACCGCAGAGCGTTCCGGGAGAATGTACGCCCGGATCATCAGAAAAAGAAGGCGGTGGTGTGTCTCTGCATGACAGGAGACGGAGGAGCCGTACTTTTAAAAAATCATCTGAAAGAGCGGTTGAAGAGCTGTCTGGGAGATGTGGAGATCCTTACCAGAGGATATCTGGAGGAGGCGGATGCCGCCCATATTATAAGGAAGCTGTCCGGATCCTACCGGATTCTGGCAGTAGTGGGCACGCTGAGGATCGATCTGGAAGACTGCTTCTTCATGCCCTACAGTGAGGCCCTGACGGCAGAAGGAATCCAGAAGCTTCGCAAGATCATCAAAAAGACGATCCAGTTTGAAAACAACTGCCTGTCTCAGGTCATCAGTGAGGAGAATATCTATGTACACAGCAATCGCCTGGAGAAGGAACAGGTGATTGACGAGGCTGTGGAGGCCATGGTCCGCCAGAAGGCTGTGCGTCCGGAATTCCTTTTAAGTGTGTATAAACGGGAAGGGATGATGACTACCTTTTTAAAAGGAGGGATCGCCATTCCCCACGGAGCTCCAAATTTAGTCACAAAATCAGTCATCAGCGTTACAAAATTAGACAAACCCATTGTATGGGATGGAGCCAACATGGCAGATCTGATTTTTGTAATTGCTCTGAATGAAAATTCCAGACAGATTTTTGAACAGTTCTATTCGATTATTTCTGATGAAACCGTCATTTCTCAGATCCGGGAATGTGAAAACAGCCGGGAGATCCTGAAAATTCTTTGCAAATCTACATAATTGGTCAGAAGTTGGCACCTTTCTTGCTTTTATATATAAGTGAAAAAGCAAGAAAGGAGCAGACCAATGAAAATCAATCAATTTCCCAAAATCACCGTTATCCTCAGAGGATATACATATGAGCAGGTGAGAAGTGTGGTGAAAAATCTGGTGGGGACCAGGTTAAATGCAGTGGAAATCACTACCAATTCTCCTGACGTCTTTGAGACCATCCGGAAAATTTCCCGGGAGTTCGGCGGGGATGTGCACGTGGGCGCCGGGACGGTTCTGAACATGGAACATGCCAGAGCGGCTGTGGAAGCCGGTGCATCGTTCCTTCTGTCGCCGGTTATGCTGGACCGGGAGATCCTGGACTTCTGCAGGGAAAAGGATGTGATCAGCGTTCCGGCTGCCTTCAGCCCGTCGGAGGTTCTGAAAATGGCACAGGCAGGTGCAGACATCATAAAGATCTTTCCGGCAGGCCGGGTAGGCAGTCAGTATTTCTCTGATATACAGGCGCCTCTGGGAAAACTGCCTCTTATGGCAGTCGGCGGCGTGAACGGAGAAAACGTTCAGGAATATCTGGACAAGGGAGCTTCGTTTGCCGGCATCGCGTCCGGTATCTTCAGAAAAGAGGATATCCTGGAGCAGAATGAGGAAGGCATCCGGGAGTCGATCAGACAGTTTGAGGAAAGAGTTCAGTGGTAGAGGAGAGTATATGGAAGGAATCAAATTTGACAGCAGACAGGTGCTGATGCTTAAGGGAATGGAAAATGATGAGCAGGTCCTGTCGGCAGTGGCGGATGCTATGTGTGAGATGGGACTGGTAAAGGAAACCTACAAACAGGCCATACTGGACCGGGAGAAGGAGTTTCCCACCGGTCTGAATACGGGAGGCTGCAATATTGCGATCCCTCATGCGGATGTGACTCATGTAAATGAAGCATCCATCTGTGTGGGAATTTTAGAGGAACCGGTGATGTTCCACGCTATGGATGAGCCGGAGGACCTGATCCCGGTGAAAATGGTGATCATGCTGGCCCTCAAGGAGGCTCACAGCCATCTGGACATGCTCCAGAAGGTGGTGGAGCTGATCCAGGATCAGGCTATGGTAAAACAGATCGTAGAGACAGAAGAGAAAGAAATGGTCTGCGAGCTTTTAAAGAAAAAATTATTATAAGGGAATTTCAGGAGGAATCAATCATGAAAAGAGTATTAGTAGCATGCGGAAACGGAATTGCAACATCCACAGTCGTAGCCACCAAGATCAGAGAGGCCTGCGAGAATCACGGGATCCCGGTAATGGTAAGCCAGTGCAAGCTGCTGGAAGTAGAGTCCAAGGCAGATGACTTTGATCTGCTGGTAACCACCGGAAAATTCACCGGCGGCAGCGTGTCTGTTCCGGTAGTGGGAGCCATCAACCTGCTGACCGGCATCAACGAAGATGTGACGCTGGAAGAAATCCTGAGCCATTTAAAATAAAACTGTGATTAGGGAGGGACATCCAAAATGAGCACTTTTTACACGATCTTCAATACGATCATGGATGCGGGAGCGACCGTTATGCTTCCGATCATTATCACCATTATCGGACTTATCTTTGGAGTAAAGCTTTCCAAGGCATTTCGCTCCGGTCTGACCATCGGAGTCGGTTTTGCCGGCATCAACCTGGTCATTAACATGATGAAGGCCGACCTGGGTCCGGCGGCACAGGCCATGGTAGAAAACTTCGGCATTCAGCTGGATGTGCTGGACGTAGGCTGGGGCGCCATTGCAGCAGTTACCTGGTCTTCCCCCATTATCGCTATTCTGATCTTTGCGATTCTGGCGACGAATATTGTCATGCTGGCGCTGAAAGCCACCGATACGATGGACGTGGATATCTGGAACTACCATCACATGGCTATCGTAGGAATCATGGTATATTATGTGACCAAGAGCATTCCGCTGGGAATTCTGGCATCTGTGATCATGGCAGTGATCACCTTCAAGCTGTCAGACTGGACGGCTCCTCTGGTGGAAGACTTCTTCGGCATTCCCGGCGTGTCTCTGCCTACGGTATCCGCTCTGTCTTCCGTGCTGATCGCCGTTCCCATGAACTGGCTGCTGGATAAGATTCCGGTTTTCAGAAACTCCAAGCTGACAGTGCGCAACGCACAGAAATATCTGGGCTTTTTCGGTGAGCCGGCTATGCTGGGTCTGATCCTTGGCTGCGGCATCGGCGCTCTGGCAAAATATGATGTGTCCAAGATCATGTCCCTGGGTGTTTCCATGGCGGCTGTCATGATCCTGATCCCGAAAATGACGTCCCTGTTCATGGAGGGACTGATGCCCATTTCCGAGGCGGCCAAGAATTTCACACAGAAACGGTTTAAGGGAAGAAAATTCCTCATTGGTCTGGATGCGGCCGTTGTAGTGGGAAATCCGGATGTTATTACCACATCCCTGATCGTAATTCCGCTGACCATCTTTATGGCAGCTGTGCTTCCCGGCAACAGAATGCTGCCTTTCGCGGATCTGGCAGTTGTGACCTTCCGTGTGGCCATGGTGGTAGCGATCACCAGAGGAAATCTGTTGAAGAACATTGTTATGGGCCTTGTCAGCACGGGAACCATCCTGTACGCAGGAACCATCACGGCTCCCGTTCTTACCAGCCTGGCTCAGTCCGTAGGTCTGGATATTGCAACAGACGGCAGCATGATCTCCTCTTTTGCAGCTACCAGCCTGCAGCTCAGCTTCCTGGTATATGAGGCGTTTATCACCAGACCTGTGATCTTTGTGCCTGTACTTTTAGCAGTATTTGCCCTGATCTGGGTCTGCATGGAAAAGAAAAACAGAAAGAAAGCTGCTGCAGCAGCAGAGTGATCCCACCGGGTCACAATCATGAGAGAGAAAGAAGGAAATCCATATGGAAAGAGCCATTGATCGGATCGAACCGTTTCAGAGAGCCATTGCAAAGGCCCATCTGGCTTCAGCAGGCATCTCCATCGATGCGCTGGATCATAAGCCGCTGATCGCCGTCGCCAACAGCTGGAATGAGATCTGCCCGGGCCACGAGCCGTTAAAGCAGCTGGCAGAGGAAGTAAAGAAAGGGATCCTGGAGGCGGGAGGAGAACCTATCGAGTTCAATACCGTAGCCATGTGCGACGGAATTGCCCAGGGAAGTCCTGGAATGCGGTACTGCCTGCCGCACCGTGAGATCATCACAGATTCCATTGAGGCCATGGTAGCAGGAGAGGGCGTATTTGATGGGATCGTATTTCTTGGAGCATGCGATAAGATTGTTCCGGCCATGCTGAATGCCGCTGCACGCCTGGACCTGCCGTCTATTCTGGTAACGGCAGGACCCTGTGTTCCAAAGATCAAGCCCAGCCAGTCCAAGGAGCTGCGCCAGCAGTTTCTGCGGGGAGAGATTACCGAGCGTCAGCTGGTGGAGGGAACACTGAAATACTATACCGGTCCGGGAATCTGTCCGTTCCTGGGGACGGCCAATACCATGGGCGCTCTCTGCGAGTCTCTGGGAATGATGCTGCCGGGCGGCAGTCTGATTCCTTCTTCTACCAGCATGAGACGGTTTTCCGCCAGAAAATCCGGAGAGGTGCTTATGAAAATGGTGGAAAACCAGATCAGGCCGTCTATGATCATGACGAAACAGGCGCTGGAAAATACAGTCACCCTGCTCAGCGCGCTGGGCGGTTCCTTAAATGCCATGATCCATCTTCCGGCGCTGGCAGCGGAGCTGGGACTTTCCCTTACCTGGGAAGAGATCGCGAAGATCACTTCCAGAACGCCTGTGCTCACTGCCATTGTGCCAAACGGCGATGAGACAGTGGTGGATCTGCACTTTGCAGGAGGAATTCCGGCGGTAATGAAAGAGCTGGCTCCGGTGCTTCATCTGGATGAGAAGGCCGGAGACGGCCGAAGCTGGAGAGAGGTTCTGGCCGAAACAGAGGACGGAGACAGAGCAACCATCCATACCATGGCGGATCCTATTTCCAGAGCAGACGGAATCCAGGTGCTTTACGGAAACCTGGCTCCGGACGGCGCCCTGGTGAAGACCTCCGCCGTGCCGGAGGATTACCGGACCTTTACCGGAACGGCAAAAGTATTTGACAGTGAGGAAGACTGCTACGTAGCGTTCCGGGAGAAGCGGATCCATGAAGGAGATGTGCTCATTGTGCGCTACGAGGGCCCGAAGGGAGGTCCGGGTATGAAGGAACTCCACCGGATCACGGAGATCATCAAAGGAATTCCCGGTACGGCCGTGATCACTGACGGACGGCTTTCCGGTGCCAGCGGCGGCTTAAGCATCGGTTACCTGTGCCCGGAGGCGGCAGAGGGAGGACCGATCGCCCTGGTAAAGGACGGAGACAGAATCTTCGTGGACCTGAAAAAAGAGATCCTGCATCTGGAAGTGACGGAGGAGGAGCTGGAGGAAAGAAGAAAGAACTTTGTGCCCAGGCAGGCCCGGGAAGAAAAAGGTCTTTTAAAGCGATATGCCCAGTCTGTGAACTCTGCCAGGACAGGAGCTACGGTGATCAGATAGGAAAAGGGGATGCCTGTGTGACGGCTTGGTCATGCAGGCATTCTCTTTCTTTATTTTAGGAGAGAGGAGAACAGACATGGAATACAGGATTAAATTAGTGGCAGTGGATCTGGACGGAACCCTTCTTCAGAACAGCGAAGAGGTGACGGAGCGAGGGAAAAAAGCGCTGAGAACAGCTCTGGATCAGGGGCTTCTCATCGTGCCGGCCACAGGCAGAACCTATACGCAGCTGCCGGAGGTCATCTGCAGCAGCGGGATCAGATATGCCATCCTGTCCAACGGAGCGGTGATTATGGATCTTTGGAGCAGGCGTCCGGTGTGGTCACAGGGGATTCCGGTGAATACCGTATATGAGCTTTTGAAACAGGTAGAGCTCTGGGATCCTATTTTTGACGTGTTTGTGGATGGATGTGTGTTCACGGAAAAGAGGAATCTGGAGCGCCTGGATGATTTCAGGCTGCCGGATCCGGTGAAACGGCTGGTGCGGAGGACTCGCCGGCCGGTGGAAGATATGGGACGGTTCCTGAAAGACCTGGGAAAAGACAAACAGGCAGAGCGGCTAAATCTCTACTGTCGGGATCGGGAACCGGTCTGCCGCTTTCTGGAGAGTCAGAAGGGACTCACAGTCACCACATCCCTGGGAGGAAACGTGGAGATTACCAGAGCCGGAACGGCAAAAGGGGAGGCTTTGAAGATTCTGACCGGGCTTCTGGGGATTCCTATGGAGCAGACTGCAGCTGTCGGGGATAATGAGAATGATCTGAGCATGATCCGGGCAGCCGGCCTGGGGATCGCCATGGGAGACGGAAGCCCTCAGGTGCGGCGTGCCGCTGCCTGGGTTACGGGAACAAACCGGGAAGACGGAGCTGCCGCTGCTCTGGAAAAAATCCTTGACGGTTCTCCTTTTACTTGAAAATTGCCGGCCTACCCGCTATACTGGTTACA
>CALWRQ010000061.1 GCA_944383965.1 uncultured Lachnospiraceae bacterium
TGAGAATGATCAAACGGTGTTTTCCAAAGACGTGCCGAACAAGATTCGAACTCGCGACCTTCTGATCCGTAGTCAGACGCTCTATCCAGCTGAGCTACCGGCACATTTGTATTGCTACAACGCTATATATTCTATGACATAATTCCCATTTTGTCAAGCATATTTTTTAACATAATTTATGCGGGGCAAAGCTTCCCCATGTCTTGTCTGTTTCGGGAAAATTGGCTATAATAAAACCACTGGCGCAGACTGGCAAAGCCGGAAATTTAATATGCGCAAACAAAGGTGAATATATGAAAAGAATACGTGATATGGGAATCAGAGAAAAAATGAAGCTGTTGGGAGTAGCAGGCATAGCAGGCGTGCTGGCTCTGGGAACAGCGGCAGCTTTAATGACCGGAAGAACGAATGAGATCGGCCATAAGGTTTCTTCTTATTGGATCCCGGCGGTAACGATTCCCATGGAGCTGAACCACAAAACATCGGATTACAGACTTCTGGAGAGTTACTATCTGATGGCGGACAGCCAGGAAGAGCGGGATGCTCTGGAACCGGAACTGAACGGACTGAGGGCAGATATTAAGGAAGGATTTGCCGAATACCGGCAGTATGCCGGGGAAGAAGGGCAGAAAGCTCTGGAAACAGCGGAAGAACTGTGGGAAGATTATATGAGTCTGAGCACCACGATGCTGGCTGTGTGCAGAGCGAATGAAAATGATCCTCAGCTCAAAGAGCTTTTCGGACAGTCCAGGGTCCTGTTTGAGGAAGGCAGCGATCAGCTGTTCCAGATTGTGGAGTATAAGAAGCAGGGGGCAAAGGAAAGTGCCATCAGAGGCGCCAGCGCCTTTGGACTGGATGCGATGTTTGAAATTGCGGTGCTGCTTTTCATAGCGGCAGCTCTGGCATGGCTGATCCGTCATATTGTAAAATCTCTTATGGAGCCTCTCCAGGAGCTGCTGGATGTGAGCAGAAAGATCCGGAGCGGCGATCTGGAGGCCTCCGTCCGCTACCGGTCTGAGGATGAGATGGGAGAAATGGCGGAAAGCATGAATGAGCTTACGGAAAGTCTTCGTGCTATCGTGAATGATCAGAAGGAAATGATGTCTCAGATTGCAGACGGCAATTATAAGGTCCAGTCTCAGACTCCGAATGTTTATCACGGTGATTTCGGACCGCTGCTTTACGGGACAAAGAATCTGGCGAAGCGCCTGCAGTACGGAAAAGAAGAGAGGGAAAAAGATGACGTCAGAAAAGTGGATGCTGCAGACAAAGAAAGCGGATTTTCAGAAAATTGCTGATTGCTTCGGAATCAGCCCGGTCACTGCGAGGATCATCAGAAACCGGGACATCGTGGGAGAAGAGGGAATCCGCCGGTATCTTTCCGGCAATATCGGAGATCTGTACAGTCCACATCTTTTAAAGGATGTGGACTTAGCTGTCCGTATCCTGAAAAATAAGATCAGAGAGAAAAAGAAAATCCGGATCATAGGGGATTACGATATTGACGGAGTCTGCTCCACCTATATTCTGTATACGGCCCTGAGGAGGACCGGAGCAGAAGCAGATTATGAAATTCCTGACAGGATCCGGGACGGATACGGCATAAATATGTCCATTATTGAGGCGGCCTGCCGGGACGGGGTGGATACTCTGCTCACCTGTGACAACGGGATTGCTGCTGTGGAGGAGATCAGGCGTGCAAAAGAACTGGGGATGACAGTGATCATTACGGATCATCATGAAGTACTCGCGCTGGAGGGGCAGGAAATCAAGCCGGCTGCTGACGCCGTAGTGGATCCGAAGCAGAAGGACTGTACCTATCCGAATCCGGAAATCTGCGGGGCAGTGGTGGCATGGAAGCTGGTCCGGCTGCTGTATGAGGAATCCGGAGTGGAGGAAGAAGAATGGCTGGATCTTCTGGAGTTTGCGGCAGTGGCCACTGTAGGCGATGTGATGCGCCTGCAGGATGAGAACCGGATCATTGTAAAAGAAGGACTGAAGAGAATCGCCTTTACAAAGAATATCGGGCTGAGGAAGCTGGCGGAAAAAAACAATCTGGATCTGAGCAGTCTGACGGCTTACCACATCGGATTTGTGATCGGTCCCTGTCTGAACGCAGGAGGGCGGCTTCAGACTGCGAAGATGGCTCTTTCCCTTCTGCTCAGCGGGGAAGAGCAGGAGGCGGATCGCCTGGCTCTGGAACTGAAGGAGCTGAATGACCGGAGAAAGTCCATGACTCAGGAGGGAACGGAACAGGCGGCAGAGCTGGTGGAACGGTATTATCACAGTGATAAGGTTCTGGTGGTGTTTCTTCCGGAGTGTCATGAATCTCTGGCCGGGATCATTGCCGGCCGGCTGAGAGAGAGATATCAGAAGCCGTCCATGGTTCTGACCAGAGCGGAAGGGGGCGTCAAGGGATCAGGGAGATCCATAGAGAGTTACCATATGTTTCAGGGGCTGACGGAAGTCCGGGATCTGCTGACCAAATTCGGAGGCCATCCAATGGCAGCGGGGTTTTCTCTTCCGGAGGAAAATATAGAGGAGTTCCGACGCAGGCTGAACGAGAACGCCGGACTGACGGAGGAGGACTTCATTCCCAGGATCTGGATTGATGTACCCATGCCTCTGGAGTACATAACAGAAGATCTGATAGAAGAATTCAGGATTCTGGAGCCCTTCGGTCAGGGCAACGAAAAACCGCTGTTCGCACAGAAAAATCTGGGGATCCGGAGCGCCCGGGTAATGGGGAAAAACAGGAATGTGGTCCGTCTGTCCCTGGTAACGGAAAACGGATATCCCATGGATGGGATATGGTTTGGAGAAGGAGACCGTTTTATAGAAGAAATGGGGGGCTGCCGCCGTATGGATGCAGTCTATTATCCGGATATCAATGAATACAACGGCAACCGGAGTCTGCAGATCATTGTGAAAAACTTCCAGTTCCGGTGAATTTACGGACCGGGACCGGTTGGATATAATTAGGAAAAAGGAGGTACAAGAAGATGGTTAAAGAAGTCATGGATTTTATAGCCGCTTATGACAGCGAGGTAGGCGAGGCCATAAAGGCTGAATATGCCAGACAGTCCAGGAATCTGGAGCTGATCGCATCGGAAAACATTGTATCAGAGCCGGTCATGATGGCTATGGGCACAGTGCTGACCAATAAATATGCGGAAGGCTATCCGGGAAAGAGATACTACGGAGGCTGTGAGCATGTGGATGTGGCGGAAACGATTGCCATTGAAAGAGCCAAGAAGCTGTTTGGCTGCGATTATGCCAATGTGCAGCCTCATTCAGGGGCTCAGGCCAATATGGCGGTATTCGTAGCCATGTTAAAGCCGGGAGATACCGTTATGGGCATGAATCTGGATCAGGGAGGTCATCTGACGCACGGAAGCCCTGTGAACTTCTCCGGCATGTATTTTAATATCGTTTCCTATGGGGTAAACAGGGAAGGCTTTATTGACTATGACGAGGTGGAGAGGCTGGCTCTGGAAAAACGGCCGAAGCTGATTATCGCCGGTGCCAGTGCTTACGGACGGACGATCGACTTTAAACGGTTCCGTGAGATCGCAGACAGAGCGGGAGCCTACCTGATGGTGGATATGGCTCATATCGCCGGTCTGGTGGCAGCAGGACTTCATCCCAGCCCCATTCCTTATGCAGATGTGGTGACGACTACGACGCACAAGACTCTGAGGGGCCCCAGAGGGGGAATGATCCTGGCAAACAAAGAAGCGGCTGAAAAATTCAACTTCAATAAGGCTATTTTCCCGGGTACCCAGGGAGGTCCTCTGGAGCACGTGATCGCCGCAAAGGCCGTGTGCCTCGGAGAAGCTCTGAAACCTGAGTTCCGTACCTATCAGGAGCAGGTGGTGAAAAATGCGGCGGCCCTTGCGGCGGCTCTTCAGAAGCAGGGCTTTAAGATCCTTACGGGAGGAACGGACAATCATCTTATGCTGGTGGATCTGCGCGATATGGGGATTTCCGGAAAGGAACTGCAGAACCGGTGCGATCAGGTATATATCACCCTGAACAAGAACGCCGTACCGGGCGATCCCAGGAGCCCGTTTGTAACCTCCGGCGTGAGGATCGGAACTCCGGCAGTGACGACCAGAGGCCTGAAAGAGGCGGATATGGAAAAGATCGCGGAGCTGATCTGGCTTACGGCTACGGATTTTGAAGCCAAAGCAGATGATATCCGCAATGAGGTGACAAAGATCTGCAGCCGTTACCCCATTTACCAGTAAAAGATCAGGAGAATCATTGTTTACAAGCAGGAGCCGTGCCTTTTAAAGGGGCACGGCTCCCGGTGCATGGGGCGGCCAGGTCCGGGAAACAGTAGAGAATGACCTTCTGTGATATCATGGGGTCACGGGACAAAAACGGAAAGAAGGAACATTATGGCAGAACGGACCTATATCGCAATCGATCTGAAATCATTTTATGCATCAGTGGAGTGCATGGAGAGAGGACTGGATCCTCTGACGACCAATCTTGTGGTGGCAGATGCCTCGCGGACGGAAAAGACCATATGCCTGGCAGTTTCTCCGTCCCTGAAGGCCTATGGAATCCCGGGAAGAGCCAGACTGTTTGAGGTGGAAGAACGGGTAAGGCAGGTAAATGCAGAACGAAGACTTTCCGCTCCAGGCAGAAAGCTGTCCGGTTCTTCCTGGGATGCAGAGGAACTGAAGGCTCATCCGGAACTGGCGGTGGAGTATATTGCAGCTCCTCCGCGAATGGCGCATTACATGGAATACAGCACCAGGGTGTATGAAGTCTATCTGCACTATATTGCGCCGGAAGACATGCATGTCTATTCCATCGATGAGGTGTTTATGGATGTGACAGCCTACCTGAACACATACCGCCTTACTCCGGAGGAGCTGGCCAGAACGATCATTCTGGATGTGCTCCGCACTACCGGAATCACCGCCGCGGCAGGAATCGGCACAAACCTGTATCTGTGCAAAACAGCCATGGATATTGTGGCCAAGCACGTGGAACCGGATGAGAACGGAGTAAGAATCGCCCGTCTGGACGAAACGCTGTACCGCCGTCTGCTCTGGGCGCACCGGCCGCTTCGGGATTTCTGGCGGATTGGAAGAGGATATGAGAAAAAACTGGAAGAAAACGGACTGTTTACCATGGGAGATATTGCCCGCTGCTCTCTGGGAAGACCGGGAGACTATTATAATGAGGAGTTTCTTTACCGCCTGTTCGGGGTGAACGCAGAGCTTCTCATTGATCATGCCTGGGGATGGGAGCCCTGCACCATCAGGGATATTAAGGCATACCGGCCGGCATCCAGAAGCCTTGTATCCGGTCAGGTGCTTCAGAGCCCCTACTCCTGGGAGAAGGCAAGACTGGTGGTAAAGGAGATGGCGGATATGCTGGCACTGGAGCTGGTGGAAAAACACCTTGCAACGGATCAGATGGTGCTTACAGTCGGATATGATATTGAAAATCTTTCTGATCCGGAACGGCGCAGCACCTATCAGGGCGAGATCTGCAGAGACCGCTACGGCCGTCAGGTACCCAGACATGCTCATGGGACTGCCAATCTGGATCAGTATACATCCTCTTCCAGACAGATCACCGGCAGGGTGCTGGAGCTGTATGACCGGGTGGTGGACAGAACGCTGCTGATACGCAGACTCAGCCTTACGGCAAACCGGGTAGCAGATGAGGAGACTGCCGGAAAAGAGGAAGGATCCTTTGAGCAGCTGGAGCTTTTCAGGGATTACCAGGCGGAGCAGGAGCAGCGCAGAAGAGAAAAAGAAGAGCTGGAGCGGGAGAAGAAGATGCAGCAGGCAGTGCTGTCCATAAAGAAGAAATTCGGAAAAAATGCGATTCTGAAGGGGATGAGTCTGGAAGAAGGGGCAACTGCCCGAATCAGAAACGGACAGATCGGAGGGCATAAAGCATGAAGGAGAAAATAGAATCCCTGTGGAAAGAGGATTGGGAATTTGCGGAGTATGAGGATATGCTGTTTCTTCCCCATCACGTCTCGCGCTGTCATCCGCCGATGTCAATGGAGGAAAGAGCGGCCCAGTTTTCTCCGTTTGCGGCTCTTACCGGCTATGAGGATGCCATAAGGGAAACCGGTCGTACTACGGTCAGCCGGGCAGAGCTGGATGAAGGCGTGATGGAAAGCCTGGATGAAAAGCTGCGTCAGCTGAAGCAGAAGCGCTTCTCTGCTCAGGCAGTGACAGTTACCTGTTTTGTGCCGGATGAGAAAAAGAAGGGCGGGAAATATATGAAGATCAGCGGAAGGATAAGGAGGATGGATGAATACAGAAGGGTCCTGATTATGGAGGACGGAAAAGAGATTCCGATGGAATCCGTGGCAGAGATCGAGGAGTGCAACGGGGAATGGGAATGATGGAAAAGGGCAGCTGCAAAAGGAAGGCATATGATTTGCCGGGCAGCTGCTTTTTTATGCTCCAAAACAGAAAACGGACTCCGAAGAGTCCGTTTTTCAGACAGGCTGGAAATCAGCCGCAGTTTTTCTCAGCTTCGCTCATCTGTTTTTTCAGATTTTTGTGAGCAGTGGCCAGCATCAGCTTGATCCGGTTCAGCTGGTTGACCTCGCTGGCGCCGGGATCGTAGTCTACCGCAATAATATTTGCCTTTGGATACTGGCGCCGCAGTTCTTTGATTACGCCTTTGCCTACGATGTGGTTGGGCAGGCAGCCAAAGGGCTGGGTGCAGACGATATTTTCCACTCCGGATTGAATAAGCTCCAGCATTTCTCCCGTAAGGAACCAGCCTTCTCCTGTCTGATTTCCCAGAGAAACAAAGTCCTTGGCCATATTGGCCAGATGATCGATTCTGGCCTGGGGAGTGAAGTGGCGGCTGGCTTCCAGCTCTTTTCTTGCTGTTTTACGGAAGTATTCCAACAGGGAAATTCCCATATTGCACAGCCTTGCGGTGGAGCGTTTGCCGCCCAGATGGTCTGCTTTGAAGTTGCTGTTGTAGAAGCAGTAGAGCAGGAAATCCATCAGATCCGGCATAACGGCTTCGGCGCCTTCCGACTCCAGCAGCTCCACAATGTGGTTGTTGGCCAGAGGGGAGAATTTGACCAGGATTTCTCCTACGATGCCGACCTTGGGCTTTCGGATATCCAGCCGGGGCAGATTGTCAAAGTCCCTGATGATTCCTTTCACATTGCGGCTGAATTCCATCATGGACGGATTTTTCTTGGAAAGGGAACGGATGCAGCGGTCCCGCCACCGCGCGTGAAGGGCGTCAGCAGCTCCCGGCTCTTTTTCATAGGGCCTTGTGGCATAAAGGACTCTCATGAAAATATCGCCGTATACCACCGCCTGCATGGCTTTTGTAAGCATGAGGGGGGTGATGGAAAAGCCCGGATTGGTTTCCATACCGTTGGCGTTGACGGATATGACGGGGATCTGGCTCATCCCCGCTTTTTCCAGTGCACGGCGGATAAATCCGATATAGTTGGAAGCCCGGCAGCCGCCGCCGGTCTGGCTCATGATCACTGCCGTATGATCCAGGTCATATTTTCCGGACAGCAGAGCGTCCATGATCTGACCGATGACGATCAGAGACGGATAACAGGCATCGTTATTTACATATTTCAGTCCCACATCCACCGCATTCCGGTTGTGATTCTGAAGAACCTCCAGTTTATAGCCGAAGGAACGGATCGCAGGCTCGATCAGTTCAAAATGAATGGGAGACATCTGAGGACAGAGAAGAGTATAGTCCTTTTTCATCTCCTTTGTAAACAGAACACGGTTGTAGGAGCTGGAAATTACTTTGCGCTCAATGTGCTTCTGATCCCGTACCCGGAGAGAAGAGATCAGGGAACGGATCCGGATCCGGGCAGCTCCCAGATTGTTTACTTCATCGATCTTCAGCACTGTGTAGATCTTTCCGGATCTGGTCAGAATATCGCTGACCTGATCCGTGGTAACGGCATCCAGACCGCAGCCGAAGGAATTCAGCTGGATCAGGTTGAGAAAATCAGAATTTTTTACCACCTCGGCGGCACGGTACAGTCTGCTGTGATACATCCACTGGTCTGTAACGATCAGAGGCCGTTCCGGATTTCCCAGGTGGGAAATGGAATCCTCTGTGAGTACGGCGAAACCGTAGGAGGTGATCAGTTCGGGAATTCCGTGGTTGATTTCCGGATCTACATGGTAGGGACGTCCTGCCAGCACAATGCCCTGTTTGTGATTTGCCTTTAAGTAGGCGATCACTTCTTCGCCCTTTTTCTCCATGTCCTCCCGGGATCTGAGAAGTTCAGCCCAGGCCTTGGCCGCTGCTGCCGCAGTCTCAGCCTCCGGAATGCCGAATTCATCCCGGAAGAATGCTTTCAGCTGGGAAGCCAGCACCTCCTCACTGGTGAAGGCCATGAAGGGATTGAGGAAACGGATCCCCTTTTCCTTGATCTCCTCTACGTTATTTTTGATATTTTCTGCGTAGGAGGTGACCATGGGACAGTTAAAGTGATTGCCGGCTTCCGGCGTTTCATTCCGCTCATAAGGCACACAGGGATAGAAAATGGTTTGGATCCCCTGGGTGATCAGCCAGGAAATATGCCCGTGGACCAGTTTGGCCGGATAACATTCTGATTCACTGGGAATGGATTCGATGCCCAGTTCATACAGCTGCTTTGTGGACTGAGGAGAGAGGACAGTGGAAAAGCCCAGCTCCCGGAACAGTACCGCCCAGAAGGGATAGTTTTCGTACATATTCAGTACCCGGGGAATTCCGATGAGACCTCTGGGTGCTTCGTCCACCGTCAGAGGCTCGTAGTCGAACATCCGGTGATATTTATAGTCAAACAGGTTGGGGACATCTTTTGTGGTTTTTTCCTTGCCCAGTCCCCGTTCACAACGGTTGCCGCTGACGTAGTGGCGGCCGCCTCCGAACTGGTTGATGGTCAGAACGCAGCTGTTGGTACAGCCCCGGCAACGGGAAATAGTGGTGGAGTATTTCAGCCCCAGGATTTTTTCCATGGGAAGCATGGTGCTTCCCTTAGAGGCATCATAGCGCTCCCTGGCGATCAGCGCCGCTCCGAAGGCGCCCATAATGCCGGCGATATCCGGGCGGACGGCGTCGCAGCCGGAAATCTTTTCAAAGCTGCGAAGCACAGCGTCATTGTAGAACGTTCCTCCCTGCACCACCACATGCTTTCCCAGATCGGAAGCAGATGTGATCTTGATAACCTTGAACAGGGCGTTCTTGATTACAGAATAAGCCAGACCGGCGGAAATATCTGCTACGGATGCCCCTTCTTTCTGGGCCTGCTTTACGTTGGAGTTCATAAATACGGTGCAGCGGGTACCCAGGTCTGTGGGGTTTTTGGCAAAAAGCGCCTCTTTGGCAAAATCCTTCACCTCATAGTTCAGTGATTTGGCAAAGGTTTCAATGAAAGAGCCGCAGCCGGAGGAGCAGGCCTCATTGAGCTGAACGCTGTCTACGGTGCCGTTCTTGATGCGGATGCATTTCATATCCTGACCTCCGATGTCCAGGATGCAGTCCACATCGGGCTCGAAAAATGCCGCTGCATAGTAATGGGAGATGGTTTCCACCTCGCCTTCATCCAGCATGAAGGCAGCCTTTAAAAGAGCCTCGCCGTAACCGGTGGAGCAGGAGTACACGATCTTTGCCTTTTCCGGAAGGAGCTCGTTGATCTCGCCCATGGCCCGGATGGCTGTAGCCAGAGGGCTTCCGTTATTATTATCGTAGAAACGGTAGAGAAGACTGCCGTCTTCTCCTACCAGAGCCACCTTGGTGGTGGTGGAGCCTGCGTCAATACCGAGAAAGCAGTTGCCCTCATAAGTGGAAAGATCTCCCTTTTTCACACAGTGACTGTTGTGGCGGGCAGTAAATTCATCATAATCTGCCTGGCTGGCGAACAGAGGCTCCATGCGCTTTACTTCAAAATCCATCTGGATACCATGCTCCAGCTTGTGGATCAGATCGTCGATGGAAATGGCTCCGGCCCCTTCACTGTTCATGGCCGCACCTACAGCGGCAAACAGATGAGAGTGGTCCGGGGCAATGATATGCTCCGGCGTCAGGTGAAGCGTGCGGATAAATGCGTTGCGCAGTTCGGGAAGGAAGTGAAGCGGTCCTCCCAGAAATGCCACATTTCCCCGAATGGGTTTTCCGCAGGCCAGGCCGCTGATGGTCTGGTTCACTACGGCCTGGAAAATGGAAGCAGCCAGGTCCTCCTTGGTCGCTCCGTCATTGATCAGGGGCTGGATATCAGACTTTGCGAATACGCCGCAGCGGGCGGCAATGGGGTAGATTGCCTTATAGTTTTTGGCGTACTCATTCAGACCGGAAGCATCTGTCTGCAGAAGAGAAGCCATCTGGTCAATAAAAGAGCCGGTGCCTCCTGCGCAGATACCGTTCATGCGCTGGTCAATGCCGCCGGTGAAATAAATGATCTTTGCGTCTTCTCCGCCCAGCTCGATAGCCACATCTGTCTGGGGGGCGTAGTCCTGAAGAGAGGTTGCTACGGAAACGACCTCCTGTACGAAGGGAACCTCCAGATGCTTTGCCAGTGTCAGACCGCCGGATCCGGTGATCATGGGGCAGAGCTGTATGGAGCCCAGTTTTTCCTTTGCCTTCTTCAGAAGCCCTGCCAGGGTGCCCTGAATATTGGCAAAATGCCTTTCATAATCAGCAAACAGTATCTGGTTCGCCTGATCAAGAATGGCGATCTTTACAGTGGTCGAACCGATATCGATGCCTAATGTGTTGTTATGTAAATGATTCATGATACTCGGGATAAATCCCTGCCTCCTTTGTATTATGAAGTTAAAGTGGTTAACGTAACTCAAAGTACGGGGTACAGTTTAGCATAAATTAGGAAAGAATACAATTGGTAGAGAGTGTTAAAATATCGTAAAAAGTCGAGAACGGGGGAAAAATACCGATTAAGAGCCTTTTTACATCCGTTGACAAAAGAAAAAACCCTCACTATAATGGTATACGTCGGAGGTTTGGCTTATATGAACCCAACCGGCAAAAACAGGAAAGACGAACAAAAAGAAAGGACAGCGGCAGGTTATGGATAGTGGCTCGTGTTACCACGGGGAAATTGAAGAAGGACGAAAGCGGAAACCTGCACTGGACGGCGGATCATAACGTGGTCTTTCCCGGTGCAGGTCCTTAAACGCTGCACTGGCGAAAGGAGAAAAAGAATATGATTCGTATTTTTAAGACGGAAGAAGGGGCAGTGCATCAGACGGATGAGATCACGCCCGGATGCTGGATTGCGCTGACAGATCCCACAGCAACGGAGATTCTGGAAATCGCAGACCGGTATCAGATCGACCCGGATGATCTGCGGGCACCTCTGGATGAAGAGGAGCGTTCCCGTATTGAAACGGAAGACAATTATACCCTGATTCTGGTGGATATTCCCATTATTGAAGAACGGAACGGAAAAGACTGGTATGAGACTATCCCTATGGGCATTGTAACCACAGAGGAGGCAATCATTACCGTATGTCTGGAGGATACGGCTCTTCTGGGAGCGTTCATGGACGGACGTGTGAGAGATTTCCACAGCTATATGAAGACCAGATTTATTCTGCAGGTTCTGTATAAGAATGCTCAGCAGTATCTGCAGTATCTGAGAATCATTGACAAGAAAAGCGGAGTGATAGAAAAGAAGCTCCATCAGTCCACAAAGAACCGGGAACTGATCGAACTTCTGGAGCTGGAAAAGAGCCTTGTGTATTTTACCACGTCTCTGAGAGCCAATGAGGTGGTGCTGGAAAAGCTTCTGAAGAACGAAAAGATCAAAAAGTATCCGGAAGATACGGAACTTCTGGAAGACGTTATTATCGAGAACAAGCAGGCCATTGAAATGGCCAATATCTACAGCGGAATTCTGAGCGGTACCATGGACGCCTTTGCTTCTGTTATTTCCAATAACCTGAACATCGTAATGAAGTTTCTGGCGGCAGTGACGATCGTCATGTCTATTCCGACCATGGTTTCCAGTTTTTACGGCATGAATGTGAACGAGGCGGGAATGCCTTTCGCATCCAGTCCGTACGGGTTCCTGATCATCTTCCTGTTTGCGGTGGCTCTGTCACTGGTTGTGGCAGTGATCTTCCACAGGAAAGATTTCTTATAATCTGAGAATAATAAAGGAAGGCAGAATGAATTTTTTTAGAAAGATTGAGCAAAGATTCGGTCGGTATGCGATCCGTGATCTGATGAATTACATCGTAGCCATGTATGTAGTGGGAATGGTGCTCCAGTATATCAATCCGCTGTTTTACTATCAGTGGCTCAGTCTGGATCCGGCGGCTATCCTCCATGGACAGATCTGGCGGATCGTGACGTTTCTGATCTGGCCGCCTTTCGGCGACCTGCTGTCAAATGCCATTATGATCTATCTGTATTACTCTCTGGGGAAAACGCTGGAGCGGGTCTGGGGATCGTTCCGTTTTAATGCATATTTCTTCGTGGGAGTGCTTGGCCATGTGCTGGCAGCCCTGGTGCTGTATCTGCTCTTTGACATGCGGGTGATCATGTCCACCACCTATCTGAACATGTCTCTGCTGTTTGCATTTGCAGCCACGTTTCCGGATCTCCAGTTCATGCTGTATTTCATTATTCCTATCAAGGCCAAATGGATCGGCCTGATCTATGGCTTTTTCGCTGTTATGGGAATGGTTACAGGAACAACGGCGGACCGGGTGGAAATTATACTTTCCCTGCTGAACTTTATCCTGTTCTTCCTGATGACCCGTGATTTCAGACGGATCAATCCGAAAGAAATAAAGCGGAAGCAGGAGTTCAAAGCACAGGTAAAGATGAAGCCGCAGGGAAGAACCCATCATCGCTGTGCCGTCTGCGGCAGAACAGAGCAGGATGGGGAGGAACTGGAGTTCCGCTACTGTTCCAAATGTGAGGGGAGTTACGAATATTGCCAGGATCACCTTTACACGCATCAGCACGTGACAAAGGATTCCTAATAAATCATCTATTAATAAGGAAATAAAACCGGAGGGTTAGAGAATGAAAAAAACAAAAATTATCTGCACCATGGGACCGAACACCAATGACAGAGAGATCATGAAGCAGCTTGCGCTTAATGGAATGGATGTGGCCAGATTCAACTTCTCTCACGGTGATTATGAGGAGCATAAAGGACGTCTGGAGCTGTTAAAGAGCGTTCGGGAGGAGCTGGATCTTCCCATTGCCGCCCTTCTGGATACAAAAGGACCGGAGATCCGTACCGGTTCTCTGAAGGATGACAAAAAGATCACCCTTGTGGAAGGTCAGGAATATGTTCTGACTACCAAAGAAGTTCTTTGCGACGATAAAATCTGCTATATCAATTACAACCGCCTTCATGAGGATGTGGTGCCGGGAAATACCATTCTTATTGACGACGGCCTGATCGCCATGGAAGTGGAAAAGGTAGTTGGGGAAGAAATTCACTGCAGAGTACTGAACGGCGGTGAGCTGGGAGCCAAGAAAGGGGTAAACGTACCCAATGTGAAGATCAAGCTTCCGGCCCTTACGGAGAAAGATAAAGAAGACATCCGTTTCGGAATCCGGGAAGGATTCGATTTTATTGCCGCTTCTTTTGTGAGAACAGCGGATGCGATCCGCGAGATCCGTCAGATCCTTGATGAAAACGATGCGGATATGGGCATCATTGCCAAGATTGAGAATGCGGAAGGAATTGAAAACCTGGATGCCATTATTGCAGAAGCAGACGGCATTATGGTTGCCCGCGGCGACATGGGCGTGGAGATTCCGGCAGAGAAGGTTCCGTATATCCAGAAGACCATTATCCGCAAGTGCAACGAGGCCTGCAAGGTGGTTATCACCGCTACGCAGATGCTGGATTCCATGATCCGCAATCCCAGACCGACCAGAGCTGAGGTAACGGATGTGGCAAATGCCGTATACGACGGAACGGATGCAGTGATGCTGTCCGGCGAGACGGCGATGGGAAAATACCCCGTGGAAGCGGTGAAGATGATGTCCAGGATCGTGGAGGATTCCGAATCCCATCTGGATTATACATCCTACCGCCATCATAATTCCATTGTGGCAAAGGGAGTGAGCAATATTTCCAATGCGGTCTGCTCCGGAACTGTTTCTACTGCCCATGAGCTGAATGCGAAAGTGATCGTGACTCCTACCATCAGCGGCTTTACGGCAAAACTGCTGTCCAAATGGAGACCGGAAGCTCCGATTATCGGACTGTCTCCCAGTGCGGCAGCTGTGCGCCGGATGCAGATTTACTGGGGAGTAAAGCCCTATCAGGCGAAGAGAGCAGATTCCACGGATATTCTGGTCTATGCGTCCATGGAGCTCCTGAAAGAAAAGGGAGTGATCCAGACGGGAGATCTGGCAGTCGTTACTGCGGGGGTTGTCAGCTACTCCAAGCGCCATGAGCCGGCCAGCGATACCAACATCATGAGAGTCGTGATCGCTGACTGATTCTGAGCAGCAGAAAAAGAAAAGAATAAGTGGACAAAGTGGTCCGCCTTGGGTACAATATCAGTACATGTGCCTGAAGGCGGACCTGATTATTTAGTGGCAATGAGGCCGGCCGGTACAGCGGCAGGTGCCTGCAGAGAGGAGAATACAGTTATGGAGAAAAAACCGTTTGTGACACTGGAGCAGCTGGAGAAAATAACGAAGGACTTCCCCACTCCCTTTCATCTTTATGATGAAAAAGGAATTATTGAAAATGCGAAACGGGTGCAGGAGGCGTTCTCCTGGAATCCCGGTTTTAAAGAATACTTTGCCGTAAAAGCAACTCCCAATCCGGCCATCCTGAAAATCCTGAAGGACTGCGGATTCGGAACCGACTGTTCTTCCGCCACAGAGCTGATGATGTCGGAAGCAGTGGGCTTTTCCGGTCATGACATTATGTTTTCCTCCAATGATACCCCGCCGGAGGAATTTAAGATGGCGGATGATATGGGAGCGATCATCAATCTGGATGATTTTACTCACATTGAATGTGTGGAACAGGTGCTGGGCCATATTCCGGAGACCATCAGCTGCCGGTTCAATCCCGGAGGAGTGTTTGAGATCAGCAACGGAATCATGGATAACCCGGGAGACGCGAAATACGGAATGACCGAGGAGCAGATCTTTGAGGCGTTCCGCATCCTGAAGGAAAAAGGAGCGAAACGGTTCGGCATTCATGCCTTCCTGGTGAGCAATACGGTAACAAATGATTATTATCCCATGCTGGCAGGGGAACTGTTTGAACTGGCTGTGCGCCTGGAGAAAGAAACGGGAGCCAAGGTGGCGTTTGTCAATCTGTCAGGCGGAGTAGGAGTTCCCTATCGTCCGGAACAGGAAGCCAATGATATCTTTGCCATCGGGGAAGGGGTAAGAAAAGCATATGAGAGGATCCTGGTTCCGGCCGGAATGGGCGATGTGGCCATCTATACGGAAATGGGCCGGTTTATCCTGGCACCCTACGGCTGCCTGGTGACCAGAGCCATTCATGAAAAGCATACGTATAAAGAGTATATCGGAGTGGACGCCTGTGCAGTCAATCTGATGCGTCCGGCCATGTACGGAGCATACCACCATATTACGGTAATGGGAAAAGAAAACGCTCCCTGTGACCATAAGTATGATGTGGTAGGATCTCTGTGTGAGAATAACGATAAGTTTGCCATTGACCGAATGCTTCCCAGAATCGATAAGGGAGATCTGCTGGTGATCCATGATACGGGAGCACATGGGTTTTCCATGGGATATAATTACAACGGAAAGCTTCGCTCTGCAGAACTGCTGCTGAAAGAGGACGGATCCGTACAGCTGATCCGCCGTGCGGAAACGCCCCAGGATTATTTTGCCACTCTGGATGTGTGTGAAGAAATGAAAAAATATCTGTGATCTGTTCGGAATGAAAGGACCACAGAAAAGAAAAAGTCCGGTACTTTCCCGCTTCTGCGGAGAGTTCCGGACTTTTTGTCTCCGGAAACAGAAAAATCCCTGCGCCGTGATGAAGCGCAGGGGGGACTTTTTCTTTCGAATTCGGGATTTCAAAAAAGGGTAAA
>CALWRQ010000062.1 GCA_944383965.1 uncultured Lachnospiraceae bacterium
TGGTAGCAGGCTCAGTCTCGGGAGGAGCAGTGGTCTCAGGAGCCGCAGTGGTGACAGGTTCGGTTTCCTGAGAAGACTCTGCCTCGGAGGCAGAAGACTCTTCTTCCTCTGCTCCGGATTCAACGGATGCAGTTTCCGTTTCGAAAGTCTGAGTGGTCTGCTCTGTGGGCACGGGGCGGCGGTCGGGCCGAAGCTGACTGATAATGATAAGCAGCAGCACAATAATGGCGATGGGGATCAGAATTTTCAGCAGATCCTCGGCGCGGAAGGACTTCCGACGCTTGCTCACAGCCGGCCGGCGGACAGGAGCAGAATAGCTCCCGGTCGCTCTGGGAGCACTGATCTGACGGATTTCCCGCTCTTTGGCAGCAGCGGCCAGGGAACGGGGATTCTTTTCATCCTGAGCTCCGGGATTGGGGATCCGTATGATCCGCTGGGAGGTGCGGGGTTCTCCCGTACCGTAGGGAGACAGGCGGGGATAGCCGTCGTCGTGGGAAGGCATCTCCTCCTCTTCGTCCACATTGATTTCATCGAAATCTTCCCAATCCGCGGAAGAGACCGGCTCACCGGCAGCGGCTGTTTCTTTCGATGAGAGATTGGGCCCGGAAAGGACGGATTCTTCCTCCTCCGGCTCTTCTTCGATCACCAGGGTATCTTCAGGGCTGCTTTCTTCCGGAGTATGAGAAAACAGGGATTCATCCTGTCCTTCAGAACAGGCGTCTTCCGGAGGGGTGTGGATATCATCCTGCGGGTGTTCCTCCGTCCGGGTCAGCTTTCCGCGGAAAATCCCTCTGACAGCAAATGCGGTTTTTTCCGGTTCTGCAGAATTCTCAGCCGGAAGCATTTCTTCGGGAGCATTGGTTTCGGAAGCGGCTTCCTGAGAAGCAGCTGTCTGATCTGCAGCAATCTGCCGGGCGGAAAAAGCTCTTGCGGCAACGGCGCTTCTGGCTGCAGGCGTATTTTTCGCAGCTGCTCTGGAACCGCTTGAGAGAATATTTTTTTTCTTTTTTACTTTATAGAATTCGTTGGCAAAGGTATATACCTCCTGGCTCAGAAGCTGGTAGGCCTGACTGGCGTCATAGGCGTTGCTGGAGCCGTCATTCTGCGCCTTTGCGCCAATGGTGCGTATCCTGTGGTAGTGTTCGCAGGTGGATTTGGATATCCAGCGGTTCTGATAGAGCTGATCGATCATGGACATCAGATCCGTGTCCACAATGCAGGCTTTTTCCGCCAGACTTTTTACCATAAGGTCCAGTACCTGAAGGGATTTTACCATGGACGCGTTGAACTGCTTCTGGCTGATGAGGTGTTCCACTTCCACCACGCCCCGGCGGATGTCCTCCCAGCTGCCCAGATTGTCCGTGTTTCCCATATTTGTCCTCCTTTGTTGTCAAAGATATTGATCCAGAATCGTTATGAAAAATGGAAAGATACCGAATTACGGCGGTACGCTGGTTATTTTAAAAAGATGGGGATTTCCCCATCTTTTCAAAGGATAATCATATTTGCTTGTTTTGTAAAGACTGTTCTGCCGATCAATATAAGGAATCTCCGAAAATTGCCAGCAGAGCAGTGCCGCATACGACATAAAGGATCAGGCCGAGAACGAAACTGATGATCATGACCAGAAGCTGTGCCTTGGCAAAATTACCCCTTACATGATTTTTTCCGCTGAATGCCCAGACAATGAGCAGGATCAGGGAACCGATACCGCAGGTGAAAAAACCGAGGATCGTCGGGATCAGCATCCAGAAGATGAAATCCTTGACGGAAGGCTCGGGAACCATGTTTTCGGTATTCTGCGGGCTGTAATTGTAGCTGTTGTTGTAATCCATATTTTCCATATCCGTGTTCTCCTTTGCAGAATGCACGTCCCGATGAACAGGACGCAGATAATCCTGGACTGAATTTCCAAGCGTTATTATTATAACATAGGATGAAGAGGGGGGCAATAGAGAGGAGTAAATTGACAGAAAATTGAAATAGTTTTGGCTTCGGGAAAAGGAAGAAGGGAGCAGATGATCCGGACAAAATAAAAACACCGCCCCCGGCGCTTAAATCGCCAAAAACAGTGCTTTTCAGTGCGCCTTCAGGGACTCGAACCCTGGACAAATAGATTAAGAGTCTACTGCTCTACCAACTGAGCTAAAGGCGCTTGTCTTAAGTTTTTTTCTTTTGTTCTGTGCCTCATCAGCGGCACGTTCATTATTGTAGCGTATGAATAATAAAAAGTCAACACTTTTTTTAAAAAAAAATTATTTTTTTTGCAGAGCCAAAAAAGCTGGAAAAAAAGGGAAATTTCCGGAAGATGAGGAGACGGAATCTGCCGGCCGGAATGCGCCGGCCGGCAGAGAAAATCACATCAGGGCTTTTCTGAGAGCGTCAGCAACCGTTTGCTTGGACTGTACGCCGATCGCTTTGTAGAATACCTGGCCGTCCTTTATAATAAGAAGAGTGGGGATGGACATAACGCCGTACTGCTGGGCGATTTCCGGATTCTGGTCCACATTGAGCTTGCCTACTTTTGCCTTTCCGGAAAATTCAGCAGCCAGTTCCTCCACCACTGGGGCCATCATTTTGCAGGGACCGCACCAGTCTGCGTAGAAGTCCACCAGCACAGGCATATCGGAATGAAGAACTTCCTCTTCAAAACCGGCGGTTGTGAATACATATTCCATTGATCAGTACCTCCTTTATATTATTATTTGTGTTTTCCGCACTTTCCGCAGCATCTGCCGTTCAAGGCGCGGTCAGCCTCCGCAAAGCACTTCCGGAGCCGAAGGGCTCTCCGGTTCATATCCGGTTTGTCGCAGAAGGAGCAGGACAGCTTTTTTGTCATGCGCTCCTGAAATGACATGGTGATCACCCCGCGTGCTTTTTATTAGTCTATGCAGAGGGACATCTTCTATTCTAAAATGATTGGTTTCTGGATGCAACAAGTTTGCAGATCAGTTTTCCTTCCGAGGAAAATTTCGTTTCGTATTCTGTCATTACATTCCCTTCTGCCATGGGACTGTGATGAAGGTCAAAGGTGGAATCCAGGATATTCCATCCGGATTCCGGGATGGATTCCAGAGAGTATTCAAACAGTCCCCGGTTATCGGTTTTGAATTCCAGAAGACCGTCCGGCTTCAGGATGCTGTCATAGACCTGAAGAAAAACGGGGGAGGTGAGGCGGCGCTTTGCATGACGGTCTTTGGGCCACGGATCGGAAAAATTCAGATAGATCCGGTCAACTTCGCCGGGGGCAAAATAAGAGGCCATTTCTGCTGCGTCTATGCACAGAAAAAAGATATTGGGAAGTTCCAGTTCCGCCCGTTTCTGAAGGGCTCTCAGAAGAACGCTGGAATAGCGCTCGATTCCCAGATAATTGATCCCGGGATTGGCAGCGGCCAGATCCATGATAAATTTGCCCTTTCCCATTCCTACTTCTATTTCAAGGGGATGATCATTTCCGAACTGTTCATTCCAGCGGCCTTTCAGGGCTGCCGGGTCCTGGATTACATACGGACTTTCCGCAATCTGCTGCTCCGCTCCTTTGATATGGCGTAATCTCATGGTTCGACTCCTTTCCTGCCGGCTCGGGGCCGGTCTTTTTGTACGCTTCATTCTATCATTGGAAAAGGGTCATTGCAACAGGAGAAATGAAAGAAAAAATTATGTAAATTGCTATTTTCTTTTCTTCTGAAAATATGCTAGAATAGAATCTGATTCGACAAAATGATAAAGAGGTATGATCCATGAATATAGATAAATGTGTAAAAGTGTGTCTGGTAATGACCACTTTGACTTTTGCCGCCTGTCTTTCCGCCTGCGGGACGGGAAATCAGCCGGTTGTAGTTACTGCGGCTCCGGATCTGGAGCCGGAAGAGAAAACGGCAGGACCCGATATTGCATCCATGAGTCCGGACGGCCCTCTGTTTCCTGATCTGACAGGGGTAGACGAGGGGGAACCCATTCCGGAGTACCTCAGGATCGGAGTAGAGCATCCCATTGTAGCTGCCCTGCAGGAACGTCTGATGGAGCTGGGGT
Source organism: uncultured Lachnospiraceae bacterium (assembly GCA_944383965.1). GTDB lineage: Bacteria > Bacillota > Clostridia > Lachnospirales > Lachnospiraceae > Lachnoclostridium_A. The sequence goes on from CALWRQ010000062.1 coordinate 4,033, forward strand.
TCATGGACAACGATGAACCTACGGAGTATTACGGAGAGGTGACGGCTACTGCGGTAAAGCACTTTCAGAGGCAGAACGGTCTGACAGAGGACGGCATTGTAGGTCAGGACACCCTGATGGCAATATTGTCTCCGGATGCGAAATATTACGCTGTGTCAAAGGGAGTCAAGGGTGATGATATTCAGAGGATTCAGAGCCGTCTCTATGAGCTGGGATATCTGGCTACGGCGGATCAGGTAACGGGATATTTCGGAGATTCTACGGAACAGGCTGTGCTGAAGCTGCAGAAGATGAACGGCCTGAAAGAGGACGGAAAAGTAGGCCGGCAGACGATGAACCTGCTCTACAGTGAGGAGATCAAGCCCAATATGCTGGAATACGGGGAAAAGAGCGAAGTGGTCCTGGCCTGCCAGGAGCGTCTGAGGGAGCTTGGCTATATGACTTCCGAACCTGACGGCACTTATGGAAATGATACGACCATTGCCGTGCGCCGGTTCCAGTCCAGAAATGACCTGGTTGTGGACGGATATCTGGGACCGTCCACCAGGATCGCGCTGGAAAGCGCAGATGCGGTGCCCAACGGCCTGTCGCTGGGCGATGAGGATGAGACGGTCAAGAAGGTTCAGGAACTGCTGGTAAAATACGGATATCTGGTAGCGGGAAATGCTACGGGATACTATGGAGAAATTACGGAAAATGCAGTGAAATCCTTCCAGCGTCAGAACGGTCTGACTGCTGACGGCATGGTGGGAGTTCAGACCATGACAAAGCTGACCGGAGACAATGTACGCAGAGCACCCAGCAGAAGTGCAAGCTCGGGCAGCAGTTCGGGAAGCAGCTCCGGCAGAGGCTCCTCCGGAAGCAGTTCAGGAGGAAGCAGCTCCGGCAGCAGTTCGGGAGGAAGTTCCGGAGGCGGTTCCGTAATCAGCGACAGCTCCGGCGTGAGCCGGCTGCTTTCTGTGGCCCGTTCAAAGATCGGATGTCCTTACGTATGGGGAGCCAAGGGACCGAATTCCTTTGACTGTTCCGGTTTCGTGTACTGGTGTCTGAATAACGCGGGAGTTAAGCAGAGCTACCTTACTTCTTCCGGATGGAGAAGCGTGGGCAAATATCAGAAGATTACCAACTTCAATGACCTGCGGGCAGGTGATATTGTGGTTGTAAGCGGTCATGTGGGAATCTGCTCCGGAAGCGGAACCGTGATCGATGCATCTTCCAGCCATGGAAGAGTAGTGGAAAGATCTCTGAGCTCCTGGTGGAGAAATAACTTTATATGCGGATGGAGGATCTTCGGCTGATCAACTGATCAGGTTGCAGAAAACCCCCGCAGCGAAAACCTTCGGGCTTTTGCTGCGGGGGTTTTTGAATGTCAGGATTCCTCTGAATGTTCCTTCTCTTCAGGAAGAGGCTTCAGAGGGAAGGCGACCCGGGCTTTGAACAGGTCTCCGTCAATGATGATGTCAAAGGTCCCCTTCTGAAGAAGAGTGAGGTTTTTGGCGATGGAAAGACCAAGGCCGCTGCCCTCCGTTGTCCGGGCCACATCTCCGCGGACAAATCGCTCGGTCAGTTCGTTCGCATCGATATTAAGAGGACTTTCTGATACGTTTTTAATGGTAAACACAGCCATTCCGTCGGTATGTTCCAGCTCCACATAGATCCGGCTGCCTTCCATGGCGTATTTAAAGGCATTGTTGTAAAGGTTTTCCAGAATGCGCCAGAGTCTGCGTCCGTCCGCTTCGATGATCAGGCGCTTCTCCGGAATCTGAGTCACAAGGTCCAGCCGGCGGAGAGCAAATTTTTCTTCAAATTCTCCGTTGGTCTGCTGGATCAGTTCTGTAAAGTTCAGATCACTGATTTCCAGTTTGAGATTGCCGGAGCTGGCCTTGGAAGCTTCCACCAGATCTTCCGTCAGGTTTTTCAGACGCTGAGATTTCTGCTCAAGTACATCCAGATAAGACTGGATCTTGGGGTCCTGGATCTTTTCCCTCTTGATCAGATCCACATAGTTGATGATCGATGTGAGAGGGGTTTTGATATCATGGGACACATTGGTGATCAGATCGGCTTTCAGCCGTTCGCTTTTTACCTGTTCCTGAAGGGCGTGTTCCAGACCGTGGGAGATATTGTTCAAGTTGTCTGCCAGCTCTTTCTCCTTTCCGGAGAACAGGGTGGTATCAATATGATAGCTGGTATCCCCTGTGGAAAGTGTGCTGATCGCCTCTGTGATTTTATCCCTCTCCCAGGCATTCCGGAACATATAATGAAACCCCCACAGGTCAACGACGACCAGAATCACTATGAGAAGGATTCCCATAATCCGGCTGAGCGCTCCCTGACTGTGGAAAAATGACAGGTAAACGCCGGACAGGATCCCCAGATTGGCACCGAGGAAACAGAAATAGAGAAAGGCGACCCATACGGTCAGGCGTTTTTCCTTGAAGTAAAGATTCAGAAAGGTTCTGCCGTTGCGGAATATGCTGTTGCTCCACAGAGTCCTGGCTCCGTAACGCCGCATCAGGCTGCTTCCTTCCCAGAGAAGGAGGAGGTAGATGAATACGGCGGCCACCAGTTTGTCCGTATAGGACCAGTAGCTGACCTGAACAACCAGATGAAGAAGCTTGGAAAATACCCGGTAGCTCAGGAAAACAGCCAGAAGACAGCCCAGGACGGTCAGGATCACACTGGCCTCTGTGCTGAGGGAGTCGTAGTAATTGAGCGGACAGTTCTTTTCCTCAGCCAGAAGGCGGTACAGGGTCAGAATCAGACCGGCTGCTCCCACAAGGATGCAGAAAATACCGGCCAGGTACATGACTCTCATGTTCTGGAAGGAATCGTAACCGGCCTGATATACGTCTTCATTGGGATAGGAGGTATCCAGCCCGATAGCCACATAATAATTGTTGTTGTCATAAGGATTGCTGGATTCTGCTACCTGGGAGATGTTGGTGGGCAGAACGGATATATTGGTATCCGGGGCCAGGGTCGTCCCGTCCACATAGCAGTATTTTCCCATGGAGCGGATGGCATCCGCATCCAGGTCCGGAGCGTTTGTGTACATGCTGCGTTCCGCGTTGGAACGATGATAGCATACCTGAAAGATCAGGTTGGACGGTTTGGCGATCAGGTTGTTGTAGGTGCTCAGATAGCTTCCGAGCCGGGTCATGATCTCCAGGGACAGTCCTTCCAGGGTGGAATAGGCATCTCCCGGTTCGGAGTAGCTGTCGCTGGGCATATAGACCCGCCAGTCCACAACAAAATTATCTTCCTTGGGGGGCGGAGTTTCCACCTCGCTCTGTACCACCTCGTAATCGCTGTTCAGGTAATATCCCAGAGACTTTCCGTATCGGATCAGCTCATCCAGGGTGTAGGTGAGAGACTGGGTCTCGATGCCGGAGGAATAGCTTACGCCCACCATTTTTTTCGAATAGTCCAGCTGCCCGTCTGTTTCAAACACGTCTTTGTAATTTACATAATCAAAGATGCGGTTGATATCCTTCTCCAGCTGCTCCCGGAACAGCTCGGAGTCCTCGTAAGTGGAGTGGGAAAACAGATGGATCCCCCGTCCGTAGTTGTAGTTTAAGTACATCAGGCTCAGCCCGAGCATGGCCACAGTCAGGAAAGCCAGGTGGAGAAGCAGGGTGGTAAATTTCTTCATACGTTCTCCTTACTGTTTTTCGATCTTGTATCCTACGCCCCATACCACTTTCAGATAGCGGGGCTCCCTGGGATTGATCTCAATTTTTTCCCGGATATGGCGGATGTGAACGGCCACTGTGTTGTCTGCGCCGATGGCTTCCTCATTCCAGATCTGCTCATAGATCTCATCAATGGAGAAGACCTTTCCTGCATTTTTGACCAGGAGCAGCAGGATGTTGTATTCGATGGGGGTAAGCTTGATCGGCTCTCCGTCTACAGTCACCTCTTTGTTGTCGTCATTGATGGTCAGGCCGCCGCATTTGTAGATCTGTTCTCCGGCCTGCTGCTGGTTCATATTTCCCAGCTGGGTATAGCGGCGGATATGGGATTTCACCCGCGCAACCAGTTCCAGGGGATTGAAGGGCTTGGTAATATAGTCATCCGCACCGATGTTCAGCCCCAGAATCTTATCGTTGTCCTCTGATTTTGCGGACAGGATGATAATGGGAATGCTGCTGGTTTCCCGTACCTTCAGAGTGGTTCGGATGCCGTCCAGTCCGGGCATCATCACATCCACGATCATCAGGTCTACGGGGGTTTTATCCAGGATCTCCAGGGCTTCATAGCCGTCATAGGCTTTGATCACATGATAGCCTTCTCCGGTCAGATAAATGTCGATTGCTTCCACGATCTGCTTGTCATCGTCGCAAACCAGTATGTTCTGCATAGGGCAGACCTCCTTTTGTCTATGTAGTCTGAATTTATTTGAGTGATTGCACTGTGCCGGTCCTGCTTCAGGAGAAACGGAAGACGGCGGCTCCGTAGGGAGGCAGATGGTAGGCGATGGAGTAAGGCTGTCCGTCACATTCTTTTTTCACGGAGCGGAAGGACGGAGCGGATTCTCCCCTGTGATAGAGGCCGTGAGAGCTGTCCAGCACCAGGGAGTAGGTGCCCCTTTTGGGAACTCCTACCCGGTAGTCCGGCCGGTCCATGGGTGTGAAGTTGCATACCACCAGAAGGTTTTTCCTGCCGGTTTCATCCCGGCGGATATAGCTGAAAATACTCCGGTCTCCGTCATTGGCATTGATCCACTGAAATCCTCTCCAGTCAGTCTCCAGACGGTAGAGAGCGGGAAACTTCCGGTACAGATGGAGCAGATCGGAAAAATATTTCAGCAGATCGGCATGGAGCGGTTCGCCGGCCAGATGCCAGTCCAGACTGACTTTTTCATCCCACTCATGGAACTGACCGAAATCCTGTCCCATGAACAGCAGCTTTTTCCCCGGATGGGTCATCATAAAGGTATATCCTACCTTCAGATTGGCAAATTTATCTTCATAGATACCTGGCATCTTGTTGATCATGGAGCATTTGAGATGGACCACTTCATCGTGGGAGAGCACCAGGATAAAATTTTCGCTGGAGGCATAGGTCATACCGAAGGTCATCTTGTTGTGATTGTATTTGCGGAAATAAGGATCCAGCTTCATATATTCCAGGAAGTCGTGCATCCAGCCCATGTTCCATTTGAAGCTGAAGCCCAGGCCGCCTTCCGCCGGGTCGTGGGTGACCAGAGGCCAGGCGGTGGATTCCTCCGCGATGACAACCGCTCCCTGCCCTCTCTGATGAACGATGCTGTTTAGATGGCGGAAAAATTCAATTGCTTCCAGATTCTGATTTCCTCCGTACTGATTGGGAACCCAGTTTCCTCCGCTGCGTCCGTAGTCCAGATACAGCATGGAAGCCACAGCATCCACCCGCAGGCCGTCAATGTGATATTTGTCAATCCAGTAGAGAGCGTTGGCGATCAGAAAGTTCTTGACTTCATTTTTTCCGTAATCGAAGACTTTGGTTCCCCAATCGGGATGCTCGCCTTTTCTCGGATCGGCATATTCATAGAGCGGCTGTCCGTCAAATTCTGCCAGGCCGTGAGCATCCTTGGGGAAATGAGCCGGAACCCAGTCCAGGATCACACCGATCCCCTTTTTGTGGAGGAGGTTCACAAAATACATGAAGTCTTTCGGCGTTCCGTAGCGTGAGGTGGGGGCATAATAGCCGGTCACCTGATAGCCCCATGATCCGTCAAAGGGATGCTCTGCGATCCCCATAAGCTCCACATGGGTATAGCCCATTGAGGAAACGTATTCAGCCAGTTCTCTGGCGGCTTCCCTGTAGGTGTAAAAGCCGTCTTTTTCCTCCCTGTCCTTCCTTTTCCAGGAGCCGATATGGACCTCATAGATGCTCATGGGCTCTTTGACAGGATCGGCTTTCCGGCGTTTTTCCATCCACTGGGAATCGGACCAGCGAAAACCTTCGATATCTGCGGTTATGGAAGCGGTTCCCGGACGGTATTCTGCCTGAAAGGCATAGGGATCTGCTTTCAGCAGCACATTTCCCTGCCGGGTGGTTACCGCGTATTTGTAGAGCTGTCCGGGCTTCAGACCGGGAACAAAAAGCTCGTAAATCCCGGAATCGGAAAGGGGCTGCATGGCATGGCTTGTCTGATTCCAGCCGTTAAAGTCCCCGCAGAGGTGGACTGCCCTGGCGTGAGGAGCCCACACGGCAAAATACATGCCCTTTTTTCCGCGCAGCGTAAAGGGATGGGCGCCCAGTTTGTTGTAAATCTCATAGTGTGTGCCGTTCCCGAAAAGGTAACGGTCCATTTCTGTAATAACCCCCGTCTGTTTCATGCATTAATCCTCCCAATCTTCTCCAAGAAGCTTTTTCAGCTGGTCCGGCTCCATATCTTCCTCATCCAGAGGGGCGCCCTGTTCCATGAGGGCATCCCATACTTTAATGACTGCGGCGCCGTTTCCCTCCAGCTCCACCTGCAGAATGTTTTCATTTACGTTCAGGACCTTTCCTGTAAGAAGATCCCGGGCTGTCCGCCCGCTGATGGGAAGGGGAAGAGAAAGGCTGCAGGCCTGACTGTCATTGTTGACTGCGGCAACACAGATGGAATCCTTTCCGTAGCGGGCAAAGGCATACTGCCGGTTTGTCAGAAGAAGTTCCTGATAAAGCCCGGAGTGAAATTCCGGATTTTCCCGGTGAATACGGATCAGCCGGCGGATCAGCCCGGTGAGTTCGTTGGACCGGGATCTTGCTTCCGCCGCTGTTATGGCCGGACGAAGGACCACATCGCTGGTGCTGCTTCTTTTTCCCTCAATGCCCCACTCACTGCCATAGTAAATGGACGGGATGCCGGGAAGAGTAAAGAGCAGGGTATAGAGCGGCTTGAAATGAGCCCTGTCCGCCAGCTTGCTGGCCAGCCGGTCCTCGTCATGGTTATCCGTAAAGGTATAAAGCTCCGTTCCGTTTTTGGGCAGTCTCCGCACATTGTGGGCGATCTCGAAGTAGTTGTGGTCATTGTGAGCGGAATAAAGAGCCTTGTGAAGGGCGTAGTTGGTAACGGAATGAAGCATCTGATCATTGACCCAGCGGTCATATTCTCCGTGTATTACTTCTCCCATGAGCCAGAAATCCGGTTTGACGGAAGAGGTGAAGGTACGCAGCTCTTTCATGAAGTCAAAGTCCAGTACATTGGCACAGTCCAGTCTGAGCCCATCGATATCGAAGGTCTCTGTCCAGAACCGGATCGTATCGAATATGTACTGCTTGACTTCCGGATTTTTCAGATTCAGGCAGGGGAGAGAAAAATGTCCCTGCCAGGCATCGTAGCAGAAAGGGTCGCCCATGGGGCTGGAACAATGGAAGGAAACGCCCCGGTACCAGTCCTTAAAGGGGGAATCCCATTTTTTCTCCCGGATGTCCCGGAAGGCGAAAAATTCTCTTCCCGTATGATTGAAAACGGCATCAATGACCACGCGGATTCCTGCTTTGTGACAGGCGTCCGTAAAGCGGCGGAAATCCTCATTGGATCCTAAACGCCGGTCGATCATTCGGAAATCTCTGGTGTCATATCCGTGCGTGTCGGATTCAAACAGAGGGCCGATATACAGGGCGTTGAACCCCATTTCCTGCAGATAAGGAACCCATTCCTCCAGCTGGCTGAAACGGGAAGCCGGGCTGCCGTCGTTTACGGCAGGCGCACCGGTGCACCCCAGAGGATAAAGATGATAAAATACAGAACTTTCATACCATTTTTTCATAAATGGTCCTCCTGTAATATGATTTTAAGGCTGCCTCCGGCCAAAGGAGCATCCGTCTTCTGCCGGAGGAGAAGAACGCAAGGGACAAGCCGGCCTAAAGCCCTCTGCTTTTGCAGTTTCGCAGAAGAAACTGGTATTTCAGCTGGGCGGCGTTCAGCTCGTAGATGTAGCAGTCGATAAGCGTGGGATCCACTACCTGCTCAAAGTGGTTGTGAGCGGTATCGATCGTATGTTTGACGCATTCGATCTCTCTTTTCAGTCTGCGCTCTTCCTTCAGGCGGGCAGCCTTTTCAGACAGTTTCAGCAGTTTCATGACAATCTCCATTTCCTGTTATGTGATAAGGATTAGTATATACCGGATATGGAAATATATTCATTTTACCACCGGGCGCAGGAGACAGTCAACAAAAAGGGATTGACATTTGGGGGGAAATGGTTCATAATAAGAACACCATTTCTACTCCGTCAGCGGAGTATAGTTATATTCTTATTTTCAGCCGTATCTGGCGAGATTTCCCATGATAGATCTGTTTTTTGAAGGGAGAGATGTTATTTGGGCACGGAATGTGTGCTGGGGGTATTTCTGACCCTTTTCGGGGTTCAGGACCTGATTTCCGGCCGGATTTCCCGCTATCTGACCGGGGCAGCGCTTCTTGCGGGACTGCTGCTCAGAAGGGAAGCAATGGCGGCAGGAATTCTGGCAGGAATCCTGTTTTTCCCGCTGTTTCTGTTTCGGATGATGGGAGCAGCGGATGTGAAGGTCATTGCTGTTATCATCGGCTTTCTGGGGCCGGTGAGAGGAACGGCGGCAGTGGGAACCGGTTTTCTTCTGGGGGCGTTCTGGTCCCTGGCGAGGCTTCTGCGGAAGGGGATTCTTCTGCAGCGCCTGTCTTATTTCTTTGCCTATATCAGGCAGTTACCCGGATCAGGGATCTGTGAACCTTATTATCTGGCGGACAGAGACGGCACGGAACCGGCCATTCCTCTGGCATTCTGCCTCTCTGCAGGAACAGGGCTGTGGTTTCTGGCGGACATTCTCCGCATTTTCGGAAGATAGGAGGAACCATGAGGAAAATTATGGCGGTTTGGGACGAAGACTGGCTTTATGCGGAAAGACTTGCGGACTTTGCCAATGAACAGGGCAGGATCCCCTTCAGGGCGCTGGCTTTCCAGACGCCGGAGCAGCTGAGAGTATACGGGGCGAAGCACAGCATTGAGATCCTGCTGGCAGGAGAGGAAGCAGACCGGGAAGAGCTCAGGACGGTACAGGCCAGGCATGTGATCTATCTGGGAGAGGAGCGAAGAGCTTCTTCAGGGAGACTTCCGTCCGTGTATAAGTATCAGAATGCAGAAAAACTCCTGCGGGAAGTAATGGCCTCCTATGGAGGAGAGGGATGGGGGGAATCGGTTTCCATAGCCGGGAGGGGAAAGCTGCTGGGAGTTTATTCTCCTCTGGGAAGGTGCGGAAAGACAGCGCTGGCGCTTACCCTGGCTCAGATATGGAAACAGGAGGAAAAAACGCTGCTGATCAGCCTGGAAGACTGTTCCGGACTGGGGGAGCTGACAGGAGAAAAGCATGAAGAGTGCCTGTCGGATCTGCTTTACGGATACAGCCACGGGGAAGAAAACTGCTGGGAAAAGCTGGGGGCCTTTGTCTATGCGTGGGGAAATGTGGATTATATTCCGCCGGTACGGTATCCGGAGGACCTGGAAGGAGTGAGGGCCGGAGAACTGGCGGAATTTCTGGAGGATCTGACTGCCGAATCCGGATATGGAGTTATTGTGGCGGATCTGGGTCAGTCAGGAAGACAGGCTGCGGAGATCCTGGAAGCCTGTGACGGCGTGTATATGCCGGTTCTGGATGACTGGATATCCAGAGCAAAAGTGAAGGAATTTGAGGAGTATCTTAGATCCTCAGGGAGGGACGGAGTGGCGGATAAGCTGGAGAAGGTAAAGCTGCCGCTGAGCGGCCGGATATATTCCGGTGAAAACTATCCGGAACAGCTGCTTTGGGGAGAACTGGGGGATTTTGTCCGGAGCCTGGTGAGAGGAGGAAGAGAACGTGAAGGAGAGTGAGGGAGAACGGTGGGAACTTCTGAGAGGAAGGGTGAGAGCCCGTCTGGAGACTTACCGCCAGATCGAGGATGAGGAGCTTTATGAAATGATAGATGAAGAGATCAGGGAAGCGGGGAAAGAAGGCTTTTTTCCTCTGGGTGAGCGGATCTGCATGAGAGAGAAGCTGTTTGATGCGTTCCGCCGCCTGGGCGTTCTGCAGGAACTGATGGATCGGAAGGATATTACGGAGATTATGGTAAACGGGAAGAACAGGATATTTATTGAACAGGGAGGAGGACTGCGCCGGTGGGAAGGCGGTTTTGAGTCAGAGGAACAGCTGGAGGATACGATTCAGCAGATCGTCAGCGGAGTAAACCGGGTGGTGAATGTGGCGGAGCCCATAGCGGACGCCAGGCTGCCGGACGGATCAAGAGTACATGTGGTGCTGCCTCCGGTGGCCCTGGACGGACCGGTGCTGACCATACGGAAATTTCCCGAAGTGATCACTATGAAGCGCCTTACGGAACTGGGAGCCGTATCGGAAGAAGCGGCCGCTTTCCTGGGTACTTTGGTGAAGGCCAGATACAACATCTTTATAAGCGGAGGCACGGGATCCGGAAAAACCACATTTCTGAATGCGCTGTCTGCCTATATTCCTCCCGATGAACGGATCGTGACCATTGAGGATTCGGCAGAACTGCAGATCCGGCAGATTCCCAATCTGGTCCGGCTGGAAACGAGAACGGACAATGGAGAAGGGAACCGGCCGGTAACGGTAGGGGATCTTATTCGGGCGTCATTAAGAATGCGGCCGGACCGGATCATTATAGGAGAAGTACGGGGAGAAGAGGCGTTTTCCATGCTTTCCGCCTTTAATACCGGCCATGACGGTTCGCTCTGCACCGGCCATGGGAACGGTACGTCAGATATGCTGGCCCGTCTGGAGACCATGGTGCTAATGGGAGCCGCTCTTCCGCTGGACGCCATCCGCAGTCAGATCGCTTCTGCGATCGACGTTATGGTACATCTGGGAAGACTGCGGGACCGCAGCAGAAAAGTCCTGGAAATCGCAGAGATAGGAGGTTATGAAAATGGAAGGATTGCCCTTTACCCGCTGTTCCGCTTCCGGGAGGAAGGGACAGGAACGAAAAAGGTGGAAGGATGTCTTCAGAAAACGGGAGAACTCAAAAACAGGGAAAAGCTGGCAGCAGCAGGCTGTGAACTATGAGGCTTACCATCTGTCTTTTGCAGAGTGGGCGATGAGCGAAGCAGCCGGTACGCTGCTGACCGGGCTTACGGCCTATGTTTTTTTCCGGAGCATGCGGGCTTTCGCCGTTCTTTTTCCCCTGAGTCTGGGCTGTCCGCTGATCATGAAAAAAGTGCTCAGAAGAAAACGGCTGGAACGGCTTTCGGCGGAATTCCGGGAAGGGATCCGGATTCTGTCTTCCTCCCTGAGCGCCGGGTATTCGGTGGAGAATGCATTTCGGCTGAGTGTGGAGGAGCTGAAGGCCGTGTACGGGCCGGAGAGCCTGATCGTCCGTGAATTTTCCTATATAGTATCGCAGATAGGACTGAACCGCCCGGTGGAGGAACTGCTGGCTGATTTCGGAAGGAGAAGCGGGCTGGAGGATGTACGGAATTTTGCGGAGGTGTTCCGGCTGGCAAAACGCAGCGGAGGCAGGCTGGGAGCTATTATGGATGATACAGCCGGAATCATCAGGGACCGAATGCAGGTTCAGGAGGATATCCGGGCTTCCACAGCCTCGAGAAGGCTGGAACAGAAGATCATGAGCATGCTGCCGTTCGGGATCGTTCTGTATGTGGACGTTACTTCTCCGGGATTTTTTGACATTATGTATACAACAGCAGCCGGACGGGC
>CALWRQ010000063.1 GCA_944383965.1 uncultured Lachnospiraceae bacterium
GATACAATGAGATCGTTCACGGAGGGGACAATAACTTTACTATGTTCGGCAGCATTACGCTGAACAGAGTGGTAGGGGGAATCAATCCGGTTGCAGTGGAGACGGCTCTGAAGCTGGGAGCGAAAGTGGTATGGCTGCCCACTCAGTCGGCCAAAGGTCATCTGGAGAAAATGGGACAGGATGTGTCCAAATGCGTGGAGGTGACCAGAGACGGAAAACTTCTTCCTGAGGTAAAAGAAGTACTCCGTCTGGTAAAGGAACATGATGCAGTATTGGGAACCGGCCATATTTCTCCGGAAGAAAGCTTTATCGTAGTGGATGAGGCAAAAAACATGGGGATCGATAAGGTGGTGATCACCCATCCGGAATGGTGGATCGTAGGAATGAGCATGGAGGATCAGCTTCGTCTGGTAAAGGAATACGATGTATATCTGGAGAGATGCTATGCTCAGAATATGGGCGGAGGAGCGTATAAGAGTAATCTTCCGGAAAATGTAGAGGTGATCAAAACCTGTGGATACAAAAATGTAATGATCAGTACGGATGGGGGACAGGTGGAAAATCCTCACTGGGAGATTGCCCTGGGAGAATACCTGGACTATCTGGCAGATCACGGGATTCCGGAGGACCAGATCTATTATATGACACACACGATTCAGGAGCGCCTGTTGGGACTGGAGGACTGAGACCGGACAGAAGGAAGCCTGTCATAATTGGGATTCATTAGGAGGAAATAGAAGATGTTGAGTATTCTTATTGTGGCCGGTATTGCCGTTTCCGTAGCAATCGGCTATAAAACAAAATTTAATACCGGATTATTTGCTATTGTATTTGCTTATCTGATCGGATGTTTCGGCCTTGGTATGTCTGCCAAAAGTGTGATTGCCGGATGGCCGATCAGTACCATGTTTGTAATCCTGTCCGTTTCTCTTTTTTATAATTTTGCCATGGTGAACGGAACTCTGGAGAAAACGGCCAGTTATCTGCTGTATGCATGCCGCCGTTTTCCGGGGCTGCTTCCCTTTGCTCTTTATCTGGCGGCCGCACTGATTGCAGCGCTGGGAGCAGGTTTTTTTACTGTATTGGCATTTATGGCACCGATTGCCCTTCTGATCTGCGATGAGGTGAAGATGGACAAACTGGTGGGAGCTGTGGCCGTAAACTGCGGCGCGTTGTCCGGTGCAAATTTCATGACCAGCGGAAGCGGCATTATTTTCCGGGGACTGATGGACGAAGGGGGCCTTTCCGAGGTTTCATTCGGATATACGGCTGTGATCTTTGCAGGAAGCGTGATCTTTTCCCTGCTGCTGATTGCGGGTTTCCGCTATATTCCCAGGAGCAACCGGAATATCGGAGCAGGAGTGAGCTTCAGCAAACCGGAGCCGTTTACTGCAAAACAGAAGCAGAATCTGTATCTGATGGTGGCTATGATCGTGGTAGTGCTGGTATTCCCTGTTCTTCACATCATCCTGCCGGATGCGGAGATCATTACTTTTATAAATGCCAGAATGGATGTGGGACTGGTAGCGATTATCTTTTCCGTGATCGCACTGTTTATGGATCTGGCACCTCAGAAGCAGGTGATTGATAAGATTCCGTGGAATACGATCATTATGATCTGCGGTGTGGGAATGCTGATCAACGTGGCGATTGAGGCAGGAACCATCGATTTGCTGGCTTCCTGGGCAGGATCCAGCCTTCCGACTTGGCTTGTTCCCATCGTATTCAGTCTGGTGGGTGCGGTGATGAGCTTTTTCTCCAGTACACTGGGAGTGGTATGTCCGGCTCTGTTTCCGCTGGTGCCCGCTCTGGCGGAGACTACGGGAATCAGCTCCATGGTGCTTTTTGCCTGCATCGTGATCGGAGCGCAGAGTTCAGCGATTTCTCCGTTTTCTTCCGGAGGAAGTCTGATTCTGGGATCCTGCTCCAACGAAGAAGAAAGAAATGGAATGTTCTCCAGACTGCTGTTTATAGCCGTACCGGCCAGTGTGCTCAGTGCAACGGTATTTAATGCGGTCCTGTCGATAATCCTGTAATCGGGAAATACTTTGAAACAGTAAAAATCCCAGAGAAAAACGATAGAAAACCTATAAAAAGTACCCTGATCGTTCGATACAGAAAAACTGTAAAGAACGGTCAGGGTACTTTTTGCATAATCAGATCATATGAAAGGGGAATGGCTCGGTCATACAGGATTGTCTTCACGGAAATGTATCATTTCTTCCGTACGATTCCGGATGATCTCTCTCAGCAGGCGAATCTGGCCGGAGGGCAGAACCTGCGAGGTCCATCCCAGGGACCAGTTAACGGGCACAGGAAGAGAGCGCGGCCGACAGAACAGCAGCCCCGGGATATGAAAAAAGGAAGGAAGATAGCTGGCAAGAGTAAAACAGTAGCCTCTGCCTGCGGAGACAAGCTGCGCGCCGATTTCCATGTTTGCCACTGTTCGTGCTGTTGCGGGATTACGGCCGTATTCTGACAGGAATTTTTCAACAAAGGGATAGATGCTCTGCTTCCTGCCCGGAGAAATCAGCTTTTCATGGGAGAGCCGATCCAAATCCAGAATAGGATAGGGGCAGCTGTTCTCTGTTCTTGTCATGTTCTGCATGGCTTCCGGGCAGATGATCAGCAGTTCATCGCTGCACACATGCAGGTATTCCCATCCGGGTTTGTGCAGCATATGGGTCACCAGCATATAGTCCAGCTGGTGGTTTTCCAGCATTTGTTCCAGTTCCTGCTTGGAACCGATTTGCAGATCAAACTGAATACCGGGCATTTTCTGCGCGAATTCCTGGAGCAGCGGTACCATGAAATGGTTGCCTCTGCGCCGGTAGAGTCCTATGGAACATACTCTGACCTGCTTTCTGTGATACGCGTTTAGTTCTTGCTGAAATGCTTCACTTAATGTAAGGATTTTTTTGCTGTACAGGAAATACCGCTCTCCGATTTCTGTAAGAACAAACTGCTTTGGCGTGCGTTCAAACAGAGGAACACCCAGCTCCTTTTCCAGATTGCGGATATACATACTTAACGCCGGAGGAGAAATATAGAGCTTTTCTGCTGCTGCCCGAATACTGCCGCATTCCGCCAGAGTAACCACATACAGTGCCGATTTATACTGCAACATAAAAACGCCTTTCTTCAGAGAACCATGGAATTGCTGCTCTTCAGAGCAGTAAGTTTTTCTTAATGTCGGTTAATTTTTCCGTCCTGTTCTTTTATTATGGCAAAGTATACAATGAAAGTAAAGACAGGAACAGTAAAATTGTACAAGTTTCCTGTTCCCCGATCGTGCTATTTTAATAAAAGAAGGAGGAACCGGCTTTGAACAAACAAATGTCATTTACCATCAGCGGCGACGCGCTGATCCTGCATCGTCTGCCGCCGGATTATCCCGGGCGCCAGGAGATCCGGGATTATCTGCGGCGGGGACAGGCCCGGATTACCAATCTGGAAACCACTCTGACCAAAGGAGACTGCTGTCCGTCCACGTTTTCCGGCGGCACCTGGCTGACGGCGGAAAAGGAGGTTCTGGAGGATCTGGAGGATTTCGGATTCAATCTTTACAGCATTGCCAATAACCATATGCTGGACTTTTCTTACGGTGGTCTTGCTTCCACCCTGGCTGCCATGCGGGAAAGAAACCTGCTGTTTTCCGGCGCAGGTGAAAATCTGGCTCAGGCTTCCAGACCGGCCATTGCAGAGCTGCCTTCCGGCCGGGTAGGCTTTCTAGCCATAACTTCGACTTTTGATGACAGCGCCAGAGCCGGAATTCAGGGGCCTTATCTTCCCGGCCGTCCCGGAATCAATCCCATGCGTCATAAGGAAATCTATAGAATATCCCCGGAGCATATGAAGGCTTTGAGGGAAATTGCAGATGCTGCAGATGTCAATGTAAAAAACAAGCGGCGTTATAAAACCGGTTACAAGCTGCCAGCGGAAAACGGTATTTTTGAATTTAAGGATCTGCTCTTTCAGGAAAGTGACCGGGAGGGGAAGGTGACGCAGGCTAATGCCCGGGATCTGGAGCGCACCTGCCGGAGCATTCAGAATATGAAATATTCCGTGGATTATGTGGCAGTGATGCTGCATTCTCATGAAATGAAGAGCGACAACATGGAAGATATTGATGACTTCATTATAGAATGTGCCCATGCCTTTGCGGATGCAGGTGCTGATCTTGTGATCGGCGGCGGTACCCATCAGCTCAAAGGAATTGAACTTTACAAGGGAGTACCCATTTTCTACTCCCTGGGTAATTTTATCTACCAGAATGAGTTTGCCCGGATTCTTCCTCCGGAATTTATGGATAAGTACAAGCTGCCGTATGATACAGATCCCATGGAAGCCCTGGCAGTGCGCCGCTCCTATGCGAAAAACGGAGGGCAGCAGTCGAAGGAAAATTATCTTTCTGTGCTTCCCTATCTGGAATATGAGGACGGCCGGGTGACAAAAATCGAACTGCTGCCCATTTCCCTGGGATATCAGTATACCAATGGATTCAAGGCCATTCCTTATCCCGCGGATCAGGAAGACGGAGACAGGATTTATGATGTTCTGCGGCGTCTCAGCGCTCCCTTTGGCACAAGACTGCGGCAGACCGAACACGGGATAATAGAAATTCAACTGACGGAGGTAGAACGATGAAGGAAAACTCTGCAAAAGAAAACAAGAAAAGTTTCAAAATGCCACATGCTCTGGTGATTCTGTTCATTATTATCCTTGCTGCTACGATAATGACCTGGATTGTTCCTGCCGGTGAGTATGCCAGAGTAGAGAATGCGGACGGTACGATGGTGGTAGATCCTGACAGCTTCACCTGGCTGGAAAACAGTCCCGTAAGCCTGCTGTCCATTCCTTACTATATTATTCTTTCTCTGAAAAGCAAGTCCAACCTGATGTATACGATCACGTTTGCCGGAGCTGCTTTCCACATGATCGCTCAGTCCGGAGCACTGCAGGTTGCAGTAGGCATGGTCTCCAACAAATTCAGAAATCGTACCTATCTGCTGATCCCGGTGATGACCACTCTGTTTGCGGTAATCTGCAGTACCCAGGCAGTTAATCATTTCATTGCGTTTGCCCCCATTATGGTAGTGATCGCTCTGGCTCTGGGACTTGACTCCATCACCGGTGTGGCCATTATCCTGCTGGGCGGCGCTATTGGCTTTTCTACCGCCGGTCTGAATATCAACACCGCTGTTCTGGCTCAGACGATTGCCGGAGTTCCGGTATACTCCGGACTTCCTTTCCGCGCCGTGTGTTTTGTGACCTTCCTGGTGGTGACCAACCTCTATCTGGTCCGTTATGCCATCCGTATTTCCAGGAATCCGGAACTTAGCCCGGTATATACTCTGGATCAGTCCCGGGAAGAGCGTCAGGCCGATTTCTCAGCGTTCGGCAGCATGGACTGGCGGAAAATTTCCATTCTGGTGGCGCTGGTTGCCTCTCTGGTTTTGCTGCTCTACGGAAACATTACAATGGGATGGGATCTGGAAGAAGACGCTGCCCTGTTTGTGGTGCTGGCCGTTGCGGTTGGTTTTCTCATGGGATTCGGTCCCTCCAGGATTGCCTCTGAGATTGTGGCCGGATGCAAAACCATGATGGGAGCCGCTCTGCTGATCGGTATGGCAGGCACGATCTCCAGTGTTATGACTGCCGGAGGCATCACGGATACCATCGTTTACGCCGCCGGTCAGGCCCTGTCCAATGTGCCTGAATTCCTGCTTGGGCCGGCCATGTTTATCATTAATATTCTGGTTAATTTCGTTATCGTTTCCGGCAGCGGCCAGGCTACGGCTGTAATGCCTATTATGGCGCCCCTGGCAGATATTCTGGGTATGACCAGGCAGACCGCCGTTCTTGCCTTTACTTTCGGCGATGGCTTCTGCAACTACATTCTTCCCCATTCCTCCGCTCTGATGGGGATTCTGGGAGCGGCCAACATTCCCTATGAAAAGTGGATGAGTTTCATGTGGAAGCTGTTCCTGATCTGGATTCTTGCGGGAAGCGTGCTCATGTCTGTTGCTCAGCTGATTCACTACGGTCCGGTGTAATCTGCCGTCAGAAACAGAAAGGAGTTCTTTCTTATGAAAAATTTCAAAGATTTACTTGCGGACTGGATAGAGCGGGAGGGAAATGTTCTGGCGTCCATGTCCGACCGGATTTTCGATCATCCGGAGCCGGCCTACCATGAGGAGTATGCTTCCGGGCTTCTGGAAGATTATCTGGAGGCACAGGGCTTTGCTGTAGAACGGGGACTGGGATCCCTGAAAACCGCATTTCGTGCGGTCTGGACCAGCGGCACAGGCGGTCTTCGGATCGGCCTGCTGTGTGAATACGACGCCCTGCCCAACGGACATTCCTGCGGTCATCAGATGCAGGGGCCGGCCATCGCGGGAGCAGCGGCAGCCATCAAGGCGCTTCTTCCGGGAAACTATACGCTGGTGGTATATGGTACTCCGGCAGAAGAAGGGGCCGGCGGTAAGGTGACTATGCTGGAAGAGGGCTATCTTCAGGATCTGGATGTGGCACTGATGATGCACGGAGGGCCTGCTACTCAGACAGACGCACGTTCCATGGCCAAGATTTCTGCCACTGTTACCTTCTATGGAAAGAGTGCCCACGCGGCCTTAAAGCCGGAGGACGGCATCAGCGCACTGGATGCTCTGCTGCTCAGCTTTCAGGGAATCGAGTTTCTCCGGGAGCATGTGAAAGAGGACAGCCGGATGCACTATACCATCAAAAATGCCGGGGGCAGTGCCAATGTGGTTCCTGCAGAGGCTTCCGGAGAGTTTGTGCTCCGTTCCTATGATTCGGCATACCTGGATTATCTGATCCTGCGATTTGAGCAGATCATTCAGGGAGCTGCCCTGATGGCCGGAGCTACCAGTGAGATTCAGTACCATCGGCGCTATGAGGGAAAAATTCCGGCCCGGAGACTGAATCAGCTGCTGATGGAGCAGGCGGAATACTTTCATGCGCCAAACTGTCAGCTTCCCAGGGAAAAAACGGGTTCTACGGATTTTGCCAATGTCATGTACCGGATTCCCGGCTCCTGCATTCGGGTGGCCTTCGTGGCCCCGGGGACGTCTTCCCACTCTCAGGAATTTCTGGATGCAGGGAAAACACCCGCTGCCCATGATGCGGTCATTTATGCCGGAAAAATTCTGGCAGCTGCTGTCTGCGAGCTGGTAGAGCAGCCCGGACTGATGAAAGAAATCCGGCAGGAATTTGAAAAAGAAAAAAGCAGGCACTGAGTAAACTGAAAATTACCCCGGAGATTCCTCCGGGGTAATTTTGCCTTGAGCTGGCTGGATGTTCGCGGCACGGTTTTTATCTGGTGAGCAGCTCCTTTGCGGAAATACCCGGAGTAGTCATGGCATAGGGATCCAGGATCCGATCAATTTCTTCCCTGCGCAGGATTCCTTTCCGGAGAATCAGGTCTTTTACCTGAGCTCCGGTACGGATCGCTTCTTTGGCGATATCTGCCGCTGGCTGATAGCCGAGGTAGGGGGTCAGAGCTGTGATTATACCTACGGAGTGGTCCACCAGACTCTGACATCGCTCTCTGTTGGCAGTGATGCCGGTAATACAATTGTCTGTCAGGGTTTTCACTGCATAGGTCAGAAATTCTACCGCGTGAGTCAGATTCCAGAAAATAATGGGTTCAAAGGCGTTCAGCTCCAGCTGTCCGCCTTCTGCCGCCAGAGTAATGGTCAGGTCGTTTCCCATGATATTGAAGGCTACCTGGTTCACTACTTCCGGAATCACCGGATTAACTTTTCCGGGCATAATGGATGAACCGTTCTGCTTTGCCGGAAGATTGATTTCTCCAAAACCGCATCGGGGACCGGAAGAGAGCAGACGCAGGTCATTACACATCTTGGACAGATTGACGGCACAGGTTTTTACTGTTCCGGATACTGCCACAAATTCGTCCAGATTCTGAGTAGCGTCTACCAGGTCAAAAGCCTGGACCAGCCGCAGTCCGGTGACTTTGGAAAGGTTGGGTACGATTCGCCGGATGTATACCTCATCAGCGTTAATGCCTGTGCCTATGGCGGTACCGCCCATGTTCAGACACCGCATTTCATCCTGTGCCCGCTCCAGCCGGCTGATATCCCGGCGGACGGCCTCACTGTAGGATTTGAACTCCTGGCCCAGCCGGATGGGCACTGCGTCCTGAAGCTGGGTACGGCCCATCTTGAGCACATCGTCAAATTCACCGGCCTTCTCTGTCAGGGCTTTGTAAAGCCGTTCCAGCTGAATCTGAGCCCGGATCAGCAGCTTCAGCACTGCCAGTTTTCCGGCAGAGGGAAACACATCATTGGTAGACTGGCCGCAGTTGACATGATCGTTGGGATTAACTACGCTGTAATCCCCTTTTTTCCCTCCCAGCAGTTCAATGGCACGGTTGGCGATGACCTCGTTGGCGTTCATGTTCAGGCTCGTGCCTGCGCCGCCCTGGATCGCATCCACAATAAAGGCATCGTGGAGCTTTCCGCTCAGGATCTCATCACAGGCCTTTACAATAGCCTCTGCGATTTTCTTATCCAGCAGGCCGATTTCCAGATTGGTTATGGCGGCTGCTTTTTTGATTTCCACGATCGAATTGATGATTTCCGGATGCATGGCCAGTCCGGTGATGTGAAAATTCTCTGCAGCACGAAGGGACTGTACCCCATAATAAGCATCCTTCGGCAGATTGCGGTCTCCAATTGAGTCATGCTCCCAGCGATACTGATGTTCGTTTGACATTGTTTAAACCTCCTCAAAAATAACTGATGCTTTTATCTGTCCTCACTATAACGCCGGGAATGGACAATGTCTAATACCAAGAATCCTATCATTCCTATAGTCTGAAACTATAAGTCCGGTTTTCTGCAATCGGCACAAAAACTGCGGCCGGCCGCAAAGAGTCTTTCAGCTTTTCCGGCGTTATCCTGTTAATCCGGCTGGAGACTTTGATCCACCGTTATGATATGATGGAGATGTACAAGGCTCGAGGCTGCAGCAGGTTTTGCAGCGGGCGGCGAAAACCATATTATATTCTATCATGTGAGGAGGGATACCTGTGTTCCAAGCCATGCGGTATGTATATGCAGTGTATCAGCAGCGCAGCTTTTCCCGGGCGGCCCGGATTCTTTTTATCAGTCAGCCGTCTCTCAGTGCTGCTGTAAAAAAAGAGGAGGAACGTATCGGTGCGCCTATTTTTGATCGAAGCACCTCTCCGGTTCAGCTTACGCCGGTGGGAAGGGAATACATCCGCTGCACGGAACGGATTCTGGAAGTGGAAACAGAATTTGAGAATTACATAAGCGATCTGGAGAACCTGAAATGTGGAAATATTTCCATAGGGGGAACCAATTTTTTCATCTCTTATGTACTGCCGCCTCTGCTGAGCCGCTTTTCTTCCTGCTATCCTGCAATTCGCGTACAGCTGGTGGAAGGTTCAACCGGAGCTCTTGAAGAAAAACTGAATGCCGGTACGATAGATTTTCTTCTGGACAACAGCACGCTGGACCCGGAGATATATGACAAGAAGATAATCGGTGAGGACCATCTTTTGATAGCGGTACCCCGTTCCTTTGCCTCAGCTCAGGCATGCCGGTCCTCAGCCCTGACTGCCGGTCAGATCAAATCCGGCTGTCATCTGAAATCCAATATTCCGTCTGTATCCATCAAAGCCTTTCAGGAGGATCCTTTTCTGCTGCTGCGGGAATGGAACGATACCCGGGAGAGGGCCATGCATATCTGCAAGGTTAATCAATTTATCCCTAGAATCCGGTTGGAACTGGATCAGCAGATTACCGCCTACAATCTGGCATGCCATGGTATGGGAATTGCATTTGTAGGAGACTCTCTCATTCAGAACCTGCCGGAGTCGGAAAGCGTGTTTTTTTATAAAATCGGCAACCAGGATTCCAGCAGGCAGATTCAGCTCTATTACAAGCGGAACCGGTATCTTTCAAAGGCCTGCTCTGCATTTCTGACGGTTTTGGATCAGCCGGATCCCATAAAATAGGAAGACTGAGAAAATAAAAACAGCAGCCCCGCTGTCTGAAGCACTCAGACAGCGGGGCTGCTGTACCGACGGAACATCTCTGCTTATGCAGACAGCCGTTTTTTACCTGCTGCAGGAATGAAGCCGCCCTGATCGGCGCCGTGATAGATCGGTCTCCATTCCACTTTCCGTACCAGCGCCACAGCGGCGATGGGAATATAGGTAAACATGAAAATCGGGAAGGTGAACAGAAACATCAGCTTTCGCTTTCCCGGAATTGCAATGGATTTCCATTCCGTAATGGTGGTAATGGTACCATACATCAGCAGTCCCAGATAGAACACGAGAATGGTTCTGGCAATAAAGCCTAAGCATTCTCCGATCACCATTTCCGCTTCTGCCGGCGGCAGAGTCATGGCTGCAGTGATCATGATCAGATTCACCAGAATGGCGCCGAGGGTGAGGAACATACCGGGAGCTACGGTCATAAACATATCGTAGCAGGAAAATCCGCGACGTCCGCCGGTAAAGATTCCTTTCAGCAGAGACATGCCATAGCGATAGTCAATCTGATAAAAGCCTTTGGACCAGCGAAGACGCTGATCCCAGGACTGCTTAAAGGTTACGGGCTGCTCGTCATAGATCACAGCCTTTTCGCAGTAACCGATCACACGGCCCTGAAGGGCACAGTTTACGGAAAATTCAATGTCTTCTGTGAGCAGATGGAAAGGCCATCCTCCGTTCTCCCGTACCAGATCTCCTGAAACAAGGAAACCGGTTCCGGAAATGGCGCAGTTAATGCCTAAAGCCATACGGGGGGCGTTTAAAAAGCGGGCTTCGCGAAGAAACCAGAGTCCGTATCCGGCAGAGATCCAGTTTGATCCGAAATTGCGGGAGTTCCGATAGCTGGTGAGTGCCGCATAGTTTCCGCTTCCGAAGGTAATGTTCATTTCCTTTACGAAATTGGGATCCACATAGTTGTCAGCATCAAAGACGAAATAGCCGTCATAATCATTTTTTCCTTCTTCTGTGAGAAGATTGAACAGATAATCCAGGGCGTATCCCTTTCCTACCTGAAGGTGGTTGAAGCGGCGGTATACGATTGCCCCGGCATTTTCCGCTACCTGGGCAGTATTGTCAGTGCAGTTATCTGCAATTACATAAATATCCAGAAGCTCCTCGGGATAATTCTGATGCTTCAGACTGTCAATCAAACCGCCGATCACGTTTTCCTCGTTGCGGGCCGAGATAACCGCGGCATAGCGGCGGAGTCTGGACGGAGGGCAGCAGCGCTGCCGGTTCTTCTGTACAATGCCGATCAGCAGATAGCCCAACTGATACAGATACAGCAGGGTCAGAATCACCGCGATGGCAGTGTTGAAAAATTGTGTAAATTCTTTCATAGTGTTTCTTCCCTCTTTTATAATAATCCTTTTTTATAATACACTCCTGTCCAAAGGACAGGAGCTGTATCAAAAACACTACCACATTTTTTGAATATTACAAGTATTTTTCTTCGATTTAATATAAATTTAATCTTTCAGTGAGAAATTCGTAAAGAAAATAAATTGTGTAAATTTCACGTAAAACAGAAAAAAAACAGAGGAAAACTGGGAGTGTTTTAAATGTATAAAAAATGAAAAAAGGCGGCAGAAGAAAAAACGGCGGTTTTTTGCAGAATGCAAAAAAATTATCTGTGAAAACTTACGTTTTCACAGTACATGGACAGGAAAAGACCTGACTGATGCAAGAGAATTTCTTCCTATATTATAATGTCTATGTATCAGCTTAAAGCGTCAGCGCAAAAAACAGGACAGCAGAGAGTTTCTGCGCCATCTCTTTGCTTTTCATAAAAAATCCGGTATAATGAAACAGAAGGATGGCTTCGGCAGACAGCCGGAGCGAGGAAAAGAAACTCAAGAGAGGATAGAGGGGATCATATGTATCAGATAGATTTTAAAAAGCCCTGTCATGTTCACTTTATAGGAATCGGGGGCATCAGCATGAGCGGTTTGGCGGAGATCCTTATGGATGAAGGATTTACTGTCAGCGGTTCAGATGCAAAAGAGTCAGAACTTACCGACCACCTGGCCGCAAGAGGAGCGCAGGTAATGTACGGGCAGAAAGCGGAGAATATCATGGATGGCGTTGATGCGGTAGTATATACAGCGGCGATTCATCCGGATAACCCGGAGTATATGGAAGTCTGCAGAAGAGGGATTCCCATGCTCAGCCGTGCGGAACTGCTGGGTCAGATGATGAGGAATTACGGACAGTCCCTGGGAGTTTCCGGAACCCATGGAAAAACGACCACTACTTCCATGATCACAGAGATTCTGCTGGCAGCAGACAGGAATCCTACGATTTCCGTAGGAGGAATCCTGAATTCCATTGGCGGAAATATCCGCGTGGGAGGACAGGAACTTTTCGTGACGGAGGCCTGTGAGTATACCAACAGCTTTCTTTCGTTCTTTCCCACAATGGAGATTATTTTGAACATTGAGGAAGATCATCTGGATTTTTTCAAGGATCTGGAGGATATCCGGCATTCCTTCCGTCTGTTCGCGGAGCGTCTGCCTGAAAGCGGGCTGCTGATCATTAACGGATGCATTGACAGGCTGGAGGAGCTTACGGACGGTCTGAAGTGTCGGGTGATCACATTCGGAGGAGAAAAAGGTGATTTCAGGGCGGAGAATATCTGCCATGACGAATTTGCCAGAGCAGAATTTGACTGCGTTCGTCTGGGTGAGCAGCTGGGACATATTGTACTGGGAGTTGCAGGAGAGCATAATGTGTCCAATGCTCTGAGCGCCGCGGCTGCCTGTCTGGAACTGGGTGTGCCTTTTGAAAAAATTCAGGAAGGCCTGAAGAAGTTTACCGGGACCAACAGAAGGTTTGAGAAAAAGGGAGAGATCGGGGGCGTAACGGTGATCGATGATTATGCCCATCATCCTAGCGAGATCCGTGCGACTTTGGCGGCGGCACGGAATTATCCCCACAGGAAGATCTGGTGTGTATTTCAGCCCCATACCTATACCAGGACCAAGGCTTTCATGGATGAATTTGCGCAGGCGCTGTCCCAGTCAGATGAAGTGATTCTGGCGGATATCTACGCGGCAAGAGAAACCGATACTCTGGGAATCAGCTCCAGGGACCTGGCGGAGAGAATTGAAGCGCTGGGAACCAAAGCAGTGTATCTGCCCTCGTTTGATGAAATCGAAACATTTATTTTGGAAAATTGTATACACGGTGATTTGTTGATAACTATGGGGGCCGGAGATATTGTAAAAGTGGGAGAAAAACTGCTTGGTTTGTAATTATCCACACTATCCACATAGTTTTCAACATTTTATGTAAAGAAACTATGTGGATTTTTTACTTTACATAAAAAATCGTCTGTTAATTTTACAAGCCCTTTATTTTCCGCTATATTCGACAAATTCATTCAAAGTATTTGATGTTATGTCAACGTATTATCCACGTTATCCACAATATCCACAATTCATGTTGTGGAAAAGAGGAGCTATTTTCTTTTTAAATTGAATGTGATATGATGGAACCAGAACGCAGGGTTATCATAAAAAGGGAGTTTTGTCTGTGAAAAATCAGTTTCAGATCCGGGCGACGCTGGTCGCGGATGAATTTATCGATACATATATGGCGGCGGCAAACGGAGAATATGTGAAGGTTTACCTGTATGTACTCCGGCATCAGAATGAACATGTGGAGCTTTCTTCCATTGCCGATGCCCTGAACCATACGGAGGCGGATGTGCGGAGAGCTCTGGCCTACTGGCAGAAGATGGGGGTTCTGGGAGAGGGCGAAGAAGACAGGGAGAAAGAGAGAGAGCAGGCCGGACAGGAGACTGCGGCAGCCCTTCCTGAGGTACCGCGGGCCCTTGAGAAAGAAAAGGAAAAACGAAAAACCTACGGAAGAGCGGAACTGGACCGCCTTCAGGGAGACGGAGAATTCAGCCAGCTTCTTTATGTTGCCGGTCAGTATATGGGGCGCCTCTTGAAGCCGCAGGATGCGGATATGCTGGCATATCTGTATGACAGCCTGCATATGTCCTGCGATGTGATCGAATATGTGATCGAGTATTGCGTGCAGAACCGGCACAACAGTATCCGCTATATGGAAAAGGTAGCCCTGAGCTGGCATGAAAAGGGAATTGACACAGTGGCAAAAGCAAAGGCATGGACGGAACATTTCAATCAGGATGCATTTGCCGTGATGAAGGCTTTTGGCATTAATGACCGCCGCCCGGGGAATACGGAATGGGATGCGATTGAAAAGTGGTATAAGACCTGGGGATTTACCCGCCAGATCGTGGTGGAAGCCTGCAATC
The DNA here is from genome assembly GCA_944383965.1 of uncultured Lachnospiraceae bacterium. Taxonomy (GTDB): domain Bacteria; phylum Bacillota; class Clostridia; order Lachnospirales; family Lachnospiraceae; genus Lachnoclostridium_A. The sequence continues at coordinate 14,355 of CALWRQ010000063.1, forward strand.
GTACCATGGAGGCGATTCATAAGCCCAGCTTTCAGTATGCGGACCGGATTCTGGAGGAATGGTACAAAGGCGGAGTACGGACTATGGAGGATGTGGCCGGAGCAGACGGAAAGAGGAAAAAGCCTGTTTATAAAGAAGAGGAGTCCAGACGGAAGGGAACCAATCAGTTCCGGAATTTCAAGGAGCGCCAGACGGACTATGATTCCATGATATTGGAGCAATGGCAGTAAAGGAGGGTGAGAAATGGCATTGAGCAATTCCCAGTATGACTCGATCATCCGGGAATACGGCAGACAGCAGCTTCAGAATAAACATGAGCAGGACAAACGGGTAGCGGAGATATACAAGGTCCTTCCTGCTATTAAGGAACTGGATAATGCAATCAGCACCACAGCTGTGGATTCAGCCAGGAAGATGCTCGCAGGAGACGGGGAGGCGCTGTCCAGAATGAAGGCGGCGCTGGCAGACCTGCGTGAGCAGAAGGAGATTCTCCTCCGATCCAAAGGGTATCCGCCGGATTATATGGAAATGCATTACCGCTGTCCGGACTGCAGGGATACCGGTTATATAAACGGCAAGAAATGTCACTGCTTCCGCAAGGCCCAGATGCGTCTGCTCTATGCCCAGTCCAATATTGAAGAGATCGTGAAAAAAGAGAATTTTTCCGCATTTTCTTATGAATATTATGATGACCGGGAGGTGATTCCCGGGATCGGCAGGACTGCCAGAGAGCATATGCATCAGGTAGTGGAGGTCTGCCGCCAGTTTATCCGGGATTTCGGGGAGAATAAGGGGAATATTCTGCTGACAGGCAGTACCGGTGTGGGAAAGACCTTTCTTGCCAACTGCATCGCCAAGGAACTGATGGACCGGTATTATTCCGTGATCTATCTTTCATCCGGAGATCTGTTTGATATTTTTTCCAAAACGAAATTCGGCCGCCAGGGGGAAGAGGACAGGGATCTGTACGGGGATATTCTGGACTGTGATCTGCTGGTGATCGATGATCTGGGTACGGAGCTGAACAACAGCTTTACTTCTTCTCAGCTGTTTTACTGTCTGAACGAACGGCTGAACCGGAAGAAGGGAACGGTGATTTCCACCAACCTTTCCCTGAATGCGCTGAGAGATACCTATACGGAGCGGGTGACTTCCAGGATTATGAGCTATTACCGGATCCTTCCTGTATACGGAGATGACATCCGTCTGAGAAAACGGCGGGAAGGCCGGGAATGACCTTGACTATTTATTGGGATAATGCTATAAATATACGGTAAATTGCCGAAAAACGGATAGGAGGACGAAAATGATATACGAAGAGAAGA
>CALWRQ010000064.1 GCA_944383965.1 uncultured Lachnospiraceae bacterium
GTCAGGGATTTTTCCTGGGCTCGTCGTTACGGTTCCCGATCTGCTGCCCGGGGAGTAAGAGATCAGGATGGAGGCCTCCTGTTCCGTCCATCTGCAGAGCGGAAACAAAAATGGCAGGAGATTGGCAGGGATCTGCCATTCCGCCGCAAATCTCCAAGTGATATACTTGGTATGCTGAACAGTGTCAAAAGGACACAGATAACATCATATTGTAAAAGGACAGAGAGGAGCATTTCCGGCACCGGGATGCTCTTCTTTTTTGTCCTGCTGAAGGAGGTTTGCATGAAAGGAAAGAAGGAGCCGGCCTGTACCGGCCGGCGGAAGATGCTGTCAAGGTTTGCCCGGCAGGTGCCGGGAGTCCTGTGTTTCTGCGCAGCCATGTCTATTGTGTATGCCTGTCCGGTGTTTGCGGCAACGAACATCTGGACAAAGGCAAAGGAAATCATGCAGGACGTGTACAACCAGATCCTGCTGATCTCTACGGTTACTGCCATTGTGACAGCCAGCGTTGCCCTGTTGATGATGAATTTTTCCAGAAGCGGCAGAACCGTGGATGAAAGCCGCGCCTGGCTGAAGCGGATCTGTATTACCTGGGTAATCCTGAACAGCCTTGGGTTTATCATGGCCTATGTTACACCATTTTTTGAAGGCGGCCAGTGGAACGGCTAAAGGAGGATACACAGATGGAGAGAGAAAAGGTAAAGCTGTATGGCATGGCTTATGGTATCCGGCTGCCGTTGTGTCTGGTTAATATACAGCGGAAAAGAGGATATCTGCTGATTGATATCCCGCCCTGCAGAGACCAGGAGTACAGCGTGTTCTGTATCCGGCTTCCACGGCGGATCCTGAAAAAGGCGAAAAGCCCATACCTGCAGATCCGGCATGGAGGCCAGTGCTACGATGTGATGCTGGCACGGGAAATCCAATACCTGATGCCGGCTAATGGGAGGAAACCGGTATGGGCATATTAGACGGAATTGTGGAATGGATCGCGGAGCAGGTCATGTATTTTCTTGACCTGATTTCCTCTTCTGTCCTTGGCGCACTGGGGTGCAGCATGGATACCTTTCTCCGGTATTTCCCGGCGGCGGAAACCATGTATACGGTGTTTGTGGCCCTGGCAATCGGACTGATCCTGCTCAATCTTGTCTGGCAACTATATAAAAACTATTGCCTTGGGATCGGGATAGAGGCGGAAGATCCGGTTAAGCTGGTCATCCGTTCCGTTCTGTTTATCGGATTGGCATGGTTTTCAGATGAAATTGTATCCCTGCTTCTTGGTATAGGAGGAACCCCATACCAATGGATCATGGATTCGGAGATTCCGGCCCTGAACTTTGGGGATTTTAACAGTGTGATGCTTACGATCATAGGGGTTTGCGCGAATGGGGCGGTGGTCCTGATTACCCTGGTTCTGGTATTGATCCTCGCATGGAATTACCTGAAACTGCTCCTGGAGGCTGCGGAACGGTACGTATTGTTGGGGGTCCTTGTCTTTACGGCGCCGGTTGCTTTTGCCATGGGCGCTTCCCAGGGAACCGCAAATATCTTCAAAAGCTGGTGCCGGATGTTCGGAGGACAGATTTTTATGTTGCTCATGAATGCCTGGTGCCTGCGGCTGTTTGTTTCCATGGTCGGAAATTTCATTTCAAACCCGTTGTCGTTGTAGAAGGAGGACGATATGAAGAAAAAGTGCTACAGGACAGTCCTTATGGCATCGTCCCTGTTTCTGCTGTATGGCCAGCAGGTACTGGCCATTACGGAAAGCGATGTACAGGAACAGGTGGATGCGGCAGGCAGGGAGGCGGTTTCCGGAAACGTACTGGTCTGGTTTCTGTGTGCCATTGCGTTCTTAAAAATATCACAGAAAATCGATTCCTTCATGGCAAGCCTGGGGATCAACGTAGGCCAGACTGGAAGCAGCATGCTTGCGGAAGTCATGATAGCGGCAAAAGGGGTTGGCGGCCTGAAAACCTTTGCCAGTACCTACTTTGGCGGTGGATTTCATCATAGTTCAGCTTCCGCTCATGTGAATAATGGAGGCTATGGAGGAGGCGGGGCCGGGAATGGCCTGTCACAGGGAATGGCAGCCATGAGCGGCGGTCTGGCGGGAGTTGTCAGCAGGAAGGTGGCAAACGAAGCTGTGCGCACGGCAACCTCCAGGCAGGAAACCCATGCCTCTTCCAAAGTGGAAGCAGCAGTGAACGGTCTGTCAGGAGGAATCGGAGGGCAGATGTATGCGTCGTCTATACAAAAGGGCGGGGATTTTGCAAACCAGACCATTGGGACGATTGCTACTGGAAATATTGCCAGTCACGGAAATATCGTTGGAGAAAAAGCGGAACAGGCCCTGTCCTCATATCTGGGATATACCGCCCTGGGAAAAGAAGCAAAGGATGTTCCATCCTTCCAGAATGTGGAAATCGGAGGAGGAAGGATTACCGGTACGGAAATCAGTGAAACGCATCCGAATGGCATTGCATTTGGTATGTATCATACGGAACAGTATACCGCCCCGGAGGGACCACACAGCACTGTGCATGCCGCAGATGGCACCACATGGTATAAGCAGTATGCCCAGGACGCGGTGGAGAAGAAGCCCTATCTGGCGCCTGATGGAGAGATCGCTTACAAAGAATCCATTGTAAAGAAGCTCCCGCCGGCGCCAAAACGAAAAGATAAGATCTGACGAAAGGATAACAGCCGATGGCGGAAGAAGAAAAGAGAAATGGGGCCTCGGAGGCACTTTCTTTGGGGGCATCTGCGGCACATACCGTGCAGGCAGCCCTGAAAACGGGGAAAGCGGCGGCGGGCATTACAAAAGGTGCGGCGGCCGGCGGGCCTTACGGGGCAGCCGCTGCGGCGCTGTGGACAAACCGGAAGCTGGTGGGAAAAGCGGCCGCAGCGCTGGCTGTTTTGCTGATGCTTCCAGTGCTGTTTCTGGCTATGCTGCCGGGTGTGCTGTTTGATGGATATGGAGCTGCTTATTCAGAAGCGGACCCGGGACAGCCGATCCTGAACAGCAGCCAGGCCATAACAGAACACGTAAACGAGATCACTTATGCGATGAATGTCATCCTGGCGGAGGCGCTTGAGGATGTGCTGGAAGAAATCGAAGAGGATTTTGCCCGTTCCGAGGCAGATCAGCTGGAGATTCAAAATCCCTATGAAAGCGGGGTGGTCTATAACATTAACCTGTTCCTGTCTCAGTACAGCGCGGCCTGCAGCGAAGAGATCGAACGGATTTCCATTTCGGATATGGAAGATGTGCTGAGAAAGAACAGAAAGCATCTGTTTTCCTGGACCAGTGAGGAAGAAACCCGGGAAAGCATTTTGACAGATCCGGAAACTGGGAAGGAGATAACGGTCCAGGAAGACTGGATTGTCTATCAGATTGCCTATAATGGAGAGGATTATTTTGCCAAACAGGTTTTTCAATTAGACGAAGAACAGATGGAACTGGCGGAGGATTATGCTTCAAACCTGAGCCTGTTTTTAGGGGATGGACTGATGCAGGCGGTTGAAGACGGGACAGAACATCAGATTCCCCCGCTTGGTGAAGTTGTATTCCCTGATGGCGGCAGTGAAGTGGTCTATTATAATCAGCTGGATGAGCGGTATGCGGATAAGCCGTATGGGACAGACCGGATTGGAAAGAGCGGCTGCGGACCTACGGCAATGGCAATCGTGGTTTCCTCGTTGACGGACGACATGGTGGATCCGTCGGAAATGGCGGAATGGGCATATCAGCATGGCTACTGGTGCAAAGGGAGCGGATCTTACCATTCCCTGATTCCTGGGGGTGCAGAGGCCTGGGGACTGCCCGTATCCGGCTGCTCCGCTTCTGAGCCGCAGCGGATTGTCGATGCATTAACGGCGGGGAAACTGATTGTGGCGATTATGGCGGAGGGCCATTTTACAAAAAGCGGACATTTTATTGTGCTGCGTGGTGTGCAGGATGGAAAAATCCTTGTGGCGGATCCGGCAAGCTACCAAAGGAGCGGACAGTCGTGGGATTTGTCTATCATCCTGGATGAAGCCAGCCGCCGGGCCGGCGCGGGCGGCCCATTCTGGATTATCGGGTAATTGAGAAGGAGAAATATGGATCGGACAGAACGTGATATCTATATCATTCCGCCAAATTTTATAGAAAGCGGAACGCTTTTCGGCGGGATGATTAAAGTGAGAAACGCAGTAGAAGCCGGTATCCTGGCATGTGTAATCGGGATACCGGTTTTTGTGTGCATTCCATTTGGGCTGACAGCAAAGATTGTAACCCTGTGCCTGACGGCCCTGCCTGCCGCGCTGGTCGCCCTGATCGGGATTGACGGCGAGAGTCTGTCTTCCTTCCTGTTGATCTGGATTCGGTACCGCCGGAACCGGCGGGTAATCGGTACGACTGGAGTTGGGGATCAGAGTGGACCAGATCAGGCTGCAGAAAAAACGAAGCGGACCGGAACCCTAAGCCGTGAAAAAAAGAAAGAAAAAGCAGGGAAGCAGGCCACGACGTTACGGAAGGCTGCGGGAAAAAGGCATGGGAAAGTGAAAAGAGAGGATTTTCCGGCAGAATTTGATGAATTGAAAAAGTATGAAATGCGGGAAAAACTCCGGAAAGCGGGGAAGCCGCGTCAGAAACCGGATGGCAGGAAGGCTGCAGAAATGGCGCCGGCATCCACTTTTGTTAAGAAATCAGAAAAAAAAGAGAACGAAAAGATTTTGAAAAAGAGAACGGGATCTGAAAAAAGCGGTACGCAGGAGAAAGAAAAACGGGCAGAAAGCTGCCTGAACCCGGTGGCGGATTACCTTCCAGTTGAGAAAATCCAGGATGGAATCATCTATACAAGAGACCATCGGTATCTGTCGATTCTCGAAATCACTCCCGTTAATTTCCTGCTGCGGAGTGCAAGGGAACAGAAAAGTATTATCTATTCTTATCTGTCCTATCTAAAGATCAGCCCCGTAAAGCTGCAGATCAAGGTGATCACCCGGAAGGCGGATATCAACAGGCATCTGGATACGGTAAGGGAGGAGATGGAAAAGGAAACCAATGAGCACTGCCTGCAGATGCAAAAGGACTACATTGAATTTGTAAAAAAGGTAGGCAGCCAGGAAGCGGTTACCCGCCGTTTTTTCCTGATTTTTGAGTACGAACCCTGGAATCCGTCGCAAAGAGAGAATGAAACGGAAGCAGTATCGTTTTTAAAGAGCGCGGTTCATACTGCGTCCGCGTATCTGAGAAACTGCGGAAATGGGGTGCTCCGCCCGGAGAATGAAGACGAAGAGGCGGCAAAGGCGCTTTATGATATTTTGTGCCGGAAGGAAAGCGTTTTTAAGCCTTTTCATAATAAAGTATCAGAAGTTGTGGCAGCTTATGCTGTCCATGGAAAAAATGCGTTCCATGGAAAAAATACGGACGCCATACCGGCCAGTGAGTTTTTCTCCCCGAATCAGATCGATTTCACAAGAGGAGATTCTGTTCAGGTTGACGGATTGTATTATTCCTGGCTGCTTATCCCCTCAGAAGGGTACCGTACCCAGGTCCCGGCGGGGTGGCTGAGCCTGATCGTGAATGCCGGGGATGGGATTGACATGGATCTGTTTTTGTTCCGGCAGCCCAAGGAACAGATCGTTCAAAAAGTGGGGCAGCAGCTGCGTATCAACCGGTCGAAGATCAAGGACGCAAGTGATACGAATACGGATTACGACGATATCGACGGCGCGATCCGGTCAGGTTATTATCTGAAATCCGGAATCGCAAACAATGAAGATTTTTACTATATCAATCTGTTAATCACGATTACTGCGGAGTCCCGGGAGGAACTGGAATGGAAAGAGGCGGAAATGAAAAAACTCCTCCTGTCGCAGGATATGCAGGTGCGAAGCTGTCACTATCGGGAAGAGCAGGCATACCTTTCCTCCCTGCCGTTTTTGTCCCTGGATAAGAAGCTGTATGAGAGGAGCAGACGGAACGTGCTGTCCAGCAGTGCTGCGGCCTGTTATCCCTATATCTCTTATGAGATGTGCGATGACAATGGAGTTATGCTTGGGGTCAACCGGTATAACAGTTCGCTTGTGGTGCTGGACCTGTTTGACACAGCCACGTACAAAAACGCAAACATGGTGATCCTTGGGACCAGCGGTGCCGGAAAGACTTTTACCATGCAGCTGTTAGCGCTACGGATGCGACGAAAGGGGATTCCTGTTTTTATCATTGCCCCGTTGAAGGGACATGAGTTCCGACGGGCCTGCGAAAAGGTGGGAGGCTCATACAGTCTGCTTGCGCCGGGAAGCAGATGGGGGATCAACATCATGGAAATCCGCAAGCTGGATTGCAGCGTAAACGAGCTGCTGGATGGGCCGGAACAGTTTTCCGCCCTCGCGGAAAAAATCCAGCACCTGCATATCTTCTTCTGGCTGATGATTCCCGATATGAACTATGAAGAACGGCAGCTTCTTGACGAGGCGATTATCCTTACTTACGAAAAGAAAGGCATTACCTATGAAAATGACTCCCTGAATGATCCGGAAAATCCGGAGCAGTACCGGGAGATGCCGATTCTGGGGGATGTCTATGACATCCTGGTCCAGTCACCGGAAACAGCCCGGATGGCGAAAATTATGAAGCAGGCGATCGATGGGTCTGCCAGAAACCTGAACCAGCAGACCAACGTGGAGCTGAACAATGATTATAATGTGCTGGATATATCCCGGATGTCAGGGGAGCTGCTGCCCCTTGTGCTCTATACTGCCCTGGAATATGTCTGGGACCGGGCAAAAGCAGACCGTACGGAAGAAAAGGCGGTTTTTATTGATGAGTGCTGGCAGCTGCTGTCTGCCACCTCTGCGGAAGGAAGCCGTATGGCCGGAGATTTTATTTTAGAAATCTTCAAAACAATCAGAGGGTACGGCGGATCTGCCATCTGTGCCAGCCAGGACCTGTATGATTTCATGTCTGCGGACAACGGCCGGTTCGGGAAAGGGATCATCAACAATTCCAAAACCAAAATCATCCTGAACCTGGAGGAAGACGAGGCGGTGCGGGTACAGGATGCCCTGCATCTGTCTGACGCGGAGATCATGGAGGTCACTCATTTTGAGAGAGGAACCGGTCTGATTTCCACCAATAATAATAACGTGATCGTTGATTTTAAGGCAAGCCCGCTGGAAAAGGACCTGATCACAACGGACAGAAATGAACTGAAAGAGATCGCGGAGCGGCTCCGCAGGCAGAAGGAAGCGGGATAAGGGAAAGAAGGTGAAAGATATGATAACACGCAGGGAAATGTACCAGGACGCATCAGAACTGCTAAAGCTGGTATCCATGTACCCGGGAATGACGGAATGGCAGGCCAGCGGTTTCTTCCCGGGAAAGGAGGAAAAGGTTCCGGCCATACTGGAGCACCTTTCCAGACAAAAACGGGTACGGGAAAATGCCGCCGGGGGATGGATTCCCTGGGAAGGGCCGGAAGGGACCGACCCGGCGCTGCTGAAGGCGGTCTGGGTGCTCCTGGATTTCCGGGATGAGCTGGAATATCATTCCGCCGGCGAGTATCCGGTGCAGATCCTCTTTTTCGCGAGAGGCGAGGTATATGAGATCATAACGGTACAGGAAGGGCAGGAAATCCTGATGAACCGGCTGTTTTCGGACAGGAAAAAAGAACAGAAGGAATCCTGCAGGCGCATCGTTCTGGTGGATGACCCGGCACAGATCGAACGGATCAGCATACCGGGCGCTGCCGGGTACTGTACAGTGAATGGTGAGCAGGTGACCTATTATCAGGATGCAGAGGAAGGAGAGTGACCTGTGCAGGAAGAATTCAGGAAAAGAATAGACCGGGCGGAGGAAGAAGCGGTGCAGCTGCTTTCGTCCCTGTACCTGATGGCTGGAGCCGGGAAAGACCAGGGGGCGTACGGAAAGTTTTCGCTGGAAGCAGCGCTCCGGGCGGAGAAACTGGCCTGTTCGCTCCGCCATCTGGTATATGATACAGTCGGAGTAAAAAAGCGGGAGTACCTGCCCCTGGCGGGGGACGCGCAGGGGATTGAAATCAGGACGCAGGAAGGAAAGTTCCAGATACGGATTCCCAGGCTGTTACCCAAGCGCCGGAACCGAAAAAGTATGGAATATCTGCTGGATCCCCTGCAGGGATGCCTGGAGGCGTACGCAGAAAAGAACGGCTGCCCGAAGTACCGGGAGTGCGTGATCTGTATCATTCATACTTACAGCAGGGAAAACCCGGTCAGCCGGATCTGCGACTATGACAATCTGGAATGGAAGCAGGTACTTGATGTGCTGGCATCCTTCCTGCTGGTGGATGATTCGGGCCTGCTCTGCGATGTCTATCATACAACAGAGAGCGGCGCGCAGAATGAGACCCGGATCATTATCATGGAAAAAACAATGTTTCCAGACTGGCTGAAGGGCAGAAAAGAAAGGCATTTTTAAGTATCCCTTTTTAGAAGCTACTTTTTCCCGGTTTTGGGACAGGCCGGAAAAGGGGCAAAGAGCCAGAAGCTGCGGGCGAATGAAAAGAAAAGAAATTGGAAATGTACCGTGACTCTAAAGACTTCGGTACATGAGATGCGTTTTTATTAGAATTTGGAAGGAGTGATGCAAAGATGGGAAAGGGACAGTGAGGCTTCCGGAATCAGGGGCACAGGGACGGCAGCTCTTGGAACTGGCTGCTGTTTCCGGTGACTTCCCGGTCCGGCTTTTGAAACGCCTGCCAGGGCAGCCAGCTTACAAGGATTCCGTGGTGAAAAAGCTGAAGAGGACAGGGCTGCTCCGAACCTATTACCGGGATGGCCTGCGTACTTTCCGGCTGGGCTGGCCGGCCAAGGAACTGCTGGTGCAGGAGAATCCGGAACGGTTTTCTTTTTTCCTGACGGGGACAGCGGAAACAAACCGGCTGAAAAGTGAAAAGACCCGCAGGCTGCGGCTGATCCGTATGGCGGCTATGTATACTATGATGTGGAACGCCAGGGTGGAAATTTTCCGGGATCAGAAGCCGCCGGTTTTTTCCTATGATTTTTCCGGGCAGGAGAGAATCCGGGATCCCTGTTACTATGGATCGAGAGAAGTCAAGGAAATCGGACTGGACGCGGTGAAAATCAAAAGTTCCCGTATGACAGGGATGCTTCTCACGAAGGAAAAAGGCTACGTGGTTTATTACTGCGGAGAGGCATTGATGAAGTGGGGCAGCCGGGAAGAACTGCGGCTGAAGATCTTTCTGCAAATGGAAATGAATGGCCGCAGGCTTGGCGGGCAGTACGGCCCGGACGGTCTGGAAGCCATCCTGTTTGCAGACCGGATGGAACTTTTTATGGAACTGATGCAGGCGGAAAAGAAAGATGGGACCTACTTCCTGTTTGACGGAAATTATGAGCACTTTTATTTTCTGACAAACGATCATCATGGGGAAGTACTCCTGCGGCTGCTATGCTGCATGAAAAAAAAGCGGGAGCTGGAAGAACTGATGCGTACAGGGCTGGAAGAAAAAGGGGAAAGCGGAACCTGGCAGGATGCGTGGGATCAGGATGGCACACTGGTCCTTTTTGGATGGCTTCTGGATCTGCCTAGGATTGCCGGATTTCTAAAAATGATGGCGTTTCGGAACCTCTCCGGTAAGATCATCTGCTTTGATTTCCAAAGAGAGGTTCTGGAAAACTACTGCGTGTCCAGAGGCGCAGTCCTGGAATTTGAGACGATTGATTTTGAAAAGTTTGAAAGGAGGTTTTTCGGAGATTAATAAGAAGTATATCAGTCTTGCCCTCCTGCCTGTTGCCCTGCTGGCGGTCTTTTACGCTGGAGGGTATCTGGCCCAGCTGTTTGGGAATTATGCAGCCTGGAAACAGGAAGGAGGCTATCCTGGGGATGGTTCTTCCCCCAGGCTGGCGTCGCCGGATTTTGTAACCTGTATCTCGGCAGTATTCCGCCCGCCTTATGGAGTGTACGGAATCCTGCTGTGTGCGGTTCTTTTCATTCTCCTGCTGGTGCTGGTTATGCGCCTGGGATACAACGACTCAGGCGAATATGACCGGGAACGGAATTTTGCATACTCGAAGAAAGGAACCTATGGAACTTCTGGCTGGATGGGGAAAAAGGAAGCGCAGGAGATTTTTGACCTGACATCTGACCTTATGCACCATCATGGTGTTATTCTGGGTGTGCTGGGTGATAAAGCAGTGTGCGTTCCTGACGAGACCAGGCTGAACCGGAATATGGCTGTTTTTGGTTCCAGTGGAAGTATGAAAACCCGGTCTTACTGTATCAACCGGATCCTGCAGGGGATTGCGGCAGGAGAATCCCTGATTATAACGGATCCAAAGGCTGAACTATATGAAAAGACGAGCGCCTACGCGAAAGAAGCCGGCTGTATCGTCCGGATCTTCAACCTGGTTAATCCGGAGCATTCCGATTCCTGGCAATGCCTGAAAGAAATCGGGGGAGATGAGCTGATGGCGCAGATATTTGCGGAGATCGTTATAAAAAATTCAAACGACGGAAGCAAGGGAGACCGCTTTTTTGATGCCGGAGAGAAGAATCTATGGAAGGCGTTATGCCTGTATGTGGATATGCTTTATCCGGAAGGAGAGAATAACATTGGACAGGCATACCAACTCATGATGAATCCGACGCAGGTATTAAACAGCCTGTTCGACGTGCTTCCGATTACCCATCCGGCGCGGGCATCCTACAGCTTTTTTAGGAATGCACCTTCCAATGTGCAGGCAGATCTGATCAGCGGGCTTGGAACGAGGCTGCAGATCCTGCAGTCAAAGGCGATCCGGGAGATCACCAGCCATGGTGAGATTGATCTGGAACTGCCCGGAAAGAAGCAATGCGTCTACTACCTTGTGACAAGCGACCAGGACAGCACGTATGATTTTTTAGCGTCCCTGTTTTTATCCTTTGCGTTTATTCGGTTGATCCGATATGCAGATACGGCCTGCAAAGGCGGAAAACTCCCCGTACCGGTACATATCCTGGGAGAGGAACTGCTTGCGTGCGGGACGATTCCGGATCTGGCTAAAAAGTCCAGCGTGATCCGTTCGAGAAATGTATCGCTGAGTTGTGTATTCCAGAATCTGGCCGGCCTGCAGAACCGTTATCCGCAGAACCAGTGGCAGGAGATTTTGGGCAATTCGGACATCCAGCTTTTCCTGGGGTGCACGGACCAGCTGACTGCGGAATACATTTCCAGTCGGACCGGGATTGCAAGTGTGGCGGTGAGCAGTAAGTCCAAACACCTGGGGACCTGGCAGATCAGCGATTATACGCCGGATTATCGGGAAACAAGCGGCGTTGGGAAACGTCCGGTTCTGACCCCGGATGAAGTGATGCGGCTGCCGGTGCATCAGGCGCTTGTGATCGCACGCGGCCAGAAGGTGCTTCGGGTGGAAAAGATGGATTATACCAGGCATCCCGATTATGGCAGGCTGCATGACAGCAGCGCGTCAGAGCATATCCCGGAATGGAAAAAGAAAAAAGCGGAACAGGCGGAAGGAAAGAGACAGCCGGAACCGAAGCAGAAAAAGAAAAGAGGAGCGGCGGAAAAGAAGGGGAATGGGAATGATGCCGGGGAGAAGAAACCTGCTGCGCCTTCTACACAAAAACCGGAGAACCACGCCGCAGAGGAGCAGGAGAAAGGTGGTACCGAAAAAGGCGGCCAGTCCAGATATACGGTAACAGACAAAAAGTCCATCCTTTCTTCTTAATTTTCAGAATATATGTTCAAAAAAACTTGAAAAGCAGTAGAGGAAGGCCGTTCCCAGATCATCCTGAATGTGGAAGCTTAGAAGGGGAATCCGGATATGCTGTCCTGAACCGGGGGGGCTGTTTTATGCGAGCAGGCTGGTATCCTCCCAGAAGGAACGTGATTTTGAAAAATCCCGGTATGAGGATATCAGGTCGGTATATTTCGCGTGGATCTGCATGAACATGGAGGAAAACAGCTTTTCCCATGTGCATCTGTGCAGGAGAGACATTTGGGAAGCCGGAACTGGCCGGGAAAGCTGGACCTGATGAATGTGATCCTGACCGGGGTAGCGGAAGAGCTGCCCGGGAAAGGGCCGGGATATGAACTGCATCGGCTTCTGGGAACCCTGTTTCCTTCGGAATTGACAGTAAATGAGAAGTTGGGGATTATAGAGACAGAATACCATATCACGATGGAGGACAATATCAGAAAGGATGTGATTGGTAATCTTGGACAGGGAATCCGGGAAAGAGGAGAAGCTGTAGGTAAAGAGGCAAAAAAGATAGCAACCATTAAAAGGATGCACCAAAAAGGCTATTCCATTGAAATGATTGCGGATACATCTGATAAGACGTCGGAGGAAGTGGAAGCAATCCTGATGGAACAAGAACTACAGACTACCGGATTGTAAAAGAATATATAGTGCGATATAGTTAAAAAGAAAGCAGTGAATCTCAGCTAAGGGATTTACTGCTTTTTCTTTGGCAGAGAAAGGAGATGCTGATATGGCAAGGAGAAAAGCAGTTGAAACTGAAAATACTGTAATCGATCAGATGGAGGAGAGCCGGGAAAATATACTGGCAGAGGAAGCGGCACCGGAAAAAGGAATCCAGGCAGAGATGGAAAACACGGAAGGAACAGATCCTCAGCCGGCGGAAGAAGTTCTCCTGCTGGATCCGGCAGAAGCGGAAAACGGCGATGGAGCTGAAAGGGTCCAGGAAAAGGAGTTTGAAACCGTTTCGTATGAAGCGATGGGAGAAGAGAATATGAATGAAAGTGGGATTCTGCAGGAAGAACGTCCGTCCGATGAAATGCCCTCCGATGAAGAGCGCCCGGCAGGAGGTACGGAAACAGAAGAAGTCCATGGAGAAGCGATGGAGAAATCCACAGAAGCCATACAGCCCGGCGCAGTGTCTGAGGCGGAGGAACAGGAAGCGCCGGTTCTGACTGTCGAAGCGAGAGGGGAAGTGGAGACAGAGGAAGTCCGGGAGGATACCATCTGGCATGAGATCCATAACGCATACCGTACCCGTCGCATCCTTTTCGGTCAGCTTGGGGGTGTGGAACAGACGGAAGGGGGGAAAACGATCGCAATAGTTGACTATAAAGGATTCCGGATTGTCATACCGGTTAAGGAAATGCTGGTAAATCCAGGATCTTATCCCAGCGGGCAGGCATATACGGACCTGATGACACAGTATAACCGGCTGCTCAATAATATGCTTGGGGCGGAGATTGATTTTATTGTTCGGGGAATTGATTCCAAAACAAGGAGCGTGGTGGCAAGCCGCAGGGAAGCCATGTTGAAGAAGCGACAGATTTTTTATCTGGATACGGATAATGACGGAATGTACCGAGTTTATGATGGGCGGCTGGTACAGGCCAGAGTGATTGCGGTTGCTGAAAAGGTAGTGCGTGTTGAGATATTCGGCATTGATTATCCAATTCTGGCAAGAGACCTTTCCTGGGACTGGATCGGGGACGCCAGGGAAAGATTCAGCGTTGGGGATCGCGTTCTTGTGCGCATTCTGAAGGTGCAGCGGGATGAAAAACCGGAAAATATCAGTGTAACGGCTGATATTAAGAGTGTATCCAATAATTCGATTCGGGAAAACCTGAAAAAGTGCCGGGTGCAGGGCAAATATGCGGGGAAAGTAACGGATGTATATAAGGGGATCGTATATATTCGGCTTTCCAACGGGGTAAACGCGGTTGCCCATTCCTGCTATGATGCCCGCACACCTGGAAAGAAGGATGACGTGAGCTTTGTGGTAACCCGGATTGATGAGGAAAGAGGAGTGGCAGTCGGTATTATTACGAGAATTATTAGAAGAAATCTATAATTGCTATTCGGGATATAATCTTCATACCGGCCCTACAAAGAAAACTAAAATGGCGGGGCCGGTATTCGAAGAATAGAGACAGGGATGCTATAAAGATTAGTGATTTAGGAGAATACTATTTTTTTCCCTTTTTACCTTGATTTAGATGATTATAATCGTACTTTTGAAATGGAGATTTTTCATTTTTGATCTTTTCAAAATCAAAACTATATAATTCATCAGGTTTCCAACGCCCTTTGTCTGGAGGAATGATTTCAAAAATAGTATTTGCGTCAAGAGATCCGTCGTAGGTATCTTCATCACCACAATCGAGATTGCTTATTCCGTAAGTTGTAAGACAATATCGACCAAATTGTGAATACAGAAGAACTAGTATGGCAGCAACAGCATTTATACAGTTTCCCAAATTGGCATAATTAAAATTGCTTTCGCGATTATGTTTTACTTGATTATATTCCCAGTACCAGTTTTGTTTGGTTTTTTTTGATGTAAAAATTATAAAAGGCGTCAGGCGTTTTTCTTCACGTTTAGATCCTGTTCTCCAATTTGGCAAGATAATAGTATATTCAGATAATTTAGAGGATTTTTCTATTTTTTTGTAATCTTTTATGGTACTGCGTTCAATGTCTGTTCCGTTAGCGTTTAATATTGCTTTAAAATTAACTTCCACTTCTGTGCAAGCACGAAGTAATAAGCTATATAATTCAAAAGAATAAGTTTTCAAGTTTTCTTCAGCTGGTTCAATAAAATCAAATATATTACACAGACTTTTTTCAATATTGAGATAGGCTCTACTAAGCTGAAGACGATCAGAAGCATAACGTTTATCGAGCACATATTCGTGGGATACTCCAGGACGTACTATTCGATAGTATGGATGCGAAATAGACATTATATCACCTCAATTTAATATTTTCTTAAAATTATTATACCATAATGTATAAGTACAAGTAATTATTGTTTTCTATTATTCATTAGAATTTCTACAACGATTTTGTCCTTTTTCTCTCGAAAAAATAGTAGTATAATTATTATGGACATAGATAGAATAAAGGAAATGAGTGCATGGAAACTACTGTTAGTAATGAAGAATATAATAAATTAGTAAAAAAAATTGAGTTCTTTGAAACAACGAGAAATAGTCTATTGACGTTCTCGTTTACTGCGGTGTTAACCGTAATCGGTGTAGCTCTAGCAATGGATATGAACGTTATAAGCGCTTGGATATGCCTGTTGCCATTTTTTCTTATTATTCCATTTGCAGCACGGATTTCTTATTATAGATTAGCAACTGCACACATAGGAGCTTTCTTAAAGTGTTTTGCCCCCCAAAACATGCAATTTGAAATAGGGGCTGATTTTGTAAAAGAAGGAAATTGTAGGTTCTATACGTTAACGGCCTGGCTTATAACGCATGAGATGGTTCTTTTAGGTATAGCAGTTTCATTACTCTGAAACAATACTTTCCGGGCAGCCAAAAAAGCGCAGACTACCCCCCTCATATTTTTTCAGGCGTTTTATCTGGCTCAGCCGAAAGGCTTATGCGGCAACTACAGGCACTTCCCAGCCAAGCGCTTTTAA